>JBBRDK010000130.1:0-8468 GCA_038203955.1 Thermoanaerobaculia bacterium | reverse complement strand
TTTCAGTTCGTCGCGGTGCTGAAGGAGGCGTTCGAGAAGCTTCCGGAGTCGGCGAAGCGGGTCCACCTCGCGGGTCTGGCCGCGGTCGGGATTTCGACGGTGTTTCTCATGGCGCCCGCCGCGTGGCACCGGATCGTCGAGGAGGGCCGCGATACCGAGCGGGTGGAAACCGTGGCCAGCCGGTTTCTGCTGGCGGCGCTCGCCTTTCTCGGCATCGGACTCTCGCTCGATCTCTACGTCGTCTGCGTCAGCGCGCTCCGATCGCCCGCGCTCGGACTCGTCGCGTCCGCTTGCGCCCTCGTCTTCGTCTTCGGACTCTGGTTTGGCTACACGATCTTCCGGCGCGCGCGCGATCGCCGCCGCCGGAAATGAGGGCGTCGCCGCCCGGGCTCAGGCGGCGGCGCAGTCCGGGTGCCCGCAGACGCACATCGGCTCGGGTTTTCCCGACATCTCCATCTCCGCGCACCGCTCGCTGCAGAATTTCTTGTTTCCGCGCTCCACACGAGTCTCCTCGCACCGACAGCCCTGATGTTCACATTTCATGGACGCCTCCCTCCCGCAACGGGAGCAACAAGAATGCCGACAATCCGTCGCTGCGCTTGCCGCGGGACCTACGGTCGCCGCCGGCGACCGCACCGGCGAGCGGCTCGCCTGAAGGCTCGACCGCTCGCCTCGTCTCTCCGCTCGCTACGCTCCCGCCGCGTGAGCCTCCTCCCTCCCTTCGGTCGGGAGACTTCTCACGCTGCGAGCTTAGCCACGATCTCGACGGAAGCGCAGCTCTGCCCCCTCTCCCCGCGCGCCGGGGGAGAGGGCTGGGGTGAGGGGCGGCACTCATTCGGAAGGGGAGGCCGAGAAACGAGCCTTGCTTACGGCGTCCCCGGGCTCGGGGAGAGGTTGGGGTGAGAGGCATCGGGCCTTACCGCTTCCAGTCGAGTCCGAGGCGGGCGGCCCGGCGGGCTCCGGGGTAGGCATAGGGGACGGACCCGCCGCGGAAATCCGAGAGGACGAAGCCGATTTCGTCGGTCCTCGAGTCGGCGACGTTCCAGAGGTCCAGCCGCGCCGTCAGCGGGCCGAAGTCGCGCTCGACCCGGAAGTCGACCACGATTGCGTTCCGTAGCGGAAAGCGGTTCGCGTCGTCGGCGAAGCGGCCCGCCATGCGGTTGCCGGCGGCGAGCACGCGGAAGCCCCCGGGAACGTCGGCGGCGACGCCGGCGCGGAGGATCTGCTTCGGGACGTTCTTCAACTGCCGGCCCGGATTCGAGCCTTCCTGCGCTTCTACCCGGGTCAGCTCCCAGGACGCGAACGGAGTCAGCGGCCCCGCCTTCCGGCGCGCGGACGCCTCGATTCCCCGGTGGAGCGTCCCGCCGATGTTGGCGTACCGGAAGGTCGCGGGATCGAAGTCGATTTCGTCGTCGACGGCGGTCCGATAGGCGGTGAGGTCGAGGAAGAGCGGTCCGGACCGGCCCGTGGCTCCCACCTCGACCGTCCTGGCCCGCTGGGGGCGGAGCCGCGGGTTCGACACGGTGAAGGTGCCGCCCCGGAAATCGGGAAAGCGACGAGGATCGAACAGCTGGTCGAGCGTCGGCGCCTTGAAGGCGCTCGAGACCTGCGCGAAAAGAGAGACGGGGGATCGCGACAGCGGCCCCAGCCGGACATTCACGCCGGCTCGCGGCGACCACGCTTCGCGCGTGGCGGTCTCGGGGCCTCCGGCGGAGGCGGACCGATCGGAAATCCGGTCCCATCGTACGCCCGCCGTGACGCGGATGCGCTCGGTCGCGCGCCAGTCCTGCAGGAAAAAGAGCGCGAGCTTCTCGCGGGATCCGGACGCCGATGCCTGGAGCGGGCCCGGCTCGCCGTTCGAGGTGACCGGGCGGTATTCACCGTCGAGCGCGTCGCGCGAGACCTCGATTCCGGCGCGCTGACGGCTTTCGCGTCCCAGCAGCGGGAGGCGCCGGTCCGCTTCGGCATCCGCCGCCCAACCCGACGAGCCGAGATCCCGCCGGGTCCGGTCGCCGATCCCCGGGGCGAGGAGATCGCTGCGGACGCGGAATCCGGTCCGTGCCTGCGCGGACACGGCGATCCGGAAAGGGACCGCCCCCGTTTCCCGGGCGAAGGAGAGGGCGATCCTGCCGCGGCGGGTTTCGTCCCGGTCGAAGCGGAAGAGAGGCGCGGATCGGGACGGATCGCTCGCCGCTTCCTCGCGGGTGAGAGCGCCGGGGTCTTCGCGCCGCCGTTGCGCCGCCGCCAGGGCGAGAGTCCACGCGCCCCCGGGAACGCTCCAGGAGGTCGCGGCGTCCACTCCCTCCTCCTCTCCCGCGGAATGCGCGCGTTCCCCGGCCGTCGAGGCCGTGTGTCCGGCAAGTCGGCCCGACCAGCGCCCGCTCCCGGCGGCCACGGAGCCCTCCGCGACAGCCGTCGCGAAGCTTCCGGCGGACGCGGACAGCCTTCCTTCCGCTCCGGCGGCCGGCGCCGGGCGCGTAAAGACTTCGATGACGCCGCCGAGGGCCGTGTCGCCGTAGAGCGACGATCCGGGGCCTCTCAGCGCCTCGATGCGCTCGATGTCGGACGCCCGGATCCGCCGCCAGTCCGAGAGGCCCGATTCGGGGTCCGCCACGAGCACGCCGTCGACGCGCAGTTGAACGTACTCGGCCTCTCCGCCGCCGAAGAAGCCGCGCGCGCTCACCATCGGCGCGGTTCCCGCCGACGAGTGCGCGAAGGAGGCGTGAAAGCCGGGAAGGAACCCCATGAGATCGGCGAGCGTTTCGGCCGGAAGCTTTTCGATGTCCTCGCGGGTGAGGACGCTGACGGCGGCCGGGATCTCCGCCCGCCCGGCGGCGCCCCGCTCGGCAACGACTATCACTTCTTCGGAGACGCGGGGCGGGGCCGACGGGACGGCGGCACCGGCGGCAGAGGCGGCGAAGAGGAGCGCGAGGAGCGGACTCAACGGACCGGCGGCGCGGGCTCGATCCGGAAAACCTTCCCGGTTTTCGGAAAGACTTTCGCCGCCTTCGCGGTGGCCTGAAAGGCTCCGAAGTCGAGCACGTACACGAGCCCGTCGGGCCCCACTTTCACGTCAACCGGGCGCTCGAACCCGTCGGTGCGGTCGATCTCCGACGACGGCTGAGCGGCGCCCGCGCCCCGATTGCGCGCGAAGACCGAGCGACGGCCCGTGGCGGGATCGACGGCCTCCACCTGGAAGCCCGCCCGCACGTCCGGGTGGAGGGGATCGGTCGATGGCTTGAAGTCTCCCATCTCCGAAAGGAGGAGCTGGCCGCTCCAGCGCGAGAAGGGCCCGCC
Source organism: Thermoanaerobaculia bacterium (assembly GCA_038203955.1). Taxonomy (GTDB): domain Bacteria; phylum Acidobacteriota; class Thermoanaerobaculia; order UBA5066; family Gp7-AA6; genus JALYUA01. The sequence continues at coordinate 5,171 of JBBRDK010000130.1, read as the reverse complement.
GGCAGGCACGAAGGTCATGCCGCCGAGCGCGGCGTGCGGCTCGGTCTTCGCCACGAGCAGCGCGCGGTCGGGCGCCGACAGGCCGCTCTTCGCGAGATCGATCACGGCCTCGTCTCCCGAGTGTCCCGGCGCCTGAAACTGCGAGGGCGCCCGGTGAATCGGATCGGTGACCGGGATCAGATCGGCCGCGTAGTCCGGCCACCCGTACCATGCCCCCTCCTTCCACCGGTAGATCGCATCGGGATCGTCCAGGATCGGGCGGGTGCCGCGGATGTCGGCGCCGTGCATTCCAATGTAGAGGCTTCCCTTCCGGTCGAACGCCAGGGCGACGGGGTTTCGGAACCCCCACGCGGCGAGCTCGGGAGCCGTGCCGCCCTTCCTGAGGCGAAAGAGAGCGCCCGTGCACGGGATCTGCCCGCGGATCCGCGTCTCGCCGGCGGTGCGATAGGGCTGGTAGGCGCCCGTGGTGGCTCTGGCGCCCTTCCCGGACGCCAGAGCGTCCTCCTCGTCGAAAGTCCTGCCGGAGAGGGTCAGGTCGCGGCAGGCGATGTCGTGAGCGTCCGGCCTTTTCTTGATCCACTTGCCGTTGACGGGGTCGTGCGAGGAAACCAGGCCCGAGTTCGTCGCGCTGCCGACGCCGAACCAGAGGGTTCCCGCGCCGTCGAAGACGAGATAGTTGATCCAGTGATCGCCGCGAGACGGGATCCCGCGGACGACCGGCTCGACGGCGCCTCCGGCCGGAAGGACGCGGCTGACGCCCCAGGTGCCTTCCTTCTCCTCGTGAGAGAAGTAGAGCCAGCCTTCGTGGAAAACGAGACCCACGGCCTCCGCTCCGGGGAATCCGCCGGTCAGCGAGACCTCCTCGAGGCGTCCCGCGCGGGCGCGGAGAATCTTCGGCGAGAGCGTCGGGATCGGAACCGTTCCCGATTCGAGCACGTAGAGCTGTCCCTCCTGATCCCAGGTCAGGGAGCTCGGGTAGTTCAGCCCTTCGGCCACGAGAACGGCTCGGAATCCCTCGGGCGCCTGGACGGTCGCCGAAGCCTTCACCTCGACTTTGTATTTCGACGCCTGGTCGGCAGCTTTGAGATCGATTTTTCCGCATCGAAGGGCCGCCGCCGCGAGAACGGGTGTCAGGATTAGAGCGTGAAGCGGCGCCGCCTTCACGAAGCGGACTCTCGCATCCCGATCTTCGATGCCTCCGGGTCGGCGTTTTCGACGACCCCCACCTTGTGATGGTAGGCCAGGTTTCCCCCGAGCCATCCGGAGACGCCGAGCATCGCGAACGCGAGGACCGCGATCGCCATCGCGGGAGTGAAGCGCGGGGTGCCGAGCGCCCCGTCATGCCGCCGGAGCCACCACGACACCGCGTACATCAGGACCACCGTGACGTTGATCAGGCCGTGCCAGGTCGCGACTCTCGCGCCCTTCGCGCTCATCCGGACGCCGAAGTACTCGACCGCGCCGAACACGGCCGCGAGAAGGGCCGTCACGATGCCGACCTCGATCGCGAAATAGGCGAATCGGTACCAGAACGGGTCGTGGTTCGAGGCGTGGAGTATGTCCGCGATCAGCGCCAGGAAGAAAGCGCCGATCGGGAGGGGAACGAGCATCGGATGGATCGGATGCGTTCCGATGGCGGCCTTGCTTTTCACGATGAGCTCCTTACTCCCCGGAAAGGGGAAAATCGGTTTCGTCCGGAGTCCGCGCCTTGGAGCTTCAGAGCCCCGCCGTGCGGCAGAGGTCCAAGTAGTTCGGCGGCGGCTGGCCGGTCCAGGGAGATCGGCCGGACCGCGCCGCGTCGTCCATTTTCCTCAGCGCGGCCGCGAGCGGGCGACGCCCGCGCGATGCGAGAACCAGAGCCGTCAGAACGACCATCAGGGCGGCGCCTGCGCCGACTCCCTGAGCGAATCCGTCCGGTTGCCTCATGGCCCGACTCATCGCCTCTCCGTGTGATGCCGCATGGCTTTCAAATACGCAACGATGTTATCGAGCTCCTCGGGGCTGATCTCCGAGGCGGGGAATCGGGGCATGGCGCCGAGACCCGCGCGGACCTGAAGTTTGATGAGGAATCCGGGAGCCGGTTTGTTGTTGAGTGCAGGCCCGAAGCTCGATTCCCCCTGGGTGTGGCATTGCTCGCAGTACTGCATGAAGGCGCGCTGGCCGCGGGCGACTCTCTCGGATTTCGAATGAAAGGGTCCCGCAATCGGTTACGGCCGCCTTCGAGCTCCCCGCCTTCGGCGACCCAGAAGTTGCCTTTCGCTAAGGCGACGCCGTTCCAGGGTCCATTGCGGGCACCCGCCGCGACCAGCTCCGTTTTCCCTCCGGAGGAGATTCGCAGAAGACGGGGCGTCGTCCACGCTTCCCCGTACGAGTACCCCGATGCGACAACGTAGGGGGTTCCCCTCTCGTCAAAAGCGACGCCGGTGGGGAAGGTCAATCCGGCCGCGACCGCCTCGATGCGATATCCCGCAGGGAGCGCGATGTCTGCCGTTTCGGTTCGTCGAGGCGGCGTAAAAGTCGCCGACTGACCCCCGCCCGAGGACGGCCTCATGCTGAAGCACCCGGCGCCGCTCAGCAGCAGGACGAGAGCGACAGGGGCTACGCGTTTCATCGTGTGGACTCCGGTTCTCGAGTATTTCCGAAACGACATGACAGGCTGGCCGCGGCGGTTAAATGCAAAGGTCGTACCTGCTGCCTCTCGCGGTTCGGAAAGACGCAGCGGAGCAGGAGTCGCCGCGAGCTGGAGGATGAATCCCTCTGCCAGTTCCGACTCCGTTTCCGAACCGGCGGCGCATCTCGCGCGATTTCGACCGTCCGGAATGGCTCTTGCACGATTTGAACGCGGGGCGATTCTGCCCTCCGTTCCACTGGGGAGCAATCATGAAAGACGAACTGAACGTTCCGACTCCGCGCGAAAAAAGCGGGAGTCTCGAGGCGGGGCTCTTTGCGGGACCGGCCGCCGACGACAACTCCTTCGAGGCTCGCCGGCCGAGCACGCAAAACGATGAAGAAGGGGCGATCGAAAACACCACGGAGATCTCGGACGCGGTCGTGGATGAGGACGCCGACGACGAGGACGAAGACGAGGAGGTCGACGACGACGAAGACGAGGATGACGACGAGGACGTGGAAGAAGTCCCGGCGACCGAGGAGGACAACGAAGACGACGACGATGACGAAAAGGAGGAAGAGTAGTGTCCACTCTCCCTTCCTCGTTCACGCGTCCCATCCGCGCCGCCGTCCGGAAGGTCGCGCGGCCCGTCAACGTGTCCCCGGGTGAGCGTTGGGTCTCCGCGATTGCGGGGACCGCGCTCGCCGTCTATGGAATCAGCCGGCGTCGGTTCTGGGGAGGCGCGGTCGCCTTGATCGGCGCGGGGCTCGCGTGGCGCGGCGCCACCGGCCACTGCGACATCTACGCGGCGCTGGGAATCGACCGGTCCGATAAGAAGACCACGCTCGTCGAGGAGTCGGTCACGGTGAACCGGCCGGCCGACGAGCTGTACCGGTTCTGGCGCAACCTGGAGAACCTCTCCCAGGTGTTCGAGCACGTGATCGCCGTGACCGAGATCGACACGCGCGTCTCGCGCTGGACGGCGCAGGCGCCGGCGGGCGCGATCGTCGAGTGGGAAGCCGAGATCCTTGCCGATCGGGAGGGAGAGGTCCTGGCCTGGCGGACGCGCGGAGACTCCGATGTTCTCCATCGCGGTTCCGTCCGGTTCCGTTCCGCGGGGGAGGGCCGGGGGACCGTGGTCGCGGTCTCTCTCGAGTACGAGCCTCCTGCCGGAAAAGCGGGTGTCGCGGTGGCGAAGCTCCTGGGGGAAGACCCCGAGAAGCAGATCAGCGAGGACCTGCGCCGGTTCAAGCAGATCTGCGAAGCCGGAGAGATCCCGACGACCGAGGGCCAGCCGGCGGGGGAGCGCGGGAGGTCGCGCGGATCCGGACGGGAGGCCGCCGGCCGATCGCGGCCGTCCCGTCCGCGTTCAGATCAGCCTGACTTCACTCGCGAGCAGGGGAGGGCGTCATGAGCAGAATCAGTTCCGGACGGGAGGCCGCCGGCCGATCGCCGCCGTCCCGTCCGCGTTCAGATCAGTCCGACTTCACTCGCGAGCAGGGGAGGGCATCATGAAGGCCCTCTGCTGGTACGGCCGGAAAGACGTCCGCGTCGAGAACGTCCCGGATCCGGAGATCCTTGCGCCCCGCGACGCGATCGTGAAGATCACGTCGACCGCGATCTGCGGGTCCGATCTCCATCTGTACGACGGATTCATTCCGACGATGCAGCGGGGAGACATCCTCGGACATGAGTTCATGGGAGAGGTCGTCGAAGTCGGAAAGGGGAACACGCGCCTGAAAGTCGGTGACCGCGTCGTCGTCCCGTTCACGATCTCCTGCGGCGGCTGCTTCTTCTGCCAGAAGGGACTCTTCTCCGCCTGCGACAACACCAATCCCAACGCGGCCCTCGCGGACAAGCTCTACGGGTATTCGGGCGCCGGGATTTTCGGGTACTCCCACCTTTACGGGGGTTACGCGGGCGGCCAGGCGGAGTACGCGCGCGTCCCGTTCGCCCAGGTCGGTCCCTTGAAGCTCCCTCGAAATCTGACGGACGAACAGGTTCTCTTCCTGTCGGACATTTTTCCCACCGGGTACATGGCCGCGGAGAACTGCAACATCGAACCGGGGGACACCGTGGCCATCTGGGGAGCGGGGCCCGTCGGTCAATTCGCCATTCGGAGCGCGTTTCTCCTGGGAGCCGGACGTGTCTTCGCAATCGACGACGTGCCGGAGCGGCTGCGTCTCGCGGAGGAGGGCGGCGCCATTCCGATCGACGACGGCGAGGAGGACGTACTCGAGCGGCTGGATCAGGAAACGGGGGGGCTCGGACCCGACTCGTGCATGGACGCGGTCGGAATGGAGGCGCACGGCAAGGGTCTTCAGGCGGCGTACGACCGGTTCAAGCAGAGCGTGCGGCTCGAGTCGGACCGCCCCGGCGTTCTCCGCATGGCGATCCAGGCGTGCCGCAAGGGAGGGACGGTCTCGATCCCGGGCGTGTATGGAGGGTTGATCGACAAGGTGCCGATCGGCGCCGCGTTCGCCAAGGGGATCACGCTCAAGATGGGACAGACCCACGTCCAGAGGTATCTCCGTCCGCTTTTAGAACGCGTCGAGAAGGG
>JBBRDK010000129.1:0-8632 GCA_038203955.1 Thermoanaerobaculia bacterium | reverse complement strand
TAGAGCAGGAGGGCGCGGCCGTCGGCGGACGGCGCGAAGGTCCGGACCGCCGGCCGGATCGGATCGAAGCCGTGCCGGCGCAAATCGAGCTCCCGCACGATCCCCGGGAGGATCGGGCCGGCCGTCGAAGCCACCATCGATGCGCGAAACCCCGGGTGGAACTCCTCCGTCACCGCGGTCCCGCCGACGATGGCGCGGCGCTCGAGCACCAGCGGCCGGACCCCGGCCTTCGCGAGCAGACCGGCGGCGACGAGAGCATTGACACCCGCGCCGACGATGACGACGTCCCGGCGGCTGCCGCTGCTCACGCCCGGCGCCTCTTCGCGTCCCCGATGAGGACGGCCGCTGCGTTCCGTCCGGGCGCCCCCATGATTCCGCCGCCGGGATGCGTCGCCGCTCCGCACATGTAGAGGCCGCGGATCGGCGTCCGGTACTGCGCCCAGCCCGGGGCGGGGCGCAGGAAAAAGAGCTGCTCCAGTGTCAGCTCGCCCTGGAAGATGTTCCCCTCCGTCAACCCGAAGACGCGCTCGATGTCGAGCGGCGTCAGCACCTGCCGGTGGAGGATGTGGTTGCGAATATTCGGCGCGTGGACCGCGAGCGCGTCGATCACTGCGTCGCCGAAGGCCTCCCGCTGGTCGTCCCAGTGGCCCTCTTTCAGGTGGTACGGCGCGTACTGGACGAAGCAGGACATGACGTGCTTCCCGGGCGGCGCGATCGACGGGTCCGTCAGGCTCGGGATCACGACGTCCATGTAGGGACGCCTGGAGAACCTTCCGTACTTCGCGTCGTCGTAGGCGCGCTCCATGTACTCGATGGACGGAGAGATCGAGATCGCGCCGCGGAGGTGCTGGCCGGCGCCCGGGAGCGAGCGAAACTCCGGAAGCCCGTCGAGCGCGAGGTTCACTTTTCCCGAAGAGCCGCGGAACTTGTATCTCTCGAGGTCTTCCACGAAGTCGTCGGGAAGTTCCTTCCGGCCGATCATCTTCAGGAACGTCAGGTGCGGATCGACGGATGACGAGACCACGGCGGCGTCGATCTCTTCGCCGTTCTCGAGGACGACCCCCGTCGCGCGCCCGGCACGCACGCGGATCTGCGCGATGGGGGCCTCGGTGCGGATTTCCACTCCCGCTTCGCGCGCCGCCGCGCCGATCGCCTCGGAGATCGCACCCGTGCCGCCGCGGGCGAACCCCCACGAGCGGAACGCCCCGTCGATCTCCCCCATGTAGTGGTGGAGCAGGACGTACGCGGTCCCGGGTGAGCGCACGCCGAGAAACGTGCCGATGATCCCCGAAGCGGCCATGGTGGCCTTCAGAACGTCCGTCTCGAACCACCGGTCGAGAAAATCGACGGCACTCATGGTCATCAGCTGGACCTGGTTCTGCTGATCCTCGGGGCGAAGCTTCTGGAATCGGCGGCCGATCTTCAAGAGCTCCCAGAGTCCCCGGGGATCGAGCGACGTCGGGTCCGGCGGCGTCATCGAGAGGATCGGCTTGACGAACCGGCCCATCTGGACCATCGCCTTCCCGTATTCCTCGTACGCTTCGGCATCGATCTTCGAATGGCGGGCGATCTCGCGCCTCGTCTTCGCGTGGTCGTTCACGCGCCAGAGATAGTCGCCGTTCTCCATCGGCGTGAAAGTGCCGTCGAGGGGCAGGATCTCGAGCCCATGGCGCGGCAGATCGAGCTCGCGGATGATCTCGGGACGCAGAAGCGAAACGACGTAGGAGGCGACCGAAAAGCGGAATCCCGGAAAGACCTCTTCCGTGATCGCGGCGCCGCCCAGAATGTGGCGCCGCTCGAGCACGAGAACCTTTTTTCCCGCGCGCGCGAGGTACGCGGCGTGGACGAGGCCGTTGTGCCCGCCGCCGATAACGACGACGTCGTACCGCTTGCTCATTTCATTGGCCGCGCGAGTTTATATACTTCTTTCTCTCCCCTTCGAGGTCATCCATGCCGGTCGGCACCGCGGTTCACGAAAAGACCTTCGCGCTGTGCGAGAGCCTGAGCTACCGCGAGTGGTCCGGCTACTACGCGGTCTCTTCCTACGGGACGCACCATGAGCACGAGTACAACGCGATCCGGAACGCGGCCGCCTTGATCGACGTCTCGCCGCTCTACAAGTACCGTTTGAGCGGGCGCGACGCGACGCGGCTGGTCGATCGGATCGTCACGCGCGACCTGCGAAAAGTGTCGGTCGGTCAGGTCATCTACACACCGTGGTGCGACGAGAGAGGAAAGACGATCGACGACGGGACGGTGTCGCGGCTCGAAGAGAACGTCTATCGCTGGACGGCCGCCGATCCCTCTCTGCGCTGGTTTCGGCAGAACGCCCTGGGACTCGAGGTCGAAATCGAGGACATCTCCGAGAAAGTCGCCTCGCTCGCTCTCCAGGGCCCGACCTCGGGACGCCTGCTCCGAAGCGTCGCGGAGGCCGACATCGACCGGCTCAAGTACTTCCGCGTCACGACCGGGCGGATCGCGGGGATTCCCGTCGAAATCTCGCGGACGGGTTACACGGGAGACCTCGGGTACGAGATCTGGATACCGTGGAGCGACGCCGGCCGCGTCTGGGACACCTTGATGACCGGCGGCAGGCCTTTCGACGTCCGGCCGGCGGGAATGCTCGCTCTGGACGTCGCCCGCATCGAGGCCGGGCTTCTGTTGATCGACGTGGATTTCTCGAGCAGCAAGAAGGCGCTGATCGAATCGCAGAAGTACTCTCCCTTCGAGATGAACCTCGGCCGGTTGGTCCATCTGGAGAAGGCCCGGTTCGTCGGGCAGGCGGCTCTGGCGGAAGAAAAACGGCGCGGCCCCGCCCGCACGATCGTCGGTCTGGAGATCGACTGGTCCGCGGTCGAAGCCATCTACGACCGCCTGGGGCTCGCGCCGCACGTGCCGGCCGCCGCCTCCCGGGTCGCCGTTCCCGTCTACGGCGGGCGGGGCCAGGTGGGCAAGGCGACGTCGAGCACCTGGTCGCCCGTGCTCAAGAAATTCATCGCGATCGCGACCGTGGACCGAGCAAGCGCGGCCGCGGGGAACGTTCTCGACTTCGAGCTCACCGTCGAGGCCGTGCGCCACCGCGTTCCGGCCCGCGTCGTCGAGACTCCATTCTTCAATCCGCCGCGAAAGACGGCCACCCCGATCGCGCCATGAACCGCGACTCGATCGAGCAGGTCGTCGGCTCCTACGACCCGGATCGGCCTCTCGCGCAGGCGTGGACGATTCCGGGGAGCTGGTACGTCGACGATCGCATCGACCATCTCGAGAGCGACGCCGTATTCGCCCGCTCCTGGCAGGTGATCGGCCGCTCGGACCAGGTGTCGGGGCCGGGAGATTTCGTCACCGCGGAGTTCGCCGGCGAGCCGATCGTCGCCGTTCGGGGGACCGACGGCGCTCTGCGCGCCTTCTTCAACGTGTGCCGGCACCACGCCGCGGCGGTCGAGACGCGCGCCGAGGGCCGAACGCACCTCCTGAGATGTCCGTACCACGGCTGGACCTATTCGCTTCAGGGGGAGCTCAAGGGCACGCCCGACTTTCAGGGAGTCTGCGATTTCGACAGGGCGAGCAACGGCCTGGTGCCGGTCGCGGTCGCCGAATGGGAAGGCTTCGTCTTCGTCCGGCTCTCGCCCGAGGGGCCGGCGCTGACCGATTTTCTGGGTCCTCTCGTCGAGCAGTTCCGGCCGATGAACCTGTCGAGCCTCCACTTCGTCGAGCGGCGGCGGTACGCCTTCGACTGCAACTGGAAAGTCTTCGTCGACAACTATCTCGATGGCGGATACCACGTGCCGCATCTCCACAAAGGGCTCGACAGCGTGCTCGATTACGGGAAGTACCAGATCGAGAACGGGGGGCGCTATTGCCTGCAATGGAGCCCGGTCGTTCGGGAGGGGGCCGAGGCGGAGACCGGCGCCGTCCGAACGGGCGATCGCGCTCTCTACTACTGGATCTACCCGAACTTCATGGTGAACTGGTACGAGGGTTTGATGGATACGAATCTCGTCCTTCCCGTGGGGGTCAACCGGACCGAAGTCATCTTCGACTTCTACTTCTCCGACGTGTCAGCGGATGCGCAGGCCCGGAACGCCGCGTCGATCGCAGTCGGCCAGCGCATCCAGGACGAAGACACAGCGATATGCCACAGCGTCCAGAAGGGATTGACTTCCCGTGCCTATCAGGCGGGCCGCCTTTCGGTCCGCCGCGAGGGAGGGGAGCATCTCTTTCACAGGCTCCTGGCCGCGGACCTGCGACGAGAACTATCCGTCCGTTGAATCTTCGTATCCCTCAACTCTCAACTGACAACTCTCAACTCGCAACCCAACGCTCAACCCCCCCCCAAAGAGGCACCGCATGCCAGCAACCCGGCGAAGTTTCCTCGCGACGCTGATGGCGGCGGCGGCCGCCGCGGCACGGCCTTTCACGGCGGGGGCGCAGATTTCTCCGCCGCCCGCGCCTCCCCTCACTCCAACGCCGGCGCCTCCCGACCCGAAGGCGGAGGCTCTCGTGCAGCTCGCCAGAGAGCGCTACGGGCGTTTTCTCTCGCCCGAGGAGCTTCCGATGCTCGACGACCGCGTTCGCGCGCTCGAGCGCCGCGGCGTGCGGCTCCGCGCGCTCCGGCTGGCCAACGGCGAGGAGCCGGCCGCGTCCTTTAGGGCCGGACGAGCGTGACCGCCGCCTCCGATCTTCTCTTTCGGCCGATCGCGGAGCTCGGTCGGCTCCTTCGCGCGCGCCGCCTCTCCCCGGTGGCGCTCGTCGAGGCCTCCCTCGAACGGCTCGAACGGATCGGGCGTCCCTTGAATGCGGTCGTCACGCTCGCGGACGAGGCGCTGGACGAAGCGCGCGAGTCGGAAAGGGAATTCGCCCGCGGAAAGCCCCGCGGACCTCTCCACGGAATTCCGTACGGCGCCAAAGACCTTCTGGCGGCGCGCGGAATGCCGACGACGTGGGGCGCGGCGCCGTTTCGCGACCAGCGCTTCGAAGAGGACGCCACGGTCATCCGCCGGCTTCGCGAAGCGGGGGCGATTTTGACGGCGAAGCTCGCCATGGTCGAGCTCGCGGGCGGAATGGGCTACAACAACGCCGACGCGTCGTTCACCGGCCCCGGCCTGAACCCCTGGAACCGGGAGCACTGGAGCGGCGGATCGTCGAGCGGGCCGGGATCCGCCGTGGCCGCCGGGCTGGTTTCGTTCGCGATCGGGTCCGAGACGGTCGGCTCGATCCTCACGCCCTCCGCGTACTGCGGCGTGACGGGGCTGCGCCCGACGTACGGGCGCGTCTCGCGCCACGGCGCGATGGCGCTCTCCTGGACGCTCGACAAGCTCGGTCCTCTCGCCCGATCCGCGGAGGATTGCGGCGCCGTCCTTCGCGCGATCGAGGGCCCCGATCCGAGAGACCCGACGTCCGTGCCGGTCGCGCCGCTCGGCCGGAAAAATCCGGGCGGCCGCCTCCGCATCGGGGTGATGCGCGCCGCCACGGATTTCATCCAGGAGGAAGTCGCCCGGAACTTCACCGAAGCCGTCTCCGTTCTCGAGCGCTTCGCGAAGGTCACGCGGGACGTGGCGCTGCCTGACTTTCCCTATGGTCTCTGCACCGGCACGATCGTGGCCGCCGAGGGGGCGAGCGCCTTTCTCGAGCTGATCGAATCCGGCCGGCTGAAGGAGCTGCGCGCCCGGGCGGACCGGGTGGGCGGCTACTCGAACGCCATGGTTCCGGCGGTCGATTACCTGCAGGCCATGCGTCTGCGCGAGAAGATGCGGGCTCCCGTGGCCGCTCTCTTCGAGCAATTCGACGTGCTCGCGGCCCCGACCCGGGACACGGTGGCCAACCCGATCGGGCTCGACTTCGACAAGTCGTTCCCGGAGCTTTCACGCGACCGTCCGCAGAATTTCACTTCACCGATCGGCGGACTCATCCAGGTCGGGAACCTTCTCGGATATCCGGCGCTTTCCGTGCCCGTCGGCTTCGGCCGCGGCGGTCTTCCGACGGGACTGCAGCTTCTCGCGGCGCCCTTCCGCGAAGACGCGCTGATCGCCGCCGGGCGCGAGTACCAGCGGCGCACCGGCTTTCACACCCGCCGCCCCCCGGAGGCCTAGAAGGACTCTCTTACGACCGGGAGTCTCCTCGGGTAGTGTCCGCCTCTACGAGTCCCCGTCGCGGCGCTCTTCCTGGCGGCGCTCCGAGCTGTCGGACGCGATCGGGACCCTCGGGTGCTCGCGGCGGCTCGCGCGCCGGCGCTGCTCCTCCCGGCGCTCTTCCTCTGACTTTTGAGGCTCTGAATTTTCTTCCTTGCTCTCCATGACTCGATCTTCATTCTTTCGGGCATCGGAAGGAAGCCCTAAAAAAGTGTCGGGGCCCGCAGGCCCCGACAGAGTCGATTCATTCGTCGCGAGACTCAGGCAAGGCGGCGCCGCCCCGTCATGGCCCGGTAGATGAAAAGAACGACCAGCGCACCGACGAGCGCGCCGATGAATCCAGCCGGCTCTCCCTCGCGGTACAGGCCCAGGGCCCGCCCGAGGAATCCACCGAGAAGCGCGCCGACCATCCCGAGCAGGGTCGTCACGATGATGCCGCCGCCGTCCCGCCCAGGCATTACGAACTTCGCCAGGGCGCCGATCACGAGTCCGAAGATGATCCATCCAAGAATGCCCATCGTTAGTGGCCCTCCTTTGCGCGGAGGGATAGCAAGCTCCGCGCCAGCCGCGCGGGCCGCCCGGCGCGGTCGGCTTCCGGAACGCTTGTTGCAGCTTCGCCGGTGGGAGGAACTCATGAAAGATCAGACTGTGGACCGCTGCGTCGAACAGCTCAACTCCTTGTTGCGCGGCGAGATATCGGCAGCGGAGACCTACAGGATGGCGATCGACAAGGTCGGCGGAGACCGTCAGAGTGACGGAGCGGCGCTTCGCGCGATCGCGCAGGAGCACGGCGAGCACGCTCAGCGCCTTCGAGATGAGATCCGCCGGGCCGGCGGGCACGCGGACGACGCCTCCGGGACGTGGGGCGCCTACGCGAAGACGATCGAAGCGGCGGCGAGCCTCTTCGGGGACGCCGCCGCGCTCAAGGCGTTGAAGGAAGGGGAGGAGCACGGCTTGAAGGACTACCGCGCGGCGCTCGACGCCGTCGATGAGCCGGCCCGGAAGCTCATCGCGGAAACGTTGATCCCCGCGCAGCAGAGGCACATCACGTCGCTCGATGCGTTGATAGCGCGGGCGTAAGGGGCGCTGGGCACGCGCTTCGCGAAGGGTGAAGGGCGAAGGGCGGAAAGTCGTTTCCTTCGATTCCCGATCTAGTTGACCGCGAAGGACCGCGGCCGTGTCGCTCCCCTTGGTCGCTCGGCTCCCGGCCCCGGCTCAATACACCCCGCCCGTCAGATGAACGATCGCGGTCCAGACGCCGCGCACGAACCGGAAGGTCGCCAGGGGAACCAGCACGGCGGCCGAGCACCACACGATCAGGCTCGTCCGGAGGCTCCAGAGCGGCCCGAAGCCGACTCCGATCATCAGCAGGAACGCCGTGAAGAAGGTGTTGATGTCGAGCGATCCCACCCACTGCCCGTGCTCGCGCGCGAAGGAAACGCCGCAGGCTTTGCAGTGGTCCCACATGACGAAGTAGCTCCGGAAGAGCTTGCCGACTCCGCAGACGGGGCATCGCAGCCGCAGGCCTCGCCAGAACACTCTCCTCCAGTACCCCTCGGGCCAGCGCGGGGTCTTGCGGGCCGTCGACCGCCAGGGGAGGACGGGAGGTACGGGGTCCTCGGGCTCCATGAGCGGATGCTAGCGCGGTTTGGAGGCCCTCCCGGCACTCCCGCGGTCCCCCCCAACCGGCACGGAAACTGCTGTGCTCAGCTGAGAGGCCCGGCCGGCCCGCCCCGGTCGTGCCTCTCTAATCGAACGAAGGAGAAGTCGATGGCCCGATCCAGAATTTCAGCAAAGACCGTCCGAGGTCTCGCACCCGTGTTGATTCCTCTCGTCACCCGCGTGGCACTCCCCATGGCGATGCGCAGCATGCGGAAAGGCTCCAGCGGCGTCAGTGAAGCGCTCGGGGTTGCCGGCGAGCGCCTCGATAAGAACATCAAGAGAACGCGCTCGGACTTCGACGACGTGCGGGAGGAGGCGATCGATCGCGGCCGCAAGCTCGTCGACGAGGCCGTCAAGCACGGCACCGAGCTTCTCGACATGATCAGCTCGCGCGGCCTCGGCGCCGCCGAGGACTGGGCCAAGACGATCACGAAGCCCAAGCGCAGCTTCCCCTGGGGCAAGCTCCTCGCTGTCGCCGCCATCGCGGGCGTCGGAGCAATGATCTACAACCGGGACTGAGGAGAACGGACCGGGAGCCGGGAGCCGAGCGACCAACGGGAGCGAGACGGCCGCGGTACTCCGCGGTCAACTAGATCGGAAATCGAAAAGGCAGCCGGACAGGCTGCCTTTTTTCTATTAGACGCCTTAGGGCATGCGGTTCCTGCAGGACTTCCTCTCAACTCTCAACCTCTTACGCTCAGCGCTCAACGCTCGACGCTCGACCGCCGCGCGCCTCACCGCGCGGCGAGTTTTTTGTACTTGATTCGATGCGGCTGGTCGGCTTCCATGCCAAGCCTGCGCTTTCGATCGGCCTCGTAATCCTGGTAGTTGCCTTCGAACCA
>JBBRDK010000128.1:0-8676 GCA_038203955.1 Thermoanaerobaculia bacterium | reverse complement strand
GAAGGCCGCCGGGGAATCTCTTCCGGGGTGGATCGTCGGGACGGCGGGCGCCGTTCGATATCCGCTGCCCGCGGGGGCCGCCGCGGCGAAGGAGTCGAAGACGAACGTGTACGGATACCTGCAGGGGACTGTCGATGCGTCCGGAGCCGTCGCCTTCGACTTCCACGAGATCCCGGAGGCGGACCTCCCGGCCGAGACGGTCCGCCGTTACGGTGCCGACGTCGTTCACGCGTGCTTCGCCGGCAACTCGCAGGCGCGGTAGGAGGGGCCGCTCCGCGCCGGAGAGGAGCGCAGATCCGCGGCACGGTCTCTCGAAAGCCTTCGACCGCGGTAGGATTGCGGAGTACTCTCATCCACACGGATGCATCGAAAAGAGCCGCTCGCCGCCAACTCGCGGCCAAGCCTCCCCGCAAACCTCCATCGGACCCCTCCACTCTGGGCGAGAGCCGCCGGAGGCGCGACGGCGGCCGCCGTTCTCCTACTCCTCGCCCGGCTCGTGGCGGGGCAGACGACTCCGACCCCGACTCCGGCTTCCCCCGGGACCGGAACGATCGTCTGGAGGGGGGAGGCCCATCCGGTCGCGCTCGCCGGCGGGGACCTGCGGGTGGTGGATGTCGCGAAGGCGCTCGGCTTCGACGTTTCGACGGACCCGACGACCGGCGTCATGACTCTCTCGAGCGCGGGCCATCAGGTCTTTCTGGGGGTCGGGACCACGCAGGTTCCCGTCGATCAGCGGATCGTGCAGATCTCGCGGCAGGCCCGATCCGCCAACGGCTCTCTGCATGCTCCCCCGGATCTCCTCGACCGCGTCCTTCTGCCGCTGGTCGGCGCCACGACGACGTATGACGTGGCCCGCCGCGTGTGGACGATCGTCGAGGCCGTGCCGCCGCTGACGATCGACGTCGCGGTCGTCCACGTCGAGCCGACGACCCAGATCGTGCTGAAGGAATCCGCCGGCGCTCAGTTCGTCCCGTCATTGACGGAAAACGGGTTCCAGATCCGCTGGCCCGAGCGGAAGATCGTGCCGCCGTTCCCGGAGCGGCGCTACGAAGATCCGCTGATCTCCGCGATCCGGTTCGCCGGAGACTCGGCGACGATCGAGTTTCGGGAGCGGGGTCTTTTCGCTCGCGCGTATCCGCTGACTTCTCCGGACCGGCTCGTCATCGAGGTCGGCCGCGCGGCCGCGCCTTCGATCCTCCCCTCGGCTCCCGCGCCCGCCCCGGTGCCGACGCCCGCGTGGACGGTCGTGATCGACGCCGGCCACGGAGGGACGGAGACCGGAGCCGTCGGCCCGGGCGGTCTTCAGGAAAAGGACGCGACCCTCCAGATCGCGCGGCGGGTCGCCTCCGCGCTGCCGCGCCTGCTTTCCTGCCGCGTCCTCATGACGCGCGACTCGGATGCGCTCATTTCTCTCGACGATCGGACGGCGGTCGCGAACCACGAGAAGGCCGACCTCTTCCTGTCGATCCACGCGAATTCCTCGCGCGCGTCCGGCGCTCACGGCTCCGAGACGTATTACCTCTCGCTCGAGGCTTCTGACCGGATCGCCCAGGACGTCGCGAGCCGCGAGAACTCGCTCGCTTCGGCGCCGGCGGCTCCCGCGCCCCCTTCGGCGGGTGGCAGCCCGGGCCTCGACTTCATCCTGTGGGACCTCGCCCAGAGCGCGCACATCAAGGATTCGAGCGAGCTGGCGGAGGCGATTCAGCAGGAATTAAACGGCGTTTCGGGCACGGACAAGCGCGGCATCAAGCAGGCGCCCTTCCGCGTGCTCGTCGGCGCGACGATGCCGGCCGTGCTCGTCGAGGCCGGCTTCATCTCGAATCCGGAAGAGGAAAAGAAACTGTCCTCCGCTTCGTTCCAGCAGAGCGTGGCGGACGGGATCTCCCGCGCGATCGCCGGCTTCTTCGCGCGCCGCAAAGGCACCGGCCCCCGGCCGACGCCGGCCGGCGCCGCCGCAGCCCGGACCCCATGACCCGGCGCGCCGCGGCGGTACTACTCCTCCTTCTGGTAGGAGCGGTGGCGGCCCTCGTCCTCTGGAACAGGCCGCCGGGACCCCTGCGCCGGCCGCGGTTTCGTCTCTTCCTTCGCGTGACGTCGGCGCCGGCGCCGGCGACGCCCGGAGTCCCGGCGGCGCGAACCACGCCCGCGGAGACCGTGAGGCTGACGCTCTTTTTTCCCCGCCAGGAGGACTCCCGGCTGCAGGCGGAAGAGCGCGACATCGCAAAGCCCGCCGGCCCCGGCGCGGCGCTGCGGGCCATCTTCGGCGAGCTGCAGAAGGGGCCGACCCGCGCCGGCCTGATGGCCGCTCTCCCGGACAGGCTCCACCTTCGCAACGCGTTTCTGCTGCCCGAGGGAGAGGCGGTTC
This sequence comes from Thermoanaerobaculia bacterium, assembly GCA_038203955.1. Lineage (GTDB taxonomy): Bacteria > Acidobacteriota > Thermoanaerobaculia > UBA5066 > Gp7-AA6 > JALYUA01. Next base: position 6,311 of record JBBRDK010000128.1, on the reverse strand, counting down.
TGGATCTGGCTGTCGACGCCGGACTCTCCTTCGGATCGCAGGAAGAGCTCTCGATCGTGGCCTCTCTCGTCGACACGACGCTGCAGAATGTGGCGGACACGACGCGTGTTCGGATCCTCGTCAACGGCGAGCCCGCGGAGACCCTGGGCGGCCACGTCGATCTGACCCGACCGCTCACGTATCTGCGAAACGAAGTCGCGCCATGAGAAAGAGGCCCCGATGAAGACCCCACGACCCGACGGCCGGCGCCCCGACGAGCTGCGCCCCGTAACCATCGAGACCGGAGCGGCGCGGCACGCGGAAGGCTCGGCACTCATCTCGCTCGGCGACACGCGCGTCCTCTGCGCCGCCTCGATCGAAGAGCGAGTGCCGCCGTTTCTGAAGGGAAGCGGCAGCGGCTGGGTCACCGCCGAGTACGGAATGCTTCCCCGCGCCACGCACACCCGATCGGCGCGGGAGGCGGCGCTCGGGAAGCAGGGCGGGCGCACGCTCGAGATTCAGCGGCTGATCGGGCGCTCGCTTCGAAGCGTGGTCGAGCTGCGCGGCCTGGGAGAGCGAACCATCACCGTCGATTGCGACGTCCTGCAGGCGGACGGAGGAACGCGGTGCGCCGGAATCACCGGCGCCCTGGTCGCGCTCTCGATCGCCCTGGCGAAGCTGGTGCGCGAGGGAGCGATCCGTCGCTGGCCGCTGCGCGAGTCCGTCGCCGCCGTCTCCGTCGGCATCTGCGCCGGTCAACCCGTGCTCGACCTCGCCTACGCCGAGGACTCCGAAGCGGACGTCGACTTCAACGTGGTCGGCACCGCCTCGGGCGCCTTCGTCGAGCTCCAGGGCACCGCCGAGCGGCGGCCGTTCTCCGAGGCGCAGCTCGGCGAGCTGATCGCCCTGGCGCGGACGGGGCTCGCGCAATTGCGCCAGGCGCAGGATGAGGCGCTTGCGCCGTTGCTGGCGGGGATCGAGAGGAGTTGAGCGTTGAGCGTTCGGGGGGCAGGAGAGAGCGCGGCTTGAGAACTGAGAACGGAGAACTGAGAACTGAGAACTGACAGCTATTTAATCAGCTTCTCCAGCTCCGATTCGTTGAAGCCGACCAGAAGCGTCTTTCCCCGGCGGACGATCGGGGCGCGAAACCCGCCCGTGTGACCCTTCAAATCCTCGAGCGTCGCCTCCTCGCGTTTCAGGCGCCGGCTGGTCTTCCCCCGCGCGACTATCACGCAAGTCACGGAATCGAGAAGGGCTTGCGCGTCCGGCCGGGACAGCGGCGCCTTTCGAGACTGCCGCTCCTCGCCGACCTTCACCTTGTTGGCGTCCAGCACCGCCCGGGTGCGCGCGCAGCTCGTTCAGCCGGGGCGATGGTAATAAAAGTCGAGTACGGGCACGGGTCGGATCTTAATCCGAGGCCGCCCGCGCGGTTTCCGACTCAAAACTGAGAACTGACAACGGGCGGTTTCATTGAGATAATCGCCGATTCCGGATCGACACCCCCGGAAAACACCGCACAAGTAAAGGAAACTCTGGCGACATGAAGAAAATCGGCATTCTGTTCGGGCAGGAGCGGTCCTTCCCGTACGCCCTCATCGATCGAATCAACGCGTCCGGGGCCCACGGCGTCGTGGCCGAGCCCATTCAGACCGGCGGGATCAGCCTCGAGAATCCCAGGGTCTACGACCTCATTCTCGACCGCATCAGCCAGGACATCCCGTTCTACCGCGCCATCATGAAGAAGGCGGTCGCCGACGGCACGATCGTCGTCAACAACCCGTTCTGGTGGTCCGCCGACGATAAGTTCTTCAACAACGTGGTGGCGAAGGGGGTCGGGGTCGCCGTGCCGAAGACCGTCATCCTTCCCTCGAACCAGCACCCGCCGGACACCACCTCCGAATCGATGTCGAATCTCCTCTTCCCGCTGAACTGGGACGAGATTTTTTCCCACATCGGATTTCCGGCGTTCTTCAAGCCCTATTCCGGGGGCGGATGGAAAAACGTTTACCGGGTCGCCAATCTCGAGGAGTTTTTCGCCGCGTACAAGGAGTCGGGCCAGAACGTGATGACTCTCCAGGAGGAGATCGTCTTCGACGAATACTTCCGGTGCTACGCGATCGGCCGCAAGCACGTTCACATCATGCGCTACGACCCTCGGCAGCCACACGAGAACCGGTACGTTCAGCGGCCGGAACCGATCGATCCCGGGCTCTACGGGCGGATCCGCAACGACTGCCTGAAGCTGACCAACGCCCTCGGATACGACTTCGACACCCTCGAGTTCGCGGTGCGCGACGGCATTCCGTACGCCATCGACTTCTTAAATCCCGCTCCGGACGCGGACCTCGCCTCCGTCGGCGCGGAAAATTTCGAGTGGGTCCTGTCGCACGCGTCCCAGTGGCTGATCGAGCGCGTGTCGGCGGGCGCGGAGCCCGTGGCGCGCTACCACTGGCAGGAGTTTCTCGCGAGCCATCGCGAGCCGGGGCGGCCCCCGCTTCCGCCCCGCCCGCGCCCGACCGGGTCTTCGGGCCCACGGCGCGCCGCGGCTCCCTCCGGCCCGCGCACGGCGGCTCTTCGCCCGGCCGGACCCGGGGACGCGACTTCCCGCGGGCCGCGGCGGGCGCCGCCGTCCTCCCCCGACCCCAAGGGCGAGGGGTAGACCCGGATGCGCGAGCGGCCCGCCTTCACCCTCGGGGTCGAAGAGGAGTTCCAGATCATCGACCCCGAGACGCGGGAGCTGCGCTCCCATGTCCAGGAGATGCTCGAGGAAGGGAAGCTGCTCTTGAAGGAGCGGGTCAAGCCCGAGATGCATCAGTCGGTCATCGAGGTCGGCACCGGCATCTGCGCCAACGTCGACGAAGTCCGCAAGGACGTCACCGAGCTGCGGCGCGAGATCATCGGGCTGGCCAGGCGGCAGGGAATGAACGTCGCCTCCGCGGGCACGCACCCGTTCTCCCGATGGGAGGACCAGGCGATCTATCCTGACCCCCGCTATGCCTCGATCGTCGAGGAGCTTCAGCTCGTCGCTCGCTCGAACCTCATCTTCGGGCTGCACGTCCACGTCGGAATCTCCGACCGGGCGGTCGCCTTCCAGATCCTGAACGAAGCGCGCTACTTCCTGCCGCACCTGCTGGCGCTGTCGTCCAACTCCCCTTTCTGGCTGGGCCGGAACACGGGACTGAAGAGCTATCGCACGAAAGTCTTCGAGCGGTTTCCGCGGACCGGAATCCCGCCCGTCTTCCCGACGCCGGCGGAGTTCGACGAGTTCGTGAGGATCCTCGTGGCAACGAACTCGATCGACAACGGAAAGAAGATCTGGTGGGACCTCCGTCCGCATCCGTTCTTCGAGACGATCGAGTTCCGCGTGTGCGACGTTCCCATGCGGCTGGACGAAACGGTCGCGATTGCGGCGCTCGTGCAGGCGATCTGCGTGAAGCTCTACGAGCTGCGGGAGAAGAACCTGGGGTTCCGGCCGTACAGCAACGCACTGATCCTCGAGAACAAGTGGCGCGCGACGCGCTGGGGCATCGACGGCAAGCTGATCGACTTCGGCAAGGAGAGCGAGGTCCCCTTTCGAGACCTCATGGAGGAGCTCTTCGAGTTCGTCGACGACGTCATCGACGCGCTCGGCAGCCGAAAGGAGATCGAGTCCCTCCGCTGGATTCTCGAGAACGGCAGCGGCGCCGACCGGCAGTTACGCGCGTTCCACGAGAACGACGGGGACCTGCGGAAGGTCGTGGACTTCATCTCCGCCGAGACGAGCCATGGAATCGATTTTTCTCCGCCGGCGCGGGCGGCCGCGTCCTCCTCCACGGACCTGAGGGAAACGACGTGAGAGATACCCTGATCGCATACGCCGAAGACCTGATCCCCGGCGCCCGCAACGCCGTTCGCACGTGCCTGCGGCTCGCCGCGCACGAGCGCGTGACAATCATCACGGACCGGGAGACGGAGGAGATCGGAGCGAGCCTGGCGGATCAGGTGCGCGAGGTCGGATCGCCCCTCGAGTTCCACGTCCTGGAAGATTACGGGTCGCGCCCGATGACGTCGATGCCGGCGCCCATCCTCGAATCGCTCGAGCGGTCCTCGGTCTCGATCTACGCCGCGCAGCCCCAGACGGGCGAGCTCCCCCAGAGGATCCAGATGACGGACGTCGTCAATCGCCGGTACATCCGCCACGCGCACATGGTGTACATCAGCCATCGCATCATGCTCGAGGGGATGCGCGCCGACTTCAACCTCGTGGACGAGATCTCTTCGCGAGTGCTCGAGCGCGCCCGGAAGGCCACCCGCATCCGCGCGAAATCCGCCGGCGGCTCGGACCTCGAGGCGACGTTCGACCCCGCGATCCGCTGGCTGAAGACGAGCGGGCTCATCTCGGCGGAGAAATGGGCGAATCTTCCGGCCGGTGAAGTCCTGACGTCTCCCGCTCGCGTCGACGGAGTCTACGTGGTGGACGGTGTTCTCGGGGACTACCTGTGCGCGCGTTACGGCGATCTCGAACAGAGCCCCCTTCGCGTCACGATCGAGAACAGCCGGCTCGTGGACGCGCACTGCGACCGTCCCGAGGTGCTCGAGGGATTTCTCGCCTACACCAGCCAGGAAGAGAACTCGAGCCGGGTGGGCGAGTTCGCTATGGGGACGAACATCGCCGTGCGCTCGATCATCGGGAACATCCTGCAGGACGAGAAGCTGCCCGGGCTGCACATCGCGTTCGGCCATCCCTACTCGGAGCACACGGGCGCGACGTGGAGCTGCCGGACGCACCTCGACATCGTCGGCCGCCACTTCGACGTCTGGATGGACGATGACCAGATCATGGCGGACTCGAAGTTTCTCATTTGAGGGGAAGTCGAGGGTTGAGAGTTCAGGGGTTGAGAGCGGAAAGCCGGGGGCCTGCGCTCAACGCTCGACGCCCGACGCTCAACCACGTGCCCCCATGATTCCCTCCCTGCGCCAGCGCTACAACCAGGCGTTCTCGCGCGACCTCTACGAGTCCTACCAGGAGCGGCTCGCCGCGGAGTGCGGCTTTCCGATCGTCTTCCGCCTCGCCGAGACCCCGGTCTTTCTGCCGCCGGCTCTGCGAGATGAGATGGTGCGCTCGGCCGAGGAGATCTGGGCGCAGCTGTCGACGCCCGAGAACCTGGCGCGCTCGCGTGAAGCGGTCCCTCCGGAGTGGGAGGTACCGGGCGACGATTCCCTGCCCGTCTTCGCGCAGGCGGATTTCGCCGTCGTGCGCGAGGGGGGCAGATTCGCGCCGCGGCTGATCGAGCTGCAGGCGTTTCCGTCTCTCTACGGCTTTCAGTTCATGCAGTCGCGGCTTCTGCGCGGCCTCGTTCCCGGCGACGAACCGCTCGGCTATCTGCTCTCGGGGCTCGACGACGCCGGGTACATCCGGGAGGTCGGAGCCGCGATCCTCGCGGGAGTGCCGCCGGAGAACGTCGTGCTGCTCGACCTCGATCCGCCGGCGCAGAAGACCGCGGTCGACTTCGCGTGCACCGAGAAGCTCTGGGGAGTCCGCGCGATCGATCCGAGGCAGGTCATCAAGGTCGGGCGCCAGCTCTGGTACGACCGCGACGGCGTCTCTACACGGATCCTCCGGATCTACAACCGGGTCATCTTCGACGAGCTCGCCGGACAGAAGCTCACTCTCCCGTTCGACTTCCGGGAGCCGCTCGACGTGGCGTGGGCGGGGCATCCGAACTGGTATTTCCGGTGGAGCAAGCACGCGCTGCCGGCGATTTCACATCCGGTCGTGCCCGAGGCCAGGTTCCTTTCCGAGGTCGCCGAGCCGCCCGCGGATCTCGAAAACTGGGTGTTGAAGCCGCTCTTTTCCTTTGCCGGAGCGGGAGTGAAGGTCGACGTCACCCCGGAGGATCTCGCCGCCGTGCCGCCCGAGCACCGGAAGCACACCCTTCTGATGCGCAAGGTCGAGTACGCGCCCGCCATCGAGACGACCGAGGGAGGCGCCTCGAAGGTCGAGGTGCGCGTGATGTTCGTCTGGAAGGATGGACGGCCGTTCCCGGTGACCACGCTTGCGCGGCTCTCGCAGGGAAAGATGATGGGCGTCACCTTCAACAAGGATCGGACCTGGGTGGGCGCCTCCGGGTGCCTGTGGCCCACGGAACGGGAGGCGGCAGGTGAAAGGCGGTAGGCGGAATCGGAAGCCGGGAATCGGGAATCGGGAATCGGGAATCGAAGGACCGGACCCCGGGCGAGCCCCATCAGGCCGGCTTCCACCGAGCGGCGGCTTGATGCATAATAAAGGCCTGACCCCGTCAGAGGTATCGGAGGATCTGCTCTTTCCACCAGGGCCAGTCGTGGCCGTACGG
>JBBRDK010000127.1:0-8815 GCA_038203955.1 Thermoanaerobaculia bacterium | reverse complement strand
GTTCATTTTTCACTCCGTCTCCCTGCGGGAGGGGGATTGTATGAGGGGCCGGGAAACGGGAGCCGAGCGACCAACGGGAGCCGAGCGACCAACGGGAGCCGAGCGACCAACGGGAGCGAGACGGCCGCGGTACTCCGCGGTGAACTCGATCGGGAATCGGGAATCGGGAATCGGGAATCGAAGGAAATACGCGGGACCGCCGATCCCGACATAATCAGGGCTTGAACGCCGATGAGACGAAGGCCGTCCTGACCGCCTTCTTCGACGCGCTCGGGCGGCGGGACGGCGACGCGGTCGCCGCTTTCTACGCCCCCGACGCCCGGTTCGAGGATGAGATCTTCCGGCTCGAAAGCGCCGACGTCCCGAAGATGTGGACGGCGCTTCTGCGCGGATCGAAGACCCTCGAGGTTTCGTACACGATCGCCCGTGCCGGCGCGGGCAGCGGGACCGTCGAGTGGACGGCGCGCTACGTCTACCCCGGCGGGGGCCCGGTCGTGAACGTCATCCTTTCGGAGATCCAGCTCGCGGAGGGGAAGATCGTCCGCCAGAGCGACCGCTTCGACTTCCCCCGCTGGGCCGCGCAGGCCCTGGGGCGCCCCGGCCGCCTCCTGGGCCGATTCGAATGGTTCCGCCGCGCCGTTTCCCGCAAGGCGGCCGCCCGGTTCGGAGTCCCGCCGAAGCCCTGACTCGAAAATCCGCCTGCACCGGCGGGGCGGCACGCAGGGGTCCGGTCAGCGTTTCGCGGCGGCGCCCTTTTCTTCCGCGACGAACCAGTCGACCTTGCGCTCCGCGAGATCGAGCGGGACGGCGCCGCTCACGAGCAGCATGTCGTGGTATCGCCGCATGTCGAAGGCGGGGCCGAGCGCCGAGCGCGCCTTCTCGCGCAGCTCGACGAACTTGCGCATTCCCATCTTGTAGGCGAGCGCCTGCGCGGGCAGGTCGCACGAGTATCGAAGCGTCTCGGTCGAGATCTCGGTCTCCGACTGGATGGTGTTGTCGCGCATGTACTGCATCGCCTTTTCCCGAGGCCAGCCGAGGAGGTTCATTCCGGTGTCGACGACGAGCCTCGACGTCAGGAACGCGTCGAAGAGCAGGCGTCCCGCCAGGTCGTAGGGGTCCTCGTACATCCCCATCTCTCCCGCGAGGAACGAGGAATATTCGCCCCACCCCTCGATGAACGCCGTGTAGGAGATCGCCGACTCCCGGCGCCACTGGGGAAGTTCCGCGTTCTCCTGCTGGAGGCTGATCTGCATGTGGTGCCCCGGCATCAACTCGTGCGAGATGAGAGATCCCGCGCCGATCAGGCTGCGGCCGTCGAGATGCGTCCCGTTGTACTTGTAATAGCCCTTCGCGTCCTGCGGCGTCGGGACCTGGTAATAGCCGAACGTCATCGAGGGCTCGAGCTGTGGCTCGAGGCGCTTGACCCCGAAAGGAGCTCTCGGCGTGCGCCCGAAGAACTCGGGGAGCCTTTTCAGGATCCGGTTCTGCGCCGCCATCAGACGCTCGCCGACTTCGTCCGGGGTCTTCGCATAGAAGCGAGGGTCGTTCTTGAGCGACTTCCGGAACTCCGCGAGCGTGCCCTCGAAGCGGAGCTGCACGCGGATGGCGTCGAGCCGCGCGTTCAACTGCTCCATCGCCTGGAGGCCGATCCGGTGGATTTCCTCCGGCGCCACGTCGAGAGTCGTCGTGCGGCGGACCATCGCGCGGTAGACGTCCGGCCCGCCCGGATACTGTCCGAGACCGACGGAGGCGGGCGCCTTCGCGGCGTATTCGCCGTTCAAGTACTCGGTCAGCCGTCGGACGGCGGGACGGATCTCCTTTTCGATCCGCTCCGCGAGCGTGCCGGTAAACGCGTCGCGGTCGGCCGGCGGGAGCGCCGCGAGACGGTCCGCCGCCACGAAGAACAGGTTGTCCCCTTTTTCGCGCGCCGCAGCCTCGAACGCGCTCGTCACGAGCGGGATCTCGGGCTTCGGCATCACGATCCCGCGCCGGGACTGCTCGCGCAGCTTCGCCTGCAGCGACTCCAGGAACAGGGAGTACCTGGAGAGGAGCTTCTCGTAGTGATCGGTGTCTCCGCGCGTCCGGAACGGGTGCGTGGAAAAAGCGCTCTGCGGGAGGAGAAACTGCAGTGTGTACGGCGTCGCCGGAAACGTCAGCCAGTAGCGCGAGGGACCGTCGGCGAGCCACCGCGCCTCGCGGCGCAGCATCTCGAGCGAGATCTCCTCTTCGTGGGAGAGGCCCGGGACGCGCACCGCGCCGAGCTTCGCGAGAAGCGAGCGCCCGAACGCCGCGTCCCGTTCCACCTTGTCCGGCGAGAGGTCGGGAAGCTCATCGATGGGAAGCCCCTGGCGGATCCGAAGGGCGATGCTTTCCTTCTGCAGAAACCGTGAGTACTCGAGCGCCGCGCCGTTCAAGGCGGCTCCGGACGCGGCGGGCTTCTCCGGCTGGACGGCGGCCGCCCCCGTCAGACCGAGCGACACGGCGATCGCGCATCCCGCCAGGCGCAGAGAGGTCTTCACGCGTTCCTCGCTTTCTGGAAAAACAGCCGGCGTTTACGCGGTCCGGGGCCGGCTCAGGGAAAACAGGCGATCCGGCGCGCGCTCGCCGAGAACGGCGCGCGCGGCGATCTCGCCCACGGCGGGGCCGTGCTTGAACCCGTGCCCCGATCCTCCGCCGACGATCCAGGCGTTTTCCGCGCCGGGGTGGCGGTCGATCACGAAGTGATGGTCGAGGCTGTTCTCGTACTGGCAGACGCGCGTTTCCAGAAGCGGCGCGTTGGCGAGCGCCGGAAACCGTCGCGCGATGTAGTCGCGCGCGGCCTTCAGACCCTCCGCCGAGGCGATGCGATCTCCATCCGTCGGATCGAAGGGCGCCCCCCGCCCGTCGTCGGCGATCTTGAAGCCGCGTCGCTCGTTGCCCGGAATGCCGTAGAAGAAGCGGGGCACCTCCACCCACACGGGAAAACGGTCCTCGTCGAAGCTGCGGTCTCCGGCGGGCGTTCCGAAGTAGAAGACTTCCTGCCGGGTGGGCTGGATGGCCTCTCGCAGCAGCTCCGGAAAGACCTTCGGCAGCCAGGGCCCGCAGGCGAAGACGTACGCGTCCGCGGTCAGCGTCGTCGCGTCCGAGAGCGTCAGGCCGGCCAGCCGCCCCGAGGCGATCGCGCCGGGGGTCACGGCAGCGACACGGTAGGATCCGCCGTCGGCCGCGAACCCCTCGACGACCTGCGCGCACGCGCGGCGCGCGAGGAGATATCCGGCCTCTTTCTCGAAAAGCGTCGAGGAGATCCCCGAAAAATCGATCTGGGGAAACCGTTTCGACGCCTCGGCAATCGCGAGCTCCTCGTACGCGAACCCGTTGTCCCGGAGGATCGGCAGGGACGAGCGCACGTAGGCTCCGTCGTCTCCGACCAGCCAGAGGGCGCCGGTCCGCCGGTAGAAGGGGCGCTTCCAGCGGGCCTCGTACTCGTGCCACAGGCGGAACGCGCGCGCCGCCATCTCGGTGTAGATCCGATCCGCGCCATACACGCCCCGGATGACGCGCGTCTCGCCTCCGGAGCTCGCGCGCGCGTTGCCGGGCCCCCAGGCGTCAAGGAGGGTGACGCGCGCGCCGCGTCGCAGCAGCTCCGCGGCGGTGAAGCCTCCGAACGCGCCGGCGCCGACGACCGCCACGTGGACCCGGCGGCCGCTCTTTTTCTTCGAAGTGGCGGCAAACCGCGCGGTCGCCGCGGCTCCCGCCATGGCGCCGAGAAACGCGCGGCGGGAGAGGGGCCGGCGGATTGTGTTCGACATGAGAAGGGGAAAAGTTATCAGTTTTCAGTCATCAGTTTTCAGTTTTTGGACCGCGCAGGGTTCCCTCGTCCGGCTGCTGTTCGAATTGGCCAGGGATAAACGCGCTTCGAACCGATCTCCGTAACCGCTCTGAACTGAGAACTGAAGACTGAGAACTCAAAACTCTATAATCCCGCCGCACTCGAACAAGGAGAGCCGTGATGACGCTGCAACCCCGTCTCGCCCTTTTTGGCTGCGCGCTCGGCGCCGTCCTCCTGCTCTCGCCGCCGCCTCTCGCGGCGCAGGCCGAGCGCTCGCCCACGGCTGCCCCCGCCGAAGAGGGCAAGGCTCCGGAGAAAGGGCGGAACGCCCCGGAAGAAAAGCCGAAGGAGGAAAAGCCTTCGGTGACGCACCACGAGATCCGGATCGACGGCCGGCCCTTCCGTTACACGGCGACGGCCGGGTACATGGCGATGAAGGACGAGGCCGGAAAGCACAAGGCCAACGTCTTCTACGTCGCCTACGCCCGGGACGGCGGCTCGTCCCGCCGGCCGATCACCTATACGTTCAACGGCGGCCCGGGGTCGTCCTCGGTCTGGCTGCACATGGGCGCCGTGGGCCCCAAACGCGTCGTCATGGCCGACGACGGGCAGCCGCTGCCACCGCCTTACCGTCTGGTCGACAACGAGGCGAGCTGGCTGGCGTTCACGGACCTCGTGTTCATCGACCCCGTCACGACCGGATACAGCCGGCCGGCTCCGGGCGAGAAGCCGGAGCAGTTCCACGGCGTCGAGGAGGACGTGCAGTGGGTCGGCGACTTCATCCGCCTCTGGACGACGCGCAACGCGCGCTGGGCGTCTCCCAAGTTCCTCGCGGGCGAGAGCTACGGCACGACGCGGGCCGCGGGCCTCTCCGGGTACCTCCAGGAGCGCCACGGGATGTACTTGAACGGGATCATCCTGATCTCGAGCATCCTGAACTTCCAGACGGCCGACTTCAACGTCGGCAACGACCTGCCCTTCGTGACGTTCCTGCCGACGTACACGACGACGGCCTGGTATTACAAGAAGCTGGCGCCGGAGCTCCTCGCGAACTTCCAGAAGACGGTGGACGAGGCGCGCCAGTTCGCCTCGACGGAATACGCGCAGGCCCTGATGAAGGGAGCGCGGCTGCCCGAAGCGGAGCGCAAGGGGATCGTCCAGAAGATGGCCCGCCTGACCGGACTCTCCCCGGCCTTTCTCGAGGCGTGCGACCTGCGTGTCACGCTCCCCCGCTTCGCCAAGGAGCTCCTGCGCGATCAGCATCGCACGGTCGGCCGCCTGGACAGCCGTTTCCAGGGGATCGACCGCGACTCGGGAGGCGAGCGGAGCGACTACGATCCGAGCATGGCCGCGATCCGGGGTCCGTATGGCGCGACCGTCAACGACTACATCCGCACGGAGCTCAAGTACGAGAACGACCTGCCGTACGAGCTCCTCACGGGCCGCGTCCGGCCGTGGAACTACGGCAACGCGCAGAACCGTTACGTCAATGTCGCCGAGACGCTGCGCGACGCCATGAGCCAGAACCAGGCCCTGAAGGTGTTCGTCGGCGCCGGGTACTACGACTTCGCGACGCCGTTCTTCGCGGCCGAGTACACGATCGACCACCTGGGCCTCGATCCCGCGCTGCGGAAGAACGTCACGCTCCAGCACTACGAAGCCGGCCACATGATGTACATCCATAAGCCGTCACTCGTGAAGCTGACGGCCGACGTGGCCGCGTTCTATGCGATGGCGGGGAGAGAGTCGAGCATTGAGCGCTAAGAGTTAAGAGTTGAGAGATGACGATTCGACCGGCACGGCGAACTCTGTTTCTGACTTTCAGTTCTCACTTTCGAATCCCGGCTTTCGACTCTCAACCCACCACTCTCGACTCTCAACTCTCAACCCGACTCTCGACTCTTAACTCTCAACTCTGAACTCTCTTCCCATCACCGACGCCTTCCTGCGGCGCTGGCCTCTTCCGCGGCCGGGCGAGGGAGGCGACAAGGAGGCCCGCGGGCGGGTGCTCGTGGTGGGCGGAGGACGGGAGATGCCGGGCGCGGTGATCCTGGCGGCGACCGCCGCGCTGCGGGCCGGGGCCGGCAAGCTGCAGATCGCCGTCGGCAAGTCCGTCGCGCCCGTCGTCGCGCAGGCCGTGCCGGAGGCTCTGGTCGCGGGGCTTCCGGAGACGAGATCCGGGGGTCTCGCCGGGCGCGGCGCCGCGCGGCTCGTCCGGCTGGCCGAGGGAGCGGGAGCGATCCTGCTCGGGCCCGGGATGGAGGAGGAGCCGGGAATCGCCGCTCTGCTGCGCGCGCTCGTCCGCTCCGCCGAGGACACGACCGTGCTGGTGCTCGATGCCGGCGCTCTCGCGCCCCTGCGCGGCAAAGGGACCCGGCCTCTGGCGTCCCTCGGCGGCCGCGCCGTCCTGACGCCGCACGCCGGCGAAATGGCGATGCTCCTCGGCCGGCAGAAGAGCACGATCCGCCGGGATCCGGGCCGCGCCGCCCGCGACGCCGCGAAGGAGTTCGGGGCGGTCGTGGTCATGAAAGGCGAGGACACGGTCATCGCCGGACCGCGCGGGCGTCTCTATCGCAATCGGGCCGGAAACGTCGGCCTCGCCATCTCGGGCTCGGGCGACACGCTCTCCGGCATTGTCGCGGGGCTGGCCGCGCGCGGCGCCCCGGCCGACCAGGCCGCCGTCTGGGCCGTCGCCCTCCACGCCCGCGCCGGCGACCGGCTCGCCCGGACAATCGGCCCGCTCGGCTTCCTGCCGCGAGAGCTGCTCGCCGAGATACCGCGGCTGATGGCGAAACTGGGCGGGAGGCGGTAGGCGGTAGGCGGGAAGGAAAATAGGAGGGTCGAGTGTCGAGCGTTGAGCGTTGAGCGTCAAGCGTTCGAATCCCGATCTAGTTGACCGCGGAGTACCGCGGCCGTCTCGCTCCCGTTGGTCGCTCGGCTCCCGATTCCCGGCCCTCCCGCGGCGACGTTTAATTCACAGCCTCTTCTTCGGTCTCGTCTTCGGGCGACGCCGACGCGTGGTGGTGGATCATCTTCCAGTCGCCGTCCTCCCGCGCGAAGAGATTCGTGGCCTGCATTCGCGCCGCCGCATCCGGACGGGTGGATCCGAACGGCCGGATCACCTCGACGCACGACACCCAGGCCATCTCGCGCGAGATGACGATGCGTACGTCTTCACACGTGACCGTCCAGGGGCGCGAGCTTTCGAAGATGTTCTCCCAGGAACGGCGGATCTCGCGCCAGCCGTCGAGCCGGTGCCAGCCCGGGTGGATGCAGCTCACCGTCTCCGAGTGCGACCAGACGAGGTCGATCGCGGAGATCTCGCGCGCTTCGAGCGCCCGATAGAACGCCAGGTTCGCGGCGGCGACCGCGGTCTCCTGGGGCGTGTCCGGGAGAGTCACGCGAGCCCCGCGAGAGCGGACAGATCGACGTTTCCGCCGGACACGACGGCCACGACACGCGCGCCGGGAGCGACACGGACCCGCCCGTCGAGCAGCGCCCCCGTCGCGGCCGCCCCCGATCCCTCGACGAAGAGCTTGGCCCGCGTGGTGAGCAGGCGCATGCCCTCGCGGATCGCCTCTTCCGAGACGGTCACGACTTCGACGGCCGCCTCGCGGACGATCTCGAGCGGCAGCTCGCCGACGAAGGGCGGGGTCATGCCGTCGGCGAGAGTCCCGGGCGGGCGGGAGACGTTGACCGGGCGCCCCGCCGCGATCGCCGGCCCGAGCCCCGGCCCGGCCTCGAGCTCGACGGCGACGACGCGGATTCCGGGGCGCAGCTGGCGGAGGGCCGACACCATGCCTCCGAGAAGACCGCCTCCGCCGACCGGCACCACGACGACGTCCGCCTCCGGCAGGTCCTCGAGGATCTCGAGCGCCGTCGTGCCCGCGCCCGCCAGCACCACCGGGTCGTCGAACGGGTGCACGAAGGTCGAGCCTCGCTCGTCACGGACCTCGTTCAGGCGGTCGAAGAGCGTGGCCCGGTCCTCGTGCAGGATCACCTCGGCGCCGTAGCCGACGACTGCCTCGATCTTGGCGCGCGGCGCGCCGGTCGGCATCACGACCGCGCACGCGCAGCCGGCGATGCGCGCCGCCCACGCGACGGCCTGGGCGTGATTGCCCGCGGACACCGTGACGAGCCCGCGAGCCCGCTCCGAGTCCGTCAGGGAGAGGACCTTGTTCAGCGCGCCCCGGGGCTTGAACGAGCCGGTCTTCTGGAAGCTCTCGCATTTCAGATGCAGAGACGCGCCGATCCGGTGCCCCAGAGTTTCGCACCGCATCAACGGCGTGCGGTGGACCTTCCCGAGGATCCGGGCGGCCGCGTCGCGGATGTCGGAGAGCGGAATCATGGGGGCGGAAAAGCTTACGTCAGCTTCCGAAGTTCCTCATTCACCCTCTCCCCGCGCGCCGGGAAGAGGGGCGGGGCGAGGGCGAACGATGGCCGGTCAGGCGGAGACCGAGAGAACCGGACCCCTCACCCTGCCTCTCACCCGGCCGGGGGCGAGGGTCTTCGCTTTCTCTCCATAGCCGGCCGGTTCCGATCGCCGCCGACGGCTAGATTCCGTGCAGCCTCAGGCTTCCGCGGCTCGATTCGAAGCGCAGCGAGGGGCCGCCGCCATTCACCGATCCCCGGGAGCGCTCGCCGCCATGGCGTCCGGTGCGAGTCGCCACCGCGAAGTCCGTGTCGACTTCCCCGCGACGGCCGCCATCCGCGTCGAGCTCGAACCGGCTGTCGCGCGGAAGCCGGACCTCGAAGGTCCCCTTGTACGTCTCGAACCGGCTCGCGTGCGAGTAGCGGTTGAAGGAGATCCGCACGTCGCCTTTGTAGGTATCGACGTGGGCCGCCCCGTCGAGACCTTCGACCACCACCTCTCCCTTGTAGGTGTGGAGCTTCAGATCCGCCCGCAGCCCGTTGATCCGCGTGGTCGATTTGTAGTCGTCGATGTCGAGCCGGGCCGTCGCGGGCATGTGGATCGTGTAGTGGACGAACGGCAGGGTCCCGTGCGAG
>JBBRDK010000126.1:0-8872 GCA_038203955.1 Thermoanaerobaculia bacterium | reverse complement strand
CCACAACCATGTCCTTCCAAGGCTCTATCCAGGAGCTCCCCGTTCCCGACATCATTCAGCTGGTTTCGGTCTCCGGGAAGACGGGGCTGTTCACGCTGATCCGCGGGACCGAACGCGGCCAGATCTTTCTCAAGAACGGGCAGATGGTGCACGCGAAGATCGGAGAACTCTCCGGCGAGGAGGCGATCTACGCCCTCGCGATCTGGTCCTCCGGCGATTTCCAGTTCACGCCGGGGGAAGAATCGGACGCCGTCACGATCCAGAAATCGAACACGAGCCTCCTGATGGAGTCCGCGCGCCGCCTGGACGAGTGGAAGGTCCTGTCCCGAAAGATCCCCGGCGTCGAGTATGTCCCGGCGTTTCTGCCCCGGGACGCGGAGCCCGTGACTCTCTCCCCCCTCGAATGGAACCTCGTGATCCGGATCGACGGCAGGAAGAGCGTCGAGGAGATCGCGCGCGGCACCGGGTCTTCCTCGTTCGAGACGGCCAAGATTCTCTACGGGCTCATCACGGCCGGACTCGTCGAGATGAGGTCGCGCGACGCGGCGCGCCCGCCGGCCGCCTCTCCCGGGTCGGCAGCCGCGTTGCTCGGAGACGAAAAGAAGATCTTGATGATCCTGTGCACGCGCGTGAAGCAGGAGGCGGAGATCGCGATCGGGGAATCGAACCTGCCCGGAGTGGAACGCCCCTACAAGCAGGCCCTCACGGAGATTGACCGCGGCCGAGGCGTCGAAGCGGTCCGCGACCTGATCCGGCAGACGGAAAAAACGATTTCCTCGATGCGGGGCCCGGCGAAGATGAAGTCCTTTCAGGACAAGATGTCGCTCGTGATGCAGCCCAAGGCCTGAGAGGCCCCTCGAACCGCCGAGTGGCCGGCCGGCCGCTTTTTCGAGGTTCCAGCCCCGCCGCGGCGCTGTTCCTGCGTCCGGTGCTGGCGGTGTTTCTGCTCTCCCTGTCGGTTCCCCCGGCGCCGTCCCTCGCCCAGCAGCCGCCGGCGCCTTCCCCGACGCCCGCGGCGGGGAACACGGCCGGCCCCGATGCCGAGGCGCCGCGAGAACCGCCGCCGCCGGGGGGCGCGGGCCCGCCCGCTCCCGCGGAAGAACCGGACACCTCGGGTCTTCTGCCGCGCTTCAATCTCTATCTGCCCGATGGAAGGGCCGATATCCGGCTCCTGAAGCCGATCCGCAATTCGCTCTTCGAGATGCAGGTCGCCTACAACTTCGTCAGCGGGGACATCTCGGCGTTTCTCCGCTACAAGTATTACGGCCGGACTGGGACGTCGACATTCTCGTTCTTCGACACCATCGAATTTTCGGACCTCTCCCGGTTCTCGAACGAGTTCACACGGACCCGGGGCGGCCTGTATCTCCTGCGGGTTCCCCTCGACTTCTACAACCGGCTGTACGGGCTGGCCGAGTTCGACCGGCTCACCTTCTCGAACCCGCTCGAGGAGCCCGACGCGAACAAGACGAACCTGTATTTGAAGACCGGCTACCAGTACGGAACCCCGTCGGACGAACGGTCGAACGCGATCGTCGGCGAAGCGCGCGACCGGGTCTTCAACCTGTTCACGGCCCTGCGGGAGATCGGGCCCCACGGGCGGGGCTTCTCCGTGGCGGCGACCTGGGGAGTCGACATCCTCGGCGGGGACTACACCTACGTGAAGACGGAATTCGAGGCGATCCAGGCCATCCCGACGGGCCGCAACCGGCTCGTCCTCCGCCTGCACGGCGGGTATTTCCCCTACCGCAAGCGCGTCCGCGAAGACTTCGATCCGGCGGTGTCGACCCCGTTCTCCATCCCCCGCTACGAGCTCTTTTCGCTCGACAGCCGGGAGGCCCTGCGCGGATATCGCGGGAGCGAACGCGGCACCAGCGAGGCCCACCTGACCGCCGAGTACGCCATCCCGTTCTTTCGGAACGCCCGGAAGAACCTGGCGGGCCTCGACTGGGAGAGCCTCTACGCGGTCGGCTACGCCGGGACCGGGAACGTGGGCGACGGAACGTCGGTCTACGGGGCCTTTCGCGACTACAAGGTGGACGCCGGGGCGGGGATCGAGTCGAGCCTCTCGTACCGGCGGACCCGGGTTTTCGTGTCCGCCCTGGCGGCCAAGACGGTGGTCCGGGGAGTCGGCGGCGTCCGCTTTCTGCTGTCGCTTCGCAGCTATCGCTGAGCCTTCCGACCCCTCCAGGGGCCGGATACAGAAAGTTGTTTGGCGTTTTCCCTTTTTTGGCTTATTCTATTAGGCATCTCTGTTTCCCAGCCGGTTCGAAAGGAGACTGCATGAAGGCCAAGCGTACGGCGCTCCTCGGTATCCTCGTGTGTCTGACGGGCGCCGCGGCTTCCGCGCAGATCGCCCCGAGCAACCAGGGCGACATCGGGCTCTTCACGATGCCGACCGCGGACACCGCTCGAGCCGGACAGTTCACCCTGGGCGTGTACGGCTGGAAGGAAAACCTGGTGGCGGGTGAGCTCGCCTTCACCGACACGAACTATCGCAACCGCCTCTACGCGCACTGGGCGGGCGAGGGTTCGATCGGCCTCGGCCTGATCGACGACTGGGACATCTCCGCATCGGCGGGGACGGAACGGTTCGAGAGCCGCGGCGGATGGAGGGGGGGTTCCCTGAACGGAATCCAGTTCTTCGGACGCTTCCGCGCGGATGAGCCCCGCAAGATCCGCATCGCCACGAAGTACCGCATCTACTCGGAGGCGGACAACGGCTTCCGGCTCGGACTCTGGCTGGCGGCGCACATCCCGATGGGGCAGGCGTCGATCCACGTGGACCAGGTCGACGCCGACATCGACCGGGTCAAGTCCCGCCGGACCGACTGGGAGTGGGGGATCGCGGGCACCAAGGGGATCGTCACCGGGATGCTGTCCTACCAGCTCTCCGGGCGGCACGACCACGACATCCGCGTCCCGAACAAGTTCCGCGCCGGCGTCGGCGTGGAGGTTCCGGTCCTCCCTTACCTGCACGTCATCGGAGAGGTGGACCGCACGACATTCGACGGCGGCGACCTGCCCGAGGAGCCGTACTCCCTCCTGACGACGGGAGCGCGGTTCTACTTCGGCCGCACCGGATGGGCCGTGAACGCCGCCCTGAACGCGAACCTCGACATGCTCTTCCGGAAGGGCTTCTCGCCCAACCCCGTGGGCGGGCTCATCGGGATCAGCTACGCCGCGTGGCCGCCGCTGCCCCCGCCGCCCGTCGTGATGCCGGCGCCGGCTCCGGCCGCCCCCCTGGTGATGGAAGAGAGGACCGAGAGCATCACGACGACTCCTCCCCCGCCCACCCCGAAAATGACCCGGGACGAGATCCAGTTCGACGCGGGCAGCGCGCGGCTGACCAACATCGCGAAGGCCATCCTGGACGGCATCGCGCTGCGGATGAAGAACGACCTGAACGCGACCGCGGTCGTGACGGGATATTCTGACAACGGCGGGAACGAAGCCGCCAACCAGGCCATCTCGGCCAAGCGGGCGGAAGCGGCCAAGGAATACCTCGTGACCAGACATGGCATCGACCCCAATCGCGTCACGACCGCCGCGCGCGGCTCCGCCGACGCGGCCTACGACAATGCGACCCCCGAGGGGCGCGCCAGGAACCGCCGCGCGGTGATCGTGGTGACCCTCGTTTCCGGAACGTGACGCCGGACCTCACTCCCACATCTTCTCCAGAGCCCCCTCGCACCGAGGGGGCTTTTTCAGCTCCGGCGCCCGCTTCCCGCCCGCGATTTCCGATCCTGCTGACACTGGCCGCGGCGATCGCCCTTCTCTACTACGGACGCACGTTCTTCATCACGATTTCGTTCGCGCTCTTCCTGGCGTTCGCGATGCGGCCGTTCGTGTCCCTTCTCGAGCGGGCCGGCGTGCCGCGGGTGATCGCGATCCTGCTGCTCCTCTTCGTGCTGATCGGCGCGATCGTGCTCCTCGTGATCAACGTGACCGCGCAGTTCAACCAGTTCTACGTGGACCTGCCCCGATATCAGAATCGGATCCGCGAGGTGCTGTCTCAGTTCACCGATTTCGTCAACCGGCTCCGAGAGCGCATGGGAAACATTCTTCCGGAAGAGACGCGCGCCGTGCGGGAGGTCAAGATCAGCGAGTCGCCCCTCGCGGCCACCCGGGCATTCGTGGCGCAGGTCGGCGAGACGCTCCATCTCCTGCTCTATGCGGCCGCGGTCCCCTTCTTAACGTTTTTCATGCTGAAGGACCGGGAGAAGTTCGGGCGAATCATCGACGGCATGCTGGCCCGGCACGGGCGTTTCGCGGGAGACGTGACGGGCGCGATCTCGCGGACGATGACGGACTTCGCGCTCGGGCTCGCGTTCGTCATGGCCATCATGGCGGGAATGACGACCGGGGCTCTCATGCTCCTGCACGTCAGCTATTACTACATCCTGGGGCCGCTCGCCGGCCTCGCCATCACGCTGCCCTACGTCGGGGTGATCTTCTCGACGATCCCGGCGGTGACCGTCGCCTTTTTCCAGTACGACGGACAGAAGGCGCTCATCGTGCTCATCGTCTACGCGGTTCTCCAGTTCATCGAGGGGAACGTCCTGACTCCGCTGATCGTGGGCGGGCGCGTCCGGCTTTTCCCGCTGACGGTCATCCTCGCGTTCATCTTCTGGGGACTGATCTGGGGAATCGCGGGCGCCATCCTCGCGGTCCCTCTGACCTCCGCCGTCAAGGTGGTGTGCGAGAACGTGCGGGGCCTCGAAGGGGTCGCGCGGCTGCTGGGGGATCCGGACGTGGGTGGGTGAGCGTCGAGCGTTCAGCGTTGAGCGTCATGAGGGCTCCCGCTTCCTTCGTTTCCCGTTTCCCGATTTCCGATTCCCGGCCTCAGGTTCTCCTCGTCAGCGAGATCATGCTTCCGAAGAGTCCGGCCGCCGCGCCGATCAGCGGCATCAGCGTGATCGCGCGCCAGTCGAGGAAATGGACCCAGAACATCGAGAGCACCGGGTGCGGGCTGCGGGCGAGATAGTTCAGCCCGAGCCGGTAGGTGGCGTAGAGGAGCAGCAGCGCGAGGGTGCCTCCCGCGAGGCCCTCGCCGGTCGCGTGGAGCCAGAACGGCGCCCGGACGGCCGTCTCGGTGGCGCCCATCAGGCGCATGATCTCGATCTCGTCGCGGTGCAGGTCGAGCGCGAGCCGGATCGCGGAGGCGACGGACAGGACCGCCGCGAGGACCAGAACGCCGCCGAGCGCGAGCCCGGCGGCCCGCACGATCCGAACGCCGTCTGAAAAACGGCGCCCGATCTCCTCTTCCGATTCCGCGATCTCGACGCCCGGCCACGACCGGGCGGCGGCGGCGACCGCCGTGCCGGCGCCGGGGACCGCCGACGGCCGCATCCGGACCTCGATCGTGGGCGGGAACGGCGCCTCCTTCAGATCGCCGAGCGCCGCTCCGAGCTCCGGGTAGGCGCGGCGGAACCGCGCCAGCGCCGCATCGCTCGACACGATCCGGATCTCCTGCACCCGGGGATCGGCCGCGAGGCGGCGCGCGACGTCCCGGCGGTCGGCGGCGGGGTCGAGCGTGATCACGGTGGCGGGCGATTCGGCGTCGGACGAGAGCCGCCCCAGGTTCTTCGAAAGCAGCGCGAACAGGGCCGGAACGTACAGCGACAGCGCGATCAGGCCGATGGCGAGCATCGTCTGCCGCGCGCCGCTGCGGGCGATCGACCAGGCCTCCCCGAAGATGTAGCGGGGCTTAACCATCAAGAAGCCGGAGCCGGGAATCGGGAATCGGGAATCGGGAATCGAAATGGACTCGACCCGGAGGCCGCTTCATCCGAGGGGCAGGAAGGGCGCTTCGCGGACCGCACTCGGGGCCGCGTCGCGCCGCAGGGGCGCGTCCCGGAGCCGGCCGCGGTCGAGCGACAGCACGCGCTTTCCCATCCGACGGATCAGATCGAAATCGTGCGTCGCGACGAGGACCGTCGTGCCGCGAATGTTGATCTCCAGGAAGAGGCGCATGATCTCTTCGGAGAGGACCGGATCGAGATTTCCGGTCGGCTCGTCCGCCAGAAGAAGCGTCGGCTCGTTCACGATCGCGCGGGCGATCGCCACGCGCTGCTGTTCTCCCCCGGACAGCTCGTCCGGATACGCGTTCATCTGGTGATGGAGCCCGACGCGTTTCAAGACCTGGTAGGCGCGCCTCTTCTGCTCCGCCCGCGAGAGCCCGAGCACGTTCTGTACGAAGGCGATGTTCTCGAAGACGCTCTTGCGCCGGATGAGCTTGAAGTCCTGAAAGACGACCCCGACGCTGCGCCGGAAATAGGGGACCTGCGAAGGCGGAAGCACGCCGATGTTTCGCCCGTTGACGAGGATCTGGCCCGACGTCGGCGGCTCGTCGCGGAAGAGAAGCTTCAGGAAGGTCGACTTTCCGGCGCCCGAGGGCCCCGTCAGGAAGACGAACTCGCCCCGCTCGATCGTGCACGTCACGTCCGCCAGCGCATGCCGGAAGCGTCCGTACTCCTTCGAGACGCGGAAGAGCTGGATCATTCGGTTCTCAGTTCTCAGTTTTCAGTTTTCAGTTTTCAGATTTCAGTTTTCCGTTGTCCGTTTCCAGGGCCCGCGTGATCGCCTCGCGCACCGAGGAGGGGTCGGCGCGGCCGCCCGTCCGCTTCATCACCTGGCCCACGAACCATCCGAAGGTGGCCGTCTTTCCCGACCGGTAGAGCGCGACCTGCCCCGGGTTCGACGCCACGATCCCGGCCGCGACCCGGTCGAGCTCCCCCGCATCGCTGATGCGCCCGAGCCCCTTTTCCGCCACGATCCCGGCCGCCTCGGCCGGGGAGTCGATCATCGCCGCAAGGACCTCCTTCCCCGAAGCCGCCGAAATCTCGCCCGCCTCGAGCATCCGGAGCAGCCCGGCGAGGCGCGCGGGGGCGACGGGAAAAGAGAGCGCATCCTCCACCGAGATCCGGCGCTCCTTCATCCAGCGCAGCACCTCCCCGGTGACCCAGTTGGCGGCAAGACGCGGCGAAGCGAGCGCGGCGGTCTGCTCGAAATAGTCGGCGAGCTCCCGCGCCGACGTCACAGTTTCCGCGTCCGATGCCGCGACTCCGGCGGCGACCAGCCGGGCGCGGCGCGCCCGGGGGAGCTCGGGCATCGTCGCCGCCGCCTCCGCCATCCAGGCGTCGTCGATGCGAAGGGCGCCGAGATCCGGCTCCGGAAAGTAGCGATAGTCCTGCGCCTCCTCCTTCCCCCGCATCGGAACGGTGCGGCTCGATTTCTCGTCCCACAACCGGGTCTCGAGCACGATCCGCTCTCCCCGTTTGAGCGACTCCGCCTGGCGTTCGATCTCGTGCTCGATGGCCTTCGCCACGAAGCGGATGGAGTTTAAGTTCTTGATCTCGACGCGCGTCCCGAACGGCTCGTCCTCCGCCAAGCGCACCGACACGTTGGCGTCGCAGCGCAGATTTCCCTTTTCCATGTCGGCGTCCGAAACGCCGATGAAACGCAGGAGCCGGCGCAGCTCGGTTAGGTACGAGGCCGCTTCCTCCGCCGTGCGGACCTCCGGCTCGCTCACGATCTCGCAGAGAGGGACGCCGGCGCGGTTCCAGTCGACGAGCGAAACGGTCGGCGGCACGTCGGCAAACGGCGTGTCGTGGAGCGACTTGCCCGCGTCCTCCTCGAGGTGGATGCGCGTCAGCCGGATCGTGCGCGCCCCGCCGGGCGTATCGATCTCGACCCCGCCTCCGGTCGCGATGGGCCGGTCGTACTGCGTAATCTGGTAGCCCTTCGGCAGGTCCGGGTAGAAATAATTCTTTCGAGAGAATCGCGAATCGCGGTGGATCTCGGACCCGGTTGCGAGCGCCAGTCTCATGGCGAGCGTCACCGCTTCGCGATTCAGAACGGGGAGCGTGCCGGGAAAGGCGAGGCAGATCGGGCACGTCGCGGCGTTGGCGCTGTCCCCCACCGTGACCGGGCAGGGGCAGAACATCTTGGAGCGGGTCTGGAGCTGCGCGTGGACCTCGAGACCGATGACGGGAAAAACCCGCGTCCTTTCAGGAGTTTCGAGAGAGGACACTGCAGAATTTTAGCACGGCGGGCATGCGAGAATCGGCGCGTGGCCGACGCCGCGTGGACCGAGAGCTCGAGGGCGGGCGGCTGGATTTTCCGCCCGCGAACGGTCCCGTCCGGCACGCTGGCCGCCTTCTCCGGACGCGGGGCGGCGCCTGCCGGATCGACGTCGCCGACCGAGATCCTGGCCCGGACGCTCGCCGAAGCCGTCGGCGTCGGATCGCTTCCGATCGTGCGCGCGACCCAGGTCCACGGGCGCGGGGCGACGATCGTCGACCAGTCGCCGCGGGCCGGCGAGACGCGGGACGCGGGCGAGTGCGATGTGCTGGCGACCGCGTTGCCGAATCTCGCCCTGGTCGTGCAGACGGCCGACTGCGTCCCGATCCTCCTGCGCGCGAAGGGCGCGATCGCCACCGCGCACGCCGGATGGCGCGGCTCCGCGATCTGCGTCGCGGACGCGGCCCTCGACGCCCTCCGGGACCTCGGGGCGCGCGCGGAGGACGTGGAAGCCTGGATCGGACCCTCGATCGGGGCGTGCTGCTACGAGGTGGGAGGCGAGGTGGCGCGGCACTTCGCCGGCGACTTCGCGCGGCGGGACTGTGGAGGCCATTTCCGGCTGGACCTGAAAGCGGTGAACCGGGCGCAGCTCGAATCGGGCGGCGTCCGCCCCGAGGCGATCTCGATTCACCCCTCCTGCACGAAATGCGGGGGCGAGCGATACGCGAGCTACCGCCGCGACGGCGACGCCGCAGGGAGGATGATCGGGCTGATCGCGCGGATCGCCTTCGGATGACCTGGGCAAAGACCTTCGTCCGCGAACCGAGACGGGCGGCTTCCGAGGGGT
>JBBRDK010000125.1:0-8902 GCA_038203955.1 Thermoanaerobaculia bacterium | reverse complement strand
TCGCGGACCTCCGCGACGTCGAACATCCGGCGCGCCTGTTCGACGACCTCCTGGACGAGAACCTCCGGAGCGGACGCGCTCGCGGTGAGCCCGAAGACCCGGACGCCCTCGAGCCACGCCGGATCGATGTCGCCGGCCCGCTCGATCAAATGCGAGGGAACGCCCTGGGCCTCTCCCACCTCGCACAGCCGCAGTGAGTTGGAACTGTTCGGCGCGCCCAGCACCAGCAGCATCTCGACGTGCGGAGCCATCGCGCGTACGGCGTCCTGGCGGTTCTGCGTCGCGTAACAGATGTCGCCCCTTGCGGGCGACACCATCCTCGGGAAACGGCGCTGCAGGACGCCGACGATCTCGCGGGTGTCGTCGAGCGAAAGCGTGGTCTGGGTCAGATAGGCGACGCGGGCGGGATCGGGGACGTCGACCGACTCGGCCTCTTCGCGGGTCCCGACGAGGCGGATCGAGTCGGGCGCCTCGCCGAGTGTCCCCACGGTTTCGTCATGCTCCTCGTGGCCGATCAGGATGATCGTGTAGCCCCGCCGGGCATAGTGGATCGCCTCCAGGTGCACTTTCGTGACGAGCGGGCAGGTCGCATCGATCGTACGAAGGCGCTTGCGGCCGGCGTCTTCGCGCACGGCGGGCGAGACGCCGTGCGCCGAGTAGATGAGCCACGCTCCATCCGGAACCTCGTGAACCTCCTCGACAAAACGAGCGCCCTTCTCGCGCAGCTCATCCACGACGTAGCGGTTGTGGATGATCTCCTTGCGGACGTACACCGGCCCGTCGCAGACCTCGATCGCCCGCTGGACGACGTCGATCGCCCGAACGACGCCCGCACAGAAGCCGCGAAGCCCGGCGACGAGCAGTGTCCGCTGTACGACGGGCTCCCCCGCGGGATTCACCAGGAAACCGTCTCCACCAGGTCCTGGTCGAGCTTGGAACGCTTCGCGGCTTCGCCCGCGGCCGAGCGTGCGAGCTCCGGCGACAGCGCCAGCACGCGGTCCGCGAGGCCGTGAGGGTCGAGCCCGAAATTCTTTCGCTGCAGCGCCTGGGGAGAGTGTTCGACGAACTGATCCGGGATCGCATGAATCCGGACGCGCGAAGCCGGAAGTCCGAGGGACTGCACCGTCTCGAGCACGCCGCTCCCGAATCCTCCCGCCGCCAGGTGCTCTTCGACGGTGACGATCCGCGGAGCCATCTCGAAGACCCGGACGAGAAGGTCGCGGTCGAGCGGTTTGGCGAACCGCGCGTTGACGACGCCGCACGCGACACCGCGGGCGGCGAGCAGAGCCGCCGCCTCGACGGCCACGGGGACCATCGATCCGTAGGCGAGGAGGCACACGTCGCTCCCCTCCGAGAGGATCTCCCCGCGCCCCGGCGGAATATCCCGAAGGTCTTCGTCGAGCGGAGCGCCGACGCCGAGCCCCCGGGGATAGCGCACGGCCCATGGCCGGCCGGAACGGATCGCGGTGAAAAGCAGATGCTGAAGCTCATTCTCGTCCCTGGGCGCGGCCACGGTCATGTTGGGAATGCACCGCGTGAACGCGATGTCGAAAATGCCCTGGTGCGTCTTGCCGTCGTCGCCCACCAGGCCTGCCCGGTCGATGCAGACCGTCACCGGCAGGTTCTGCAGCGCCACGTCGTGAATCAGCTGGTCGAAGGACCTCTGGAGAAACGTCGAATAGATGGAGACGACGGGCTTCCAGCCCTCCTTCGCCATTCCGGCCGCCATGATGACCGCATGCTCCTCGGCGATTCCGACGTCGTACACGCGGTCCGGAAAGCGTTTCTTGACTTCCGCGAGCCCCGTCCCTTCGAGCATCGCGGCGCTGATCCCGACGATGGTCGGGTCCGACTCCATCATCGTGATCAGGGTCCGCGCGAAGACCTGCGAGTACGTGTATCGCGGCGCGCCGGGGCCGGACATGGGCGACGGGCTGCCCGGCTGATGGAACTTCAACGGGTTGTCCTCGGCCTGCTTGAACCCGCGCCCCTTGTGCGTGAGCGCGTGGAGCACCACGGGGGTTCCGTCCCGGGAGATGTCCCGCACGCTGCGCAGGGCCTCTTCGAGCTCGGGAAGGTTGTGGCCGTCGATCGGGCCGATGTACTGGAGGCCCATCTCCTCCCATATGACGTTCGGGAGAAAGAGCCCCTCGACGGAGGTCTTGATCTTGCGCGCGATCTCCCAGGCCTCTTCCCCGAGCGGCAGCTTGGAGATGAGCTTCTGGCCGGTCTCGGTGAGCTTCTGATACTTGGGGTTCAGGATCAGACGGTTGCGCCAGTGCGTGAGCCAGCCGATGTTCTCCGAGATCGACCACCCGTTGTCGTTGAAGACCACGACCAGCCGCTTGGGCTTCTGATGCACGATGTTGTTGAGCGCCTCGTAGCTCGTGCCCGAAGTCAGGGCGCCGTCCCCGACGATGGCGACGACGGACGGCTCCGAAGGATCGTTCTGCAGCGCCGCCGCGATGCCGAGCGCGTAGCTCAATCCCGTACCCGCGTGCCCGGCCGCCAGAGTGTCGTGGGCGCTCTCCGAGGGCTCCGCGAACCCCGACAGGCCCCCCGGCGTCCGAATCGTGGAGAAGCCGTCCCGGCGTCCGGTCACGAGCTTGTGGGTGTAGCACTGGTTGGAGGTGTCCCACACGAGCCGGTCCTTCGGGCTGTCGAAGACCCGGTGGAGGGCGAGCGTCAGCTCGACGACGCCGAGATTGGAGGCGAGATGTCCGCCGGTCTTCGTGATCGTGTCGATGATGACGGCCCGGCATTCGCTCGCGAGCACGATCAGCTCGTCCGAAGAGAGCTTCTTGAGGTCCGATGGCGAGTCCACCCGGTCCAGCACCCCGGATTTCCGATCAGAAGGGCCCGCAGGCGAGGAGGATTCGTCGGTTTTTTTCATCTCGCGCGCCTCCTCCGAAGTACGTCCCACGGCAGCCCGAGGATGCAGGGCGGCCGAGCGGCCCGCCACCGTCCGGACGTGCCAATATACCAACCGCGGACGGTACGGAACCGCACAGGAGGCGGCCCGGGACGACGCGTCTCCCCCTATACTTCGGGGCCGCGAGGAGGCCCATGGCGCTCGAAATCGGATCCGAGGAACACCGCCGTCTCTACTGCCGGACTTTCATCGAAACCCACAAGCGGTACCGCCCCGAGGATCTCGCCTGGCCCGACCTCGACGCGGAGGGGCTCGCGCGGTTGAAGTCGCTGCCCGTCTGGAACGAGGCCGTCCGCACCGAGGCGGCGACGGCCGTCAAGGTGCAGGCGCTCGGGCGGGCGGAGTCGGATCCCGTTCTCGCCGAGGCGATCTCGCTGCAGGGTTACGAGGAGGGACGGCACGCGTCGGTGATCGCTCTCCTGACCAGCCATTACGGGATCGAGACCGACCCGTTCCCTCCCCCCGAGGAGCCGGCGAATCCGACCTGGACCTTCCTGCGAACCGGGTACGGCGAGTGCCTCGATTCCTTCTTCGCGTTCGGGCTCTTCGACGTCGGGCGCCGGACCGAGCTCTTCGCCGCCGAGCTGATCGGACTCTTCGACCAGATCATGCAGGAGGAGGCGCGGCACATCCTGTTTCTGGTGAACTGGGCCGCCGACATTCGCGCGCGCCGCCCGCTGCTCGCGCGTCCCGCCTTCGACCTCCGCCGCGCGTGGAACGTCGGAGCCCAGGCGTTCGACCGCGTCCGGGGCGCGATGGCCATGAAAGGCTCCGGAAATCAAACCGGGTTCACGATGAAGACGCACGGGCTCGTCGATCTCTCTCCGCGCTCGTTTCTCGAGCTCTGCCTCGCGGAGAACGACCGCCGGCTTTCCCCCTACGATCCGCGCCTCCTGAGGCCGACGCTGACGCCCTCCGCCGTCCGCGCCCTCCTCCGCCTCCTGCCGAAGAAGCGAAGCGAACAGGCCTTCGGCCCGACGGCGTCCTAACTCCCACTCTTCGACTTCTTCAACTCTCAACTCTCAACTCTCAACTCTCGACTTCCCTTGAGCCCCGATCTCGTCAGCGCGTGTGTCTTCTGCGCCGGCCTTCTGCTCGGAGTCGAGGCTCCGCCATGGCCCGGTTTCGGAGCGGAGATCGGGTTCTCCTACGGGACCGTCGCGCGCCGCGCCGATCCCGCGCCGGGCCTGCAGGACCTCTCCGACGTCACGCCTAAGTTCGTGCTGGTCGGGGCGGGCGGCGCGCGCGAGCCGGCGGGAGACCTCGGGGCGGGAACTCCGGCCGCGCAGTGGGGCGTTCGCGTCGCGCTCGCGCCGTCCCACACCGAGCAGACCCAGACGCCGTATTCGACGGAAAACGTCGTCACGACGGGCACCGGGCGCTACGAGAATTTCTCACTCCTCGTGCGGTTGCCCGCCGGCGCGCGCGACTCGATCGAGGCCGGGGCGATTCGGAAGACCCACAAATCGACGGATCTGGTCCACCTGGGCGGTGAGCGATTTGTCTTCGGAGAGGAGCGCACGCTGTCAGCCGAGCGAATCGACGTCGCGCTCGGATGGCGGCACCGCTGGCCGGGCCTGGAGGCCGCGGTGTCGGCGCGGCACGCGAAGCCGTCCGGAAGCACGGGCACGACCGGGACCTTTCGGATCGCGGGCAGCCCGCTCTACGGAGCCGGGCTCGAGCTCCGGGCGCGGCGGGGGCGCTGGACCGTGTGGGCCGCCGCGGAGAGGGCCGCGGGTTCTCTGACCGTGCACGAGGAGAGCGCGCCCGACTTCCGGTCCCACGACGCCGAGGCGCGCGCGTCTCTCGAGGCCTATCGTGTGGGCGCTCTCTGGAGCGGGGAGCGCACCGAGGCCGTCGCCTCCGCGACGTGGGACCGATCCCGTCTGCCCTTCGTCTCCCTCGCGCCGCTCGGAACGGAAACGGTCGCGTTCGACCGGGGCTTCTCCTCCGATTCGAGGACGCGACAGATCTTCGCGGACGTGACGGTGCGCCACGCGATCGGTCGCGCCGTGCGCCTTCGCGCTTCGCTGCGCCTGGGCTACGGGAACGAAACGGTGTCGCTCCGCGATCCCGACGGTCTGCGCGCGCCCCGGCGTCTCGACGTCACCCGCACGGGCGTCTTCGGGGCGGGCCTGTCCCGGGCGCTCGGCTCTCCGGAAGCCAGCCTGTTTCTCGGCACGGATTTCAAGGTGGACTTAAGGAAGTAGTTCTCAGTTTTCAGTTTTCAGTTTTCAGTTCTCAGGAGGCCCCTGCCCCGCCACCAACTGATAACTATTACTGACGACTGATTACTGGCCGTCCGGCGAGCAGTTTCGCCTCGAGCTTCGCCACGATCGAGGCGACCTCGAACCGTGTGACTTTGGAACCGGGACCTGAGGTTTCGACCCGTTCGAGTGTGGCCCACGCGAGCTCGACCGGCAGCGCCGTGAAGGCGAGGATCCCGCGGGGCGCCCCCGCCGACTGCAGCGAAACGATGTACTCCGACGCGGCCTCGAGATCGCGGCGCGCCAGCGCGAAGACGTCCGAAGGCGGCAGATCCGGAGCGATGTAGCTTCGCCCCTCCGCGGCATCCTCGTTCCTGTCTTTCAGGATGTTCACGAGCTGCAGTCCCTCGCCGAACAGCCTCGCTCGCGGCTTGAGCTCCGCCGCGGCGGCCGACAGGGCCGGGCGGTTCAAGAGGAAGAGCTCCGTCAACATCTCGCCGACGAGGCCCGCGACCGCGTAGCAGTAGTCCCGAAGCTCCGCTATCCCCGACAGCGCGAGGGCTCCCCGCTCGTCGCTCTTCGCGACAAAGGACGCCATCCCGTCCACCGACCGGAGAACGTGATCGCGAATCGGCGCGCGAGCCGAGGCGTCGAGAGAAAGAAAATCCTCGAGCACCGCGGGGATCTCGGAAACGAGCGTCATGTATCCGGCGTGCGAGGACGGGCGCGCCGCCGCCCAGCGCTCGGAGAGCCCGCGCGCGTCGGGCACGGACGGATCAGTCAGGAGCCCTCCGAATTCGCGCAGCGCGTCGATCCTGGCGGCCCGCGGCCATTCCGCGGCGTCCTCGAAGGTGTCCGCGATACGGAAGAGGAGGTACGCCACCGTGACCTCACGGCGCGTCGGCTCGGGCAGACGCGGAATCGAGAGCGCGAAGGTCCGGCTGGTTTCGACGAGCAGCCGGTCGAGCTTCTCCGCGGCCTCCGTGTGGTCCGCCATGCGCCTCCGCCTCAGAACCCCGCCGCGGCGAAGCGGTCGAGAAACTCCGCGAGGGAACCCGCGCACGCGCGGGCGCGACGCCGCAGTCGGAGGAGCTTACCAATCGACGAGGGGCGAAGGAGCGCACGGCGGGCGATGCGGCCGCGATCGAGGGACCCGTCCGCCGCCAGAGAGTCGGAGAGAAAGTCCGGCAGGTCTTCGGCGGCTCTGTCGGACACGACGCGCGCGAGAAGGTACGGAGCGTCCTGTCCGGCCGCCCGGGCCGCCCGGGCCCACCCGGCCGATTCCATGTCGACGGCGTCGGCCCTTTCGCCTTCCTCCCCGCGCAAGGCCGCCTTCTCTCTCGCGGTGACGGCGATCCGCGGCCTCGAAACGAGCCGCGCGCCGCGGGCGGCCGGAGCGAAGGCGAGCGCGCGCGCCGCCCACGACGAATCGGGCTCCTGCGCCACGGGCCCCTCCGCGTCGCGGACCGCCTGCGCGATGAGAACCTGTCCCACCGCGATGTCCGGCGCGAGCGCGCCCGCGAGTCCGGCGCCGATCCAGCGGCGGGGTCCGAGCGCCCGCAGCAGCTCGGCCAGGCCCGCGGCGGCGAGGGCGGGGCCGGCGCCCGTCCGCGCCAGGATCACAGGCTGCCCCGAGAGAGTTCCGCGCCACGCCGGGCGGGGGGCGCCGGGCACGCGGGAGACGCCCCGCGCCCGCTCGATCAAGGCGTCCGTCTCCTCCCGGAGGGCCGTGACGATCAGGACTTCCGAGGCGCGGTCCACCGACGCGTCACCCGTGGACATACCCGTTCGCCTCGAACCAGCGGACCGCCCGGCCAAGCGCCGGGACGACGTCGTTCTGAGGCAACCCGAGCTCCGCGACGGCGCGGGATGCGTCGAAGTACATCGGGTGCCGCGAAATGCGGACGCCTTCCAGGGGGATCGAAGGCTCCTTTCCCCGGAGGCGCGAGAGCACGAGATCCGCGGACGCCGCCACGAGCGGAACCCAGTGAGGCAGTTTCCATTTCGGCGAAGGGATGCCCGTCAAGCCCGAGAGAGCGTCGAAGATCTCCTTCAGGCTCATGTTGCGATTCCCCAGGATGTAGCGCTCTCCCGCGACGCCGCGCTCCGCGGCGAGCAGGTGGCCCTCCGCGACGTCGCGCACGTCGATCAGGTTGAGGCCCGTCTCCACGTAGGCGGGCATCTTCCGATTGAGAAAGTCGAGGATCATCTTCCCGGTGGGGGTGGGCTTCACGTCGCTTTCGCCGACCGGGGTCGACGGGTTCACGATCACGACGGGGAGTCCGCGGCCGGCCCACTCCCGCGCGACCTGCTCCCCTTCGTACTTGCTTTTCTTGTAGGCGCCGATCAGCGATTCGGGCGCCACCGGCGTGTTCTCGTCCGCGGGCAGGCCATCTGCCCGCCGGCCGAGCGCGCCGACGGAGCTCGTATGCACGACCCGCTCGACCGCGGCGTCGGCGGCGGCGCGCAGCAGGTTGTCGGTGCCGGCGACGTTGGCGCCATAGATCGCGTCGGGACGCCGGGCTCCCAGCCGGTAGTCGGCCGCGCAATGGTAGACGACCCGGCAGCCCCGGACCGCTTCCCGGAGAGAGGGCGGGTCCGTCAGGTCTCCGACGGCGAGCTCGACTGAGAGCCCTTCGAGGTTCGACCGGGGGCTTTCGGGCCGAATCAGGCAGCGGACGGGTTGCCCGCGCGCGAGAAGCGCGCGCACGATGTGAGAGCCGACGAAACCGGTGCCCCCCGTGACGAGGTTCATGGGGAAGAGTTTTCAGTTTTCAGTTTTCAGTTTTCAGTCGAGCAGAAACCGAGAACTGATGACTGATAACTGACGACTGAAAACTATCCCAGCAGATTCCAGGCGGCGAGCCGCAGCATGTCCCCCGGCTTCCTGGGCAGCTCCCGCACGACGGAGGCCTCGAACCCGGAGTGCATCGCGCAGTTCTGGCAGAGGCTGTCCTGCCGCGACTCCCAGTAGTCCCAGTCGGTCTCGTTCCAGAACTCCTCCCACTCCTCGGAGAACTTCTTTCCGATCAGGTAGCAGGGGCCCTTCCAGCCTCGGGGCGTGTACGTCACGGTGCTCCACGGGGAGCAGTCGTAGTCCCGCAGCCCCGCGGCAAACTCGAGGAACATCGGGGTCGAGGTCAGACGGTACTTCTTGGAGATCGCCAGCACCCGCTTGAACTTCTTCTGGATTTCGTCGCGGGTCAGAAAGATGTCTCGCGTCACCGACTCGTACTGATACCCGGGAGAAACAAGCATTCCCTCGACGCCCAGAGAGGTCAGGAGCCGGCAGAGCTCTTCGACCTCTTCGACATCGGTCTCCTTGAAGATCGTCATGTTGGCCATCATGTGGTGGCCGAGCTTCCGGCCTTCGCGGATCATCTCAATGGCCTTGTCGAACACGCCCTCCCGGGCGCAGACCCGGTCGTGCGTCTCGCGCATGCCGTCTAAGTGCACGTTGATGACGAGCCTCTTGTCGGGACCGATGACGCCGTAGACCTTCTGGTCGAGCAGCAGGCCGTTCGTGCAGAGGTAGATGTGCCGCTTGCGACGGATGATCTCGGAGACGAGCTCCGGCAGCTCGGGATAAATCGTCGGCTCTCCTCCGCAAAGGGACACGATGGGCGCCCCCGAGGTGTCGACCGCGTTCAGGCATTTGGAAAGCGGCAGCCGATCGGCGAGCTTGCCCGTGTGGCGCTCGACGGCGCATCCGATGCACGCCAGGTTGCACGTGTAGAGAGGCTCGAGCATGAGGACGAACGGG
>JBBRDK010000124.1:0-8949 GCA_038203955.1 Thermoanaerobaculia bacterium | reverse complement strand
GGCTGATCGAGTCGCGCTCGTCCCTGCCGGATCCGATCGACATCGCCGGCGCGGCGACGCTCGCGCTCGGGTTTTCACTTCTCCTCTTCGGCGTCATGCGCGCTCCGGGCGGCGCCGGCGAGCCCCCGGCCCTGCGCCTTTCGCTCCTCGCCGCCGGCACCGCGACGCTCGCCGCCTTCGTGGGACTCCAGATGCGCCGGGCGCATCCGCTCGTACCGCCGGAGCTGTTCCGGCGGTGGGAGACCGCATCGCCCTATCTGGCCGCGATCCTGATGGGAACGATGGTCTACGCGGTGGATGCCTACGTTCCTCTCTTCGTCCAGGGCGCGCGGGGAGGAACCGCGACCGCGGCCGGAGCGGTGGTCACGCCTCTCGTCCTGATGTGGGCGTTGTCCGCCGCCGCCGGGGCGCGAATGGTCGTCCGTGTCGGATTCCGATTCACCGCCCGGGTCGGAGCCGTTCTGACGCTCCTCGGCATCGCTCTTCTGCTCGCCGGCGCCCTCGTCAACGGAACGGTCGCGTGGATGAGCGTGGCCTGCGGCGTGATCGGCGCGGGACTCGGGCCCTCCTCGATCGCGCAGGTCCTCGCGATCCAGCACGTCGCGGCCGAACGCCAGCGGGGCATCGCGACGAGCCTCGTGCCTTTCTTCCGGACCGTCGGAGGCTCGCTCGGCGTCGGGGCCCTCGGCGGAATCTTCGCCGCCGGCCTGTCGGTGCGGTTGGGCGGCGAGATGGAGGCGGCCAGCCGGTTTCTCGCGGGCACGCACGCCGGGCGGAACGGGGAAGCGCCGATCGCGCCGGCCCTCTTCAGTCAGGCGATCGAGCGTTCGCTCGTTCCCGTCTTCGCGGTCCTGCTGGCGCTCGCCGCGATCAACGTGTTTTTTGCGTCAGGTTTCCCCGAGATCACCGTTCCGCGCTCCGAAATGCCCGCAACCGCGGATGGGATGTAGGGACATTACCGCTTGGCACGAGACGCTGCCTCTGGGCCTATCTGGGCGCGCGTGGGAGCGCGCGCCCGAATACGACACGGCGACCTTTCGCGAGTACACGGGGCGCCGCCAGGCCAGGGACCCCTCCATAGAAAATCTCTGCCTTGATCCGCCTCCTTTTCGCGGGTACCCAGGGCGCCGAAAGGGGACTACTTCAGCCGATCTCTTAATAACGCCACTGTCCGCGGCCACGCGTCCGCGGTGGCCTTCAGGTTCGCCCCGTTGCGATCCTGCTGCGCCCGAAGAAACCCGTGACCCGCTCCCTCGTAGACGTGTGGCTCGTACGATTTCCCGTTCTTCCTCATCTCCGCTTCCGTGGCGGGGACGGTCGACGTGATCCGGGCGTCGTCGCCTCCGTAGAAGCCGACGACCGGCGCGCCGATCCTGGCCATCTGCGCGGGTTCGGGGGACGAGCCGTAGTAGACGACGGCGCCGTTCAAGCCGGGCTGGGCCGCGGCGTACGCGAAGCTCTGGCCGCCCCCCCAGCAGAAGCCGACCGTCGCGCTCCTGCCGTTGGCGGACGGCAGCTTGATCGCCCACTCGCGGACCGCGTTCAATCTCGCGGTCGTTTCCTCCGGAGTCAATCCTCGAACGAGCTTGACGACGTCGTCGCGGCTGGCCGCCGACTCCGTTCCGCCGCCGCCCGGCCCGCGCCCCGAGACGAGGTCGGGGACGACGGCGATGAACCCTTCGCGCGCGAGCTGGTCGGCGACCCCGCGCATCCAGTCGCTCAGCCCGAAGATCTCGTGGATCAAGAGGACCACCCCCGCCTTGTCTTTCCTCTCGGGATAGACGATCCACGTGCGAATCGACGCCCCTCCCGCCGGCAGCTTCACGTCCGCGTACTCGCCGTGCCGCGGGGACTTGTCCAGAGCCGCTCTGGCCTGGTCCTCGGAGGGAGGAAGGCTCGGATCCCGCACGGCGGCCGGAGCGGCCGGTCCGGGAGAGGCGGTCGTCTGCGGCGCGGCCGCCGCGTGGCCCGCGTGCGGATCCTGCGCGAGAGCCGGCGTGAGAACGGACACGAGCATTAGCGTGGCGGCGATCGCGGGAATGCGCATGGGACCTCCTCTTCGCCGGATTCTAGCCGTGTGGCACGGCGCATGCTCCTGCACCGCCAGGAGGGCACCTCATGAAATTCACCCCGTCACTCCTCGCGGCCGGTCTCCTGGTTTCGGCAGTTGCCTGCCATCGGACCGAGACCCCGAAGGTCGAATCGAAGACCGAGACCAAGAGCACCAACGCCGATGGCAGCCGCTCGACCACGACCACCGAGACCAAACAGGTCGGCTCGACGGTGGCCGTGACCACGGAGACGCGAGCCGGCGGCGCCGGGGGCGGCAAGAGCGCGAGCGAGACCGTGATCGGCACCGTGACGGAGCTCGGGCCCGGCAAGTCGATCGTCGTCCTGACCGGCGACGGCGAGAAGCACAGCTACGACCTCGGCGACAAGAAGACCGTGGCGTCGATCGATCCGCGGATCGCCGTCGGCACGAAGGTGCGGCTCGACACGACGAAAGACAACGAGGGCCGGCGCTCGCTAACCGTGGTCCCCGTCGCGGAGCGCTGAGGCGCTGGGCGGCCCCCGGGGGCCCGATTCTTCTCTAGCCTTTCTCCGCGAGTGCGGCGATCTACGTGTAGGAACGCGTGCCCGGCCCGCGCCGTCCTGGACGCCGGGCGGATGGAGGTGTGGCATGAGAACGCACCGCGCCGTCGCGACGGTGCTACTGAGCCTCGCCGCGATTCTGGCCGACGCTTCGATCGCCGCCGGCCAGGCCCGCTTCGGGACTCGCTGCCAGAGCGAGTACGAAAGCGGCTGGCGGGACACTCTCTCGTACATGTGGAACCGCTGCGGCTGGTTCAACGATGAGCTGGACGACACCGACACCAAGGTCTTCTACTTCAACCTCCACGGCGCGAAGAGCGCCTTCTCGACGTGCGACTCATGTGGCAACGGCCCGGACAACGTGCACCTGTTCTACGTCGGAACCCACGGAGGCGCCAAGAACGACACGAACGCCCGGCTCGTCATGTGGAACAACAACACGCGGGCGCTCTCGATCACCGACAAGTGGCGCTACGGGGACGAGAGCACGGCAGCCGCGTTCTTCGCGCAGTACTCGTGCGAGACGTTGAACAACGAGGACAGCAACATCTTCAGTCGCTGGAGCGGCGCGTTCCGGGGCGGTCTCATCATGGCGCTGGGCAGCCACGACAAGCTGTGGGACGGGCCGACGACGGATGAAACGGGCGAGGACTTTGCCGACGACCTGCAGAAGGGCAAGAAGGTGAAATGGGCGTGGTTCGACGGCAATGGAGACTGGTGGGAAGACCAGGATGTTGCGGTCATGGCCACCGGCAGCTCCTCGACCAGTGCACACGACTCGAGCGCCGACTGCCACTTCCGCCGCGACGAAGTGAAGTGGCAAACGTTCGGCGGCTTTGCGCGGTGGCGCGATTCTCAGGTCGAGCACTGGTGCCGCTCGCGGATCGACAACAACTGAAGGAGACGGCGATGAAGCATGCAGTCATCCGGTCGTTGTCCGTTTCGCTATGGACTCGCGCGCTGATACTGGTCGCGGCCCTGCTCGCATTCCGGGCGCTGTCCGCGGGAGCCGCCGAGCCCCGGCGGGGCCATTCGGAATATCTGGCGTCGCTCACCGAGCGGTCGCTGCGGGAAGGATTTGGCCGCGACAGCGTTCCGCTGCTCGCCCCTGTGGCCGGTCCGGGCCGGGACGTGGTGGCGAAACGCCTTCTCGAGAGGGTCGGAGGAAAGCAGACGGTTCTCGGTCCGCGGCTGGCGCTGGGGGCGCTGAAGGCTGCGCCTCGGGATCACCGAGTCACCTCGTATATTGGCGACGCCGGCTACGTGGACGTTTTCGCCGATGGAACGAAGCTTCGCGTGCGCGGGAACCTCGACGACCCGAAGGAGATCGAGAAGGCGGGGGGCACCCGGCTGGAAAAAGCGGACCTGGAGGCGCTCGGCCGGCGGTTCGTCAAGGAAGCCCTGGGGAACCTCATCACGGTCGGCAGCCAGGAATCGCTGACGTTCCTCGGCGCGCGCTACCTCGTCAATGGAGGAGCCGACGTCGACGCGAAAAAGGACACCGAACAGGTCGTGGCGAACATCGCGATCTTCGGACGCGAGGTCAATGGAATCGCGGTGGTCGGAGGCGGGTCGAAAGTGGCGGTCTGGTTCGACAACTCCCGGCAACCGGTGGGCTTTGACGTGGACTGGCCGGCGTACCGTCCGACGGCTCGCGTGCAGCGGGTGATCGCGCAGAAGGCACTCGCTGCCCGCGTGGCGAAGACAACGGTGCCCATCGAAGGCCCGGAAGCCGCCCGCGTGCGCCGGTTCGAGTGCGGCTATGTGGATCTTGGAGCGACGCGTCGGTCGGCAACGATTCAGGCGGGCTGCTCCATCGCCTGGGAGAACCGGGGGGAGGGCGGCGAAATCTCGGCGCATTCGGAGTTCGTGCCCGCGGGCGAATCGGTGTTGAAGGAAAAGCGCTGGCCGCTCGCCACGGCCGTGGCGGCCGGGCGAATCATCGACACCGCCAGTCCGGAGTTCGTCCGCTACCTCGGCGGCCCCAAACCGCCGGGTGACGCGCCCGAGAAGGGGCCGGGCCAGTAGAACCGAAGACAGAACTGAGAACGAGAACCGGGCGCGGAGCCATCGCCCCGCGCCCGGCTTTCCCTTACAGCGAAAGAACCCCGGTCCGAATCAGATACGCCAGACGCGCCCGCTGAGGCGGTTCGAGCAGCTTGTGGATCCGCGCAAGCCCGTTGACGACCGCCGTTCGGAGCCGTTCGGCGCTTTGAAGTCGCAGCGCCGCTCCCGCGGCCGCTTTGGCGTCGTCGAACGCGTCGCCCGACACGGCATCGGCAAACGACGACAGGGCGCGCCGCTGGTCGACCGCGGCCTGCGCCCGTTCCGTCTTCAGCTCGTCCAATATTCTCGCCAGCTCGGACACCTGAGGCTCGGAGAGCTCCAGCTTGTAGGCGAGAAACCGCAGGGGCCGGCGCACGCCGAACGCGCCGCTGCCGAACTGACCCGCGTCGTCCTCGCCGCCGGCGCTGTACGCCCACGCCGCGCGCCGCCCGCGCCCGGCGCCGGGCTCGAAGCCCATCCCGACACGTCTCTCCCCGCAATGCTCGCGCTGACGCCGCCAATGCAGGAATCCCGGGTACATGAGACCTCCTCTCGCCGGGGCAGTCGCTCCCGACGGGTTTTCGAAGCGTGGGCAACATGCCTCACGCCGGGGAGAATGGTACGACAGTTATAGTCATCAGTGATCAGTTCTGAGTCACCGTCTCAGCCCGACTGAAAACTGAAAACTGAGAACTGACAACTCCTCATGGTGTCCGCGGCGGGCGGGGCTTCAAGCCGATCCTCCCGAGGAACGACTCCTGCCCCTCGCCGTGGAGCTTCCAGTACTCGAGGCGATCGCTCGCGAGCAGCGACGCTTTCTCGCCCTC
Organism: Thermoanaerobaculia bacterium; assembly: GCA_038203955.1. Classification (GTDB taxonomy): domain Bacteria; phylum Acidobacteriota; class Thermoanaerobaculia; order UBA5066; family Gp7-AA6; genus JALYUA01. The sequence continues at coordinate 3,484 of JBBRDK010000124.1, read as the reverse complement.
GCTCGTCTCCCAGGCGACGATCCGATGAGGCTCGGCCGACTCGACGTCGATCTTCCAGGTCGACCCTCCTGCGATCTCCGCCACCCGCCGCTCGACCTCGAAAGTCCCCGCCGGAACCGTCACGCGCGACGGGGCTGCCTCCCTGGACAGGGTGACGCGAGCGGTTACGACGGCGCGATGGGTCAGGCGCGCCGTTTCGATCGACGGGACGAAAGGGACCTCGCGCCGTTCCCCGGCCTTGAGCGCGGGCGCTGCAAATCCTCGCGCCCAGAGCAGGATCGCGTCTCCCGCGAGAGCATCTGCCGGAGCCGGAATGGCGCGGCTCTGATCCGCCTCGCCGTCGAAGTAGCTGTGCGCCGTCAGGCGAGCCGACGCGGCGTCGAAGAGCAGCTGTCCGAACACTCCGCCGCACCATTCCTGAGAAGAAAAGGAGACCTTCGTCGCGGAGCCGGCGGGCCGGCCGTTGACCGGGACGAGCGCGACGAACGCGCTGGTCAGCAGGTTGTAGTCGTAGATGCCCGTCTGGAAATCCTCGACGAGATTGAGCTTCATCACCGGAAACTCGTCGGACGCCGGATGTTTCCCGGGATCGGACTTGACCCGGAGGGAATTCGAGAAGGTTTCGGTGACGAAGACCGTGACCGCCACGCCCTTTCGCGGCTGTCCGTATCGGGGAAAGACCAGGTCGTATCCGGCGAGCTCTCCCTTGCCGTCGCCCCAGCGCTTCCAGAACCCGTCTCCGAAGACGGGCGCGCCGGAGGACGCGGGGGCCGCCGGGGGGTCCGGCCGCGGGCTCAAGGACAGGAGGACGGCGAGCGCGAGGCAGCCGGCGGCCGCCAGCGCGAGCGAAACGCTTCGAGAGCTCTTCATGACGAGGTCCATCTTAGAGCAGCCCCCTCGGGCCTCGGGATGGTCCGGGACTTGCGAACGAAGGCGGTGAGCGCGCCATCCATGCGGCCCCTTCGACTCCTCTGCCTGCTCCTTCTCTCCGGCCCGGGTGCCGCCGCGGCGCTACCCGCTCCCTGTCCGGCCGGAACCTGGTTCGCTCTTTCCCCGGAGAACGTCCCGCGGCAGGAGTCCGCTGTCACGGCTCTGGAAGGCCGCGTCTACGTCGTCGGAGGTCTCGCGGGCCGCTCGAATGCGACGGAGATCTACGACATCGGGCCGGATGCCTGGACTGCGGGTCCGGATTTTCCCCTCGATACGGACCACGGGTGGGCTGCCGCCGTGGACCGCCGCTTGTACGTCGGAGGGGGCAGCGGCAACCGGGTCTTCACGATCGGACCCGGCGCCGCGGGGTGGACCGAGGTCGCCTCTTCGCGGTACGTGCATGGCGGCACGCCGGCGGCAGGCGTGATCGACGGCCGCATCTACGTTGCCGGCGGCACGGGCGGCGGGATGGCGGGCAATGAGGCCGAAGTCTACGACCCCGCGGGCAACACCTGGGCGACGCTCGCCGCGATGGCGTGCGCGCGCAATCACACGGCGGGCGGGGTGATGGACGGAGAGCTCTACGTCGCGGGAGGGAGGCCCGGCAGCCAGGATTGCGTCGAGGCGTACGACCCGCTGGCGAATGCCTGGACCCGCCGGGCCCCGATGCCGACCGGGCGATCGGGCGTCGCAGGCGCCGTCGTCGGACACTGCTTTTACGTCTTCGGGGGCGAGGGCAACGCCTCGGACGTCAACGGGATATTCCACCAGGTCGAGGCCTACGATCCGGACGCGGACGCGTGGACTCGGCTGCCGCCGATGCGGACGGGCCGCCATGGGATCGTCGCGGCGGTGATCGGCCGCGCGGTGTACCTGCCGGGCGGCGCGACGCACGAAGGGCTCGGCGTCACCGGAGTCAACGAGGTCTACGTCGTCGAGGAGCCCCCAAACCCGACCGCCCGGCCGCCGGTCGCGCCGCCGCGGCGGCGGGGACGACCGGGCGGGCCGCTGCCGCCTCGGTGACGGGAGGCGGTAGGCGGGCGGGGAATCGGGAGTCGGGATCAAACGGGCCGGGAATCGGGAGTCGAGCGACGAACGGGAGCGAGACGGCCGCGGTACTCCGCGGTCAACTAGATCGGGAATCGGTAATCGAAGAACGGCTCTCCAAAACCTGGCGGCCGGGGATTCGTACTGGGAGGAAACACCTTCCTGTCGACAATCTGGAGGTCGCATGAAACCGCACACCCGCCCGCTGGTTCTCGCGCTGGGATGCCTCGCTCTCTCTCTTCCGCTCCTCGGGGCGCAGGGGCTCACGTTTCCGCCCAATGGCGACAACCCGAAGGCCTCCGTGTCATCGATGATCGGGCCCGTCACGGTCCGGATCGACTACTCGAGCCCGCGCGTGGTTCGAGGCGCCAACGACCGGCGGGGAAAGATCTGGGGCGAACTGGTCCCGTTCGGCCTCTCCGATCTGGGACTGAACGAATGCACCGCCTGTCCGTGGCGGGGCGGTGCCAACGAGAATACGACGTTCGCAATCTCCTCCGACGCGAAGGTCCAGGGGCAGGCGCTTCCCGCCGGAACCTACGGCCTCCACTTCATCCCCGGCAAGGAGGAGTGGACGGTGATTTTCTCGCGCGACGCGGATTCCTGGGGCAGCTACTGGTACGACGCGAAAAACGACGCGCTTCGCGTGCAGGTCAAGCCGGTGAAGGGCGACTATCGAGAGTGGCTGACTTACGAGTTCACCGACCGCGAGGCCGCGAAGGCGACGGTGGCCCTGAAGTGGGAGGAGCTGCAGGTTCCGCTCTCCGTCAGCGTCGATGACCCGATCGGGCTCTGGGTGGACGGGATGCGGCGCGACCTCCGCGGGTGGGCGGGTTTCTCCTGGCAGAACTGGCAGCAGGCGGCGGCCTTTTGCGCGCAGAACAAGGTCAACCTGCCCGAGGCGATGAAGTGGGCGGAGCGCGCCGTGTCGGACCCGTACGCGGGCGGCCAGGAAAATTTTTCGACGCTCGCGACGCTCGCCCGCCTGCAGGCGTTGAACGGCCGCGAGGCCGAGTCCACGAAGACCCTCGACAAGGCGCTCCACCACGGGTCCGCGGAACCCGTACAGATTCACCAGGCGGGCCGGCAGCTTCTCGTCGACGGAAAAAAAGAAGAGGCGATGCGCGTCTTCCAATTGAACGCGAAACGTTATCCGGACAAGTGGCCCGTCCACGTCGGTCTGATGCGAGGGTATGCCGCTCTCGGCAACCGAAAGAAAGCGATCGAGGAAGGCAAGCTCGCGCTCGCCACCGCACCCGACGAGGCGAACCGCAAGAACGTGGAGGGGGTCATCAAGCAGCTCGAGGACAACAAGGAAATCCGTTAGAGAGATCCGTTGAAGCCGTCCGCCGGCTGACGAATCGCCCCCCGCCCCCTCTCCGCGGGAAGAGGGGGCTCTTGCTTTACGCGCCCACGATTCGGATGTTGAATTCCGGTGTCTTCAACGTCAGGAACAGCGTCAGCCAGAGCAGCACGTACGACTCGAGGGCGCGCGCTGCGGTCAAGT
>JBBRDK010000123.1:0-9108 GCA_038203955.1 Thermoanaerobaculia bacterium | reverse complement strand
TTCCCGGACACCGTCACTGCGCGTTAATTACGCAGCGAGAGCGAGATTGCTGTTATTGGCAGCTATCATTTTTCACCTTTTTACGAGGTAGGTGAGGCCTCGGCATGCAACCTGACGCGTGCTCGTCCCCGTCGAAGCCGTTTCGCCCCCGTGAAAGCCGGGAGCCCGTTCGCCGGGCTCAAAGATCAAGAGCAGCACCTTAACACCCGGGCGGGCCTCCGCTATTCCGCGCGGAGCCCTTACGACTTCGGCGGCGCGAACATCGAATCCGGCACGGGCACGTCGAACCGGACCTGATCGTAGAGGGTCTCGGAGATCAGAGTCCCGGTCTTGTGCGCCGCGTCGGCCGTGTATCCTCGCCGCCGAGTCGCGATGCGAACTCCCGCAACGGACTGGTCGTCGAAGTACTCCGTGTAGTCGTATTTTCCTGCCTCGTAGTTCAGGTGGTTGGCGCAGAGCCTGCCCGTCTTTGTGTCGAAGTAGTACGTCCACGTATGGAGACCGCCGGCATCGCCCGCGCCTTTGTCATACGTCGTTCGGATCTTGTCCACCTCGGTTCCGTCGGCGAGTTTCTCCCGGCCGGCCGAGGTCAGGTGGGCGCCGGGGTCGAGCAGCTTGAAGGGCATCCCGAACACGTAGTGGGATCCGAACGTAGCCCCCCGGGCGCCATTGACGTCCTGCTGTGTCGTTGCCGGCTGGCCGTCCACGAATCTCCAGGCCTGGTAGCCGTCGTTGACGATCAGCACTTTCTTGCCTTCTTCATCTCGTTCGATCCGGGCGCCCAGCCGGGGGGCAAGCCGGTACCGGTGCATCTCCACCCGCTTTCTCTCGACGGATCCGTCGGGCCGGAACCGTGTCACGGTCTTGCGAAACTCGACGGACTTCTTCGATTTCCACGCAGGTTCTCCACCCGCGTAGGCGAGGGCGCGGCTCAATACCGCTCCGACCGGCCCCTCCGGAAGCCGGTCGGCCGAGATCGCGGCCCGCGTGGCAGCGGCCAACGCGACCGCGGCGATAAGGGTTCTACTCAGTTTCGTTTTCATGCTCTTTCTCCTTCAAAGAATCGTCGACTGCGCGGAGGCATCCCTCAGTTGAACGTGTAGGACACGCCGCCGTCGAGCGTGAGTCGGGCATTGGCCCGGACTCCGACCTTCGTTCCAAAAAGAAACGCGGATTCTCCGTAGCGCGACGTCGGGTATGCGACGCCGCCTACCCACAACCGGTAACCCTCCCGCGCGCTGTAGATCAGCTTCCCCGTGGCCCGGGTGTATTTCTCACTACGCAGCGTCCCCGTCGTATTCAGGTCCCGCGGACCGTAAAAGGAATAGTCTCCGGCGAACGTAAACCGTCCCGGAAGAAATCCAAGGCGCGGGATCGCTGTTTCGATGCCGACCTGATGCACGTAGTCGGGAACGTCGGGAAGATGAGTCGCCGCCGGCGTTACCGGCGTAGTCAAACGGACGCGGATGAATGACAGGCCGGCGTACAGCCGCGTCGAGCCGCCGGCGTACCAGTTGGCCTCGAAGTCCACCCCTTCGCGGCGCGAGCGTCCGAGGCTCTCGAACTGAGTTCCTCCCGGTGGGATGCCCCGGATCTCGTTGCTGTTGTCGGCTCGCCAGACCCCGGTCTGCAGGTGCACCCGGTCGAGGATCCGGTATGTGAGACCCGCCTCGTAGCTCTCGGTCTGAGCGATCTCGACCCGGCCGACGCTGGCGAGGCTGTTGCGGACCTCCGTGCGCGGCGTCGGCGAGCGCAGCCCCGTCGCGTAATTGGCAAAGATCAGGAGGTTGGAGATCGGCTCGACAGCGACACCGACCTTCGGGCTCGCCTTTCCGGCGGAGTAAGAATCGATGTAGGTCCCCTTAGCGCGGTACTTGTCGTCCAGGGAGTAGTTGACGTGCGAGTAACGGACTCCGGCCAGCAGCTTCACCCACTGCGCCGGCGCCCACTGGGCCTGCGCGAACGCCCCGACGTTCGTCAGAAGCTCGTCCACGTCGTCGGTGGGTTTCAAAAGCGCGCGCCGGAGCGTCTGATCCTGTTTCGTCCCCGCGTCGTCCCGCTGCAGCGTGGTGCCCACCAGGATGAGGAGGGGGCTGCCGGCCAGGTTCAGGCCGAAGCTCTTCTCCAGCCGATATCCGATGGTCGTTCGCTGGTCCGCCTGCCGCGTCTGCGTCGTCGTCGGGCTGATCAGAAAATCGGACCGATATCGCAGCCAGCTCCTCTTGCCGCCGTACGCCGTGAAGTTGAGCGGTGACGACCCTCCCGGACCCAGCCGGAACTTGGCGTAGGCGAGCGTGTCGCTCAACTCCCCGCCGTCTGTCGTGTTCACGGCCTGGCGGTCGGAGATGAGGCCGCGGCGAATCAGGTCGAGATCGAGGTAGCTCGGCGCGTCCCAGTTGCTCTTGTAGCGAAGGATGTTGACCGAGACGTCGCTCTCTTCTCCGAGCGGAACGAGCGCTTTTCCGAAAAACCGGGTGTGATCGACCTTCTGGTTCTGGCTGTAGCCGTCGTTGTTCTCGGCGTCCGCAGTGACGAGGAAGCTCATCTTCCGGACCCCGGGCTCGGCGTTCCCGTACGTCGCCGCCACGCGCCGCTCTCCATAGCTTCCTCCGCTGATCGAGACCGAGGGATTCGCAATTCCGTCCCGAATGACGTAATTGATGCTGGCCCCTCGATCAAAATCGCCGAATCGCGCCTCCATGGGCCCGCGCACGACCTCGACCCGGTCGATCGCGTCGGGCGGCAGAAGGGTCGTGTCCATGGCGCCGTGTGAGGCGACGAAGCCGAAGAGGTTCAGCGGAATCCCGTCGAGATAACCCGCGATGTCCTGGCCGAAGTTGCGGTCCGTGTACCCGCGGATCGAGGGACCCGACGGGACTCCGCCCTGGCCGTAGACGACGAAGTCCACGCCTGTGAGAGAACGGACGACTTCTCCCGGCTCGCGGTATTCCCGGGTCTCGTAGGCACTTGGACCGAGAACGCTGCTGTTGGCAGGCAGAGTCCTGACATCGGAGCTGACCTCGGTCATCTTCGGGGGAGCCTCCGCGGAAACGGTGATGTCCGTCCGAACGCGCGTTTCCTCGGGCTTGGCGTCCTTCTTCTCCGCCGACTGATCTCCGGAAGCCGCGGGCGCCTTTTCGGCCGTCTGGGCGAAAACCCCGGCGGGCACGAGCATGAGGAGGGCGAGGAGAAGAAGTGTGTGATGCCGGCGGCTGTAAAGACGAAACGTGCGGTGGTCCATGTGATCCCTCCATCCAGACGCGAATCGCGCTTCGAATTTTCGAAGCTTCGGCCGGGAATCTCACACAACGACGGGACACCTGCAAGCCTTGTCCGCTGGTTTGACCGATTTTTCCCGGGCGGCGGAGGCCCCGGGGTGCCGGGAGAGGGATCGCGCGGGAGACCCCCGGAGCTCCCGCGAGGGAAGCTTCAGCAGATACGGGGCAGGGACTCGCCGAAGGGAAGGTCGAGGATCCTCTCACCGCCGATCAGCGTTCGGACGACGACGAAGCCGGGGTGGGTCTCGGTCACCCGCCCGATTCGAACGGCGCCGGCGCCCAGGGGATCGGCTCGCATCGCGCGAAGGACGGCGGCGCTTCCCTCTTCGGGCACGAAAGCCACCAGTTTGCCCTCGTTGGCGACGAGGAGGGGGTCGAGGCCCAGGATCTCGCAGGCGCCTCGGACGGGGTCGCGGACGGGGACGGCCGCTTCGTCGATCTCGATTCCGAGCCGCTGGCGGGAAGCGATCTCGACGAGGGTGGCCGCGACGCCGCCCCGCGTCGGGTCGCGCATGGCGTGGACGCCGGGGTAAGCGGTGAGGATGGCGGCCGTCAGCTCGTGCAGGGGCGCGGTGTCGCTCTGGATCTGACCTTCGAGGTCGAGCCCCTCGCGCGTCGAGAGAATCGCCATTCCGTGATCTCCGACCGGCCCCGACAGGAGGATCGCGTCACCCGCCCGGACCCTGCGGGACGAAAGCTCGACGCCCGGGCGCAAGGAGCCGATCCCGGCCGTGTTGACGAACAGCTGATCGCCTTTCCCGCGGTCGACGACCTTCGTATCGCCGGTGACGATCGAGACTCCGGCTCTCGCGGCGGCCCGCTTGACCGACGCCAGGACGCGTTCGAGGACCGAGATCTCGAGCCCCTCCTCGAGGATGAAGGAAAGAGACAGAAAGAGGGGCGTTGCGCCTCCGACGGCGAGGTCGTTCACCGTCCCGTTGACGGCGAGATCGCCGATGTCGCCTCCCGGAAAAAACAGGGGAGTGACGACGTACGAATCCGTCGTGAAGGCCAGCCTCGTGCCGTCGATCGAGACGATGGCCTGGTCGTCCAACGGCTCGAGCGCCGGACTGGCGAGCGCGGGAAGGATGACGGACTCGATGAGGCGCGCCGTCAGTTTGCCGCCGCTTCCGTGACCGAGAAGAATCTGCTCGGTCTCGGAGATGGGAATCGGGCAGTCCGAAAAGGGGAGGAGGCCGGGGTCTTTCATCGAGCCGACCCCCCGCGTGTGGTCGGGATCGGCGTCACAGAACGTCGTCCTCCCCGAGCGCGACGTGGACCTGGTCCCAGAGGAGGTGGAGCAGCACCGTGTGCGTTTCCTGCACGCGGTGGATCGCCCAGGTCTTCACCGTGAAGCAGTAGTCGCACAGGTCGGGCATCTGGCCCCCGTCCCGTCCCGAGAAGCCGATCGTCAGCGCGCCAATCTCGCGGGCGCGCTTCAAGGCGCGGTTGACGTTCGCCGAGGCGCCGGACGTCGAGATCCCCAGGACGGCGTCCTCGGGACGCGCGAGGAGCGCGAGCTGGTCGACGAAGACGTGCGAGAAATCGGTGTCGTTGCCGATCGCCGTCAGTGTGGCCGTGTCCACCGTGAGCGCCGTCGCCGGGAGCGGCCTCCGCTTTTCGAGGATGGGGTGAAGGAACTCGACGGCGACGTGCGCGGCATCGCACGCCGACCCCCCGTTGCCCATCACCCAGAGCCTCCCGCCGGAGGAAAAACGCGACGCGAGATCCCGCGCGCATTGCTCGAGCTTGTCCGCGGTCTCTTCGAAGAACCGCAGCTTGACGTCGCAGCTCTCGCGCGCCTTGCGGAGGATCGCCTCTCTCACGCCGGAGGGGCTCCAGTGGGGACGGCCGGGAGGGATGCCGATGCTAAGAACCGCCCGTACTGGTAGTAGGCCGCGCAGGCGCCCTCCGCCGAGACCATCGTGGCGCCGAGCGGCTTCTGAGGCGTGCACAGGGTTCCGAAGGCCGTGCAGTCGGAAGGCTTTCTGAGTCCCCGCAAGATCTGGCCGCTGATGCACAGCGACGATTCCTCCGTCGCGATCTCTTCCACCTGAAAACGCTTTTCGGCATCGTGGTGCCGGTACTCGTAGCGGATCTTGTAACCGGACTTCGGAATCGATCCGACTCCTCGCCACTTGCGGTCCCCGACCTCGAAAACCTCCAGGACGAGCGCTCGCGCGGCCGGATTGCCGTCGCGTGTTACCGCGCGCGCGTACTGGTTCTCGACGACGGCCCGGCCCGCTTCGAGCTGCCGCACGGTCATCAGGATCCCTTCGAGCAGGTCGATCGGCTCGAAGCCGGTGATCACGATGGGGACGCGGTAGCGCTCCGCAAGCGACTCGTATTCGCGGTATCCCATGATGGCGCAGACGTGCCCGGGCCCGAGGAACCCCTGCACGCGGTTGCCCGGCGCCTGAAGGATGGCCGCCATTGCCGGCGGCACCAGCACGTGAGAGAGCAGCATCGAGAAATTGGCGACTCCCTCTTTCTGTGCGCGGTAGACGGCCATCGCGTTCGCCGGCGCCGTCGTCTCGAAACCGATTCCGAAGAACACGACCTCTTTGCCCGGATTCTGCGAGGCGATCCGGACGGCATCGAGAGGGGAGTAGACGACGCGGACATCGGCGCCGCGGCTCTTCAACGTGAGGAGGTCTCCCCGGGAGCCCGGCACCCGCAGCATGTCGCCGAATGAGGTGAAGATGACGCCGGGCCGGCTCGCGATGGCGTGGGCCTTGTCAATCATCTCGAGCGAGGTCACGCACACCGGGCAGCCGGGACCGTGAACCAGCTCGACCTCCGGCGGGATCATCCGATCGATCCCGTAGCGGACGATTGAATGGGTCTGCCCGCCGCAGACCTCCATCAGCACCCACGGCCTGGTCACGGTCTCCGCGATCGTCTTCGCGATCGAGGCGGCGACTCCGCCGTCGCGGTACTCATCCAGGTACTTCACGAGTCCTCCTCGCCGGGCCACGGGCCGGAGCGGGGGAGAAGCTGCTCCGCCATGTCGGCCGTCAGCTCGCCCGTCTGGCCGAGGTCCTCGAGCACCGCGAAGGATCTCGCGGCCTCCTCCTTGTCGATCTTCGATATGGCAAAGCCGACGTGCACGACCACGTAGTCGCCCGGGGCGGCGTCGGCCGCGTATTCGAGGCAAACGTCGCGCGTGATTCCGCCGAACCGGACCTTTCCGAATTTGAGGCCCTTGACGTCGCGGACCTCGAGAAGCTCTCCCGGGATTCCGAGGCACATGGTCAGATCCTTCCTTCCCGGCGCGCCAGCCGGAATGCGGCGACGGCCGCCTGGCCGAGCGAGACTCCACCGTCGTTTGCCGGAACGCGCCGGTGAATCAAGACTTCGAATCCGTCGGATTCCAGCAATTGCTTGGCTCGTTCCGTCAGCGTCCGGTTCTGGAAACAGCCGCCCGAGAACACGGCCGTCTCGAGACCCGCGCGTTTCCGCACGAAACGGGCGGACTCGGAAACGACCCGGGCCATCGTTTCGTGGAAGCGGGAGGAGACGTCGCGCACCGGCGTTCCTCCGCGCCGCGCGCGCGCGATCTCCAGAACCATCGGGCGCAGGTCGACCTCGAACGGCGCGTCGCGCCCTCCGTCGACGAGCTCGAACGGATAGGAATCGGCGCCGTCCTCGCCCGCGAGGGCCTCGAGCTCCGCCGCGGCCTGGCCCTCGTAGGTGATCGCGCCGCGGAAGCCGCAGAGCGCGGCGACCACGTCGAACCAGCGGCCGGCCCCCGTCGCCTCGGGGGAACGAAGGTTCTTCTCCAGCATCTGGCGAATCGCGTGGACGCGCCCGCGTTCCACGCTCCCGAGGGCCTCGAGCGTCTCTCCCGCGTCGAGAAGGGCGCCTGCGGCGGTCCGCCAGGGCTGGCGGATGGCGGCTTCGCCCCCGGGCAGGCGCAGGGCCCGCAGGTGGCCGGCACGGCGAAAATCCATCAGGTCCGCGGTCAGGATTTCCCCGCCCCACAGTTCGCCCGAAGGACCGCAACCGGTTCCATCGAAGGCGATGCCGATGGCCGCGTCCGACCGGCCGTGCTCCGCAAGACAGGCGGCCACGTGCGCGTGGTGGTGCTGGACGGGCTCGCGGGGGAGGCCGGAGGCGGCCGCCCACCGTGTCGAAAAATAGTCGGGATGGAGGTCGTGAGCGACCGCGGAGGGCACGACCGAGAGAAGACGCTTCAATTTCTCGACGACCTCTTCGAAAAACCCGACCGCCTCGGGATTCTGGAGGTCGCCGACGTGCGGAGAGAGGAACGCCTCGTCGCCTCTGGTCACACACACCGTGTTCTTCAATCCCGGTCCCACCGCGAGCACCGAAGCCGAGGCGGAGGGAACGGGAATCCTGATCGGCTCTGGCACGAAGCCGCGTGATCGGCGGATGAGCTGCGTCTCTCCCGCGACGATCCGGACGACAGAATCGTCCGCGCGCGTGTGGATCTCCCGATCGTGAGTGAGGAACGCATCCGCGACACCGCGGAGCTTTGACAGGGCCTCGTCGTTTTGTCTCGCGATGGGCTCCTCGGAGAGATTGCCGCTCGTCATCACCAGCAGGGGCGGCCCGTCACTCAGGAGAAGGTGGTGGAGGGGCGTATGAGGCAGCATGACGCCGACCTCTCGCAGGTTCGGCGCGACTTCTTCGGCGATCGGCGCCTGCCGTCGCCGCCGCAGAAGAACGATGGGACGAGCCGGGGAGGTCATGGCCCGCTCGGCTTCGGGAGAGATCTCTCCGACCGTTCGGGCGGCGCTCAGGTCCCGGGCCATCAGCGCGAAAGGCTTCGAGGGCCGCCCCTTGCGAGCGCGAAGGCGGGCGACGGCGGCGCCGTCCCGCGCGTCCGCGGCGAGATGAAAGCCGCCGAGTCCTTTCAGGGCGAGGATTCCGCCGGCCGTCAGGACTGCGACGGCGGCGGCCAGCGCGTCCTCCTCCGACAGCGCGGGAGCGCCGGGCCGCGTGAGCTCGAGCCGTGGTCCGCAGTCCCGGCAGGCATTCGGCTCTGCGTGAAACCGGCGGTCCCCGGGATCTTCGTATTCGGCGCGGCACGGTCCGCACAGGTCGAACGCGTCCATGGTGGTCTTCCCGCGATCGTACGGTGTCTCTCGGACGATCGTGTACCGCGGACCGCAGTCGGTGCAGTTGACGAAGGGATATCGAAACCGCCGGTCCCCGCGGTCGAAGAGCTCGTGCAGGCACGCGTCACACGTCGCCGTATCGACCGGGATGGCCGCGCGTCCCGAAGTCTCCGGTCCGCTCTCGATCACCCGGAAATCCGAATCCCCTGTCAGGGAAAGATCCTCGACCTCGACGGCGCGCACGGCGGAAAGCGGCGGGGGGCCGACGGCCAATTCGCGCGCCAGCGCCCGCGCGTTCTCCTCCGTGCCCTCCACCTCGATCCACACGCCGTCGGCGTCGTTGCGCACGAAGCCGGCGAGACCGCGCGAGAGCGCGATGCGGTAGACGAACGGCCGGAATCCGACACCCTGCACGATTCCGCGGACGCGGATCTTGAGGCGGATTTGCTCGGCCTCTCCCAGCGCCGTCGACATCAGGCCTCCCGGAGCGTTTCGGCGACGCCGGCGATCGCCCGCACGACGGCCGAATCGGGGCTCGCGTCGAGAACGGCCCGCCCGCTTCGCTCCGCCGCGAGGACGGCGTCATCGAAGGGCACCCAACCCGCGATCGGGATCCCTCGCGCCTCGCAGAACTCGCGCACGGCCGCCTCGTCTTCGGGCGTTCGCGCCTTGTTCGCAATGGCCTCGATGCGCGGGATCCCGAGCTCGCGGCCGAGGTCGACGGCCCGGGCGCCCGTCTCGAGCGC
>JBBRDK010000122.1:0-9127 GCA_038203955.1 Thermoanaerobaculia bacterium | reverse complement strand
TGCGCGAATCGGGCGTGGCCTCCGCGTTCGTGATCGGGCCGGGAGAAGAGGCGATGGCCGCGGAGGCCGTCCTCGCGGCGGGATTCCCCGTCCCGGTGCTCGGCGCCGACCTCGACCCTCCCGCGCTCGCCGCGCTTCTCTCCCTCTCCCGGCTCGTGGTCGCCAACGACTCGGGACCGATGCATCTCGCCGGCGCGGTCGGAACTCCGGTGGTCGCCCTGTTCGGCCCCACCGACCCGGGCCGGACGTCGCCCTCGGGCTCCCCCTCACGGGTCCTGGACCGCTACGTCTTCTGCTCGCCCTGTTTTCTTAAAGAGTGTCCTTACCAGCACGAGTGCATGGTCGAGATCTCACCCGCACAGGTGAAGCGCGCGGTGGACGTGCTTATGTAGAGTCGAGAGTCGAGAGTCGAGAGTTGAGAACGACGTCAGAAACGACTCTGACCCCTCAACTACTTCAACTCCATATTCCAGTACGCCACGTCCAGAAAGTTCCGCCACGCGGGATGAAACTTGCTCGCGCCGAAGTGGCCGACGGGATGCCAGCGCGGCTTTCTCGGCAGCTGGATCAAACGGATTCCCGCTTCGTGCGGAGTCCGATTGCCTTTGCGGACGTTGCAGGCGAGGCAGGCGCAGACGACGTTTTCCCAGCTCGACATGCCGCCGCGGGAGAGCGGGACCACGTGATCGAGAGACAGCTCCGCGGACGGAAACTTGTGCCCGCAGTACTGGCACCGGCTCCCGTCGCGGAGATAGATGTTGTGGCGCGAGAACTTGACGTCCTGCCGGGGCAGCCGGTCGAAATCCTTCAAAGCGACGACGCGCGGAACCCGGATCGCCGAGGAGGGAGTCATCACCACTTCGTCATGAGGCTGGACGGGGATGTCGCACCAGTTCTCGAAGTCCCACGTGCTGTAGTCCTCGAGCACGGCGCGCACGTGCCCCTTGTAGAAAAGCGAGAAGGCCTTGCGGACGGTCGTGACCTGGACCGCCTGAAAGACGCGATTCAAGACCAGCACCTGTGACTCGAGCATGGGCCTCCAGGGAGGGGCCTCATTATAATCCGAGCGGTTTGAAGACTTTGCGAATCGAGCGGCCCCGGCCGTGAGCTCGCGCCTCACGCGAGAGCGGCTGGAAGGTGTGCTCGAACGCTTCTCCGGAAGGCGCCTCGTCGTCGCCGGGGACTTCGTCCTCGACCGATTCATCTACGGCCACCCGAAGCGCGTCAGCCGGGAGGCTCCCGTGCTGATCCTCCGATTCTCGAAGGAGGAGAACCTGCCGGGCGGCGCCGGGAACACCGCCGCGAACGTCCGCGCCCTGGGAGGCGTCCCGGTTCCGGTCGGGATCCTCGGGCAGGACGCTGAGGGCCGGATCGTGCGGGAAATCCTGGAAGACCGCGGCATCGACACCGCCGGTCTCGCCGACGCCTCCGGCTACGCGACTCCGACCAAGACGAGAATCCTCGGCGGCGCCCCGCACGCGATCAAGCAGCAGATCGTGAGGTACGACCGCGAAAGCGTCCTCGGGCCGGAGTCGGCCGCGTCCGCCGCGCTGCTGGCTCGTCTGCCCGCGCTGGCCGCCGGGGCGCATGCCGCGATCCTCTCGGATTACGGATACGGCGCCGTCTCCCCCGCGGCGGTGGGTCCGCTGCGCGGGTCTCTCGCGCCGGGCGCTCCGGTCATGGTCGATTCGCGGCACGCGCTCTCGCACTACGCCGACGTCGACGCCGTGACTCCCAACGAGGAGGAGATCGAGGAGTGCGTCGGTTTCGCTCTCGGGGATTCGGAGGAGGCGCTTGCGCGCGCGGGGGAAGCCCTGCGTCGGAAGATCGCCTGCGGCACGATCCTCGTCACGCGCGGGTCGCGGGGAATGGCGCTCTTTTCCGAGGGCGCGCCGCCTTCGATCATCCCGGTTCACGGAACCGACCAGGTCGCCGACGTGACGGGCGCGGGCGACACGGTGCTCGCCACATTTTCGCTCGCGCTCGCGTCCGGGGCGACGCCCCTCGAAGCGGCCGTTCTCGCGAACTTCGCCGGAGGCGTCGTCGTCATGAAGATGGGAACGGCGACCGCGACCCGCGAGGAGATCTCGAGGGCGATGGAGGAGGACCGGCTGATATTGGGAAGTTGAGAGTTCAGAGTCGGGAGTCGGGAGCCGAGCGACCAACGGGAGCGAGACGGCCGCGGTACTCCGCGGTCAACTAAATCGGGAGCCGAAGGTAAAGCCGACATGAATGGAAATCGGATCGTCTCCCGGGCAGAGCTTCTCGCGCTGGCGGTCGAACAACGGGCGGCCGGCAGAAGAATCGTTTTTGCGAACGGCGCCTTTGATCTCCTTCATGCCGGCCACGTCCGGTATCTGGAGGCGGCCCGGCGGGAAGGCGACTGGCTCGCCGTCGGCGTCAACTCGGATCGGTCTGTCCGCGCCGCGAAGGGCGAGGGCCGGCCGATCGTCCCCGAAGGCGAACGCGCGGAAATCGTGGCGGCGCTTCGCTGCGTCGACGCCGTCGTCCTCTTCGACGAGGATTCGCCCGCCGAGCTCCTGGGGGCTCTTAAGCCGGACGTCCATGCGAAGGGGACCGACTATCGCGCCGAGACCGTCCCCGAGAGGGCCGTCGTCGCGGCCTACGGCGGAAGCACGGTCATAGTCGGAGACCCCAAGGACCACGCCACCAGCGACCTGATCGACCGGATCGGGAAAATCGAGCGAGCGACCCGGTGACGGGAGACGATTCCCGATTCCCGATCGAGTTGACCGCGGAGTACCGCGGCCGTCTCGCTCCCGTTGGTCGCTCGGCTCCCGATCTAGTTGACCGCGGAGTACCGCGCCCGTCTCGCTCCTGTTGGTCGCTCGGCCCCCGGCTTCTCCCGTGACCTCCGGTTTCCCTCCCCCCCCGTCCCGGCTCGTCATCGTGCGTCTCTCCGCGATGGGCGACATCGTCCACGCGCTCCCCCTCGCCGAGAACGCTCACCGCGCCGGTGTGTCGGTCGGATGGGTCGTCGAGGGGGCGTATGCGGGTCTTCTCGAGTCGAACCCCGCGGTCTCCGCGGTCTTCCCCGCCGACACCCGCCGCTGGCGTCGAGCGCCGGTCTCGGCCCGGAGCCGCGGCGAGATCCGCCGCCTGCGCGGAGCTCTCCGGTCGTTCGAGGCGGACGCCGTGATCGACGCCCAGGGGCTCTGGAAATCGGCGCTGCTCGCGAGACTCGCGGGCGCTCCCGTCGTGAGCCTCGGCGCGGGCGACCGGCGGGAGAGAACGTCTTCTCTCCTCGTCGACCGGTCCGTCGCGCTCGACCCGGGAGTCGAGCACGTGGTGGATCAGAACCTGTCGCTGCTCGCCCCGCTCCGGATTCCCGCGACGGTCCGCGCGCCGGACGCGCGATACCTCCTGTCCGTCGTCCGCGAGGCCGCCGACCGCTTCGCGTCAGGGCTCCCCCGGCCCTTCGCGCTCTTCCATCCGGGTGCGAGCCGGATGGAGAAGGCGTGGGGCGAGACGGAGTACGCGACGCTCGCGCGCCGGCTCTCGGAGCGCGCCGGGATCTCCCCGGTGATCTCCTGGGGCCCGGGAGACGAAACCCGGGCCGGCCGTCTTACCAGGCTTCTCCCCGAGGCGGCGCGTCTCCCCCTGCTCGACTTCGCGGGGCTGGCACACGTCGCCGCGCACGCCGCGCTCTTCGTCGGCGGAGACACGGGTCCCGTTCATCTCGCGGACGCGCTCGGAACTCCGACGCTCGCGCTCTTCTCGCCCTCCTCGCGGCGCAACGTGCCCGCTCGGAATCGGCCCTACGGCGGGACCTGGTTGAGCTACGATCAGGCGTCCGAGATCGAGGCCGTCGTGACGAAGGCGATCGGTGCGGCCCGGTGCGCGGCACCCTGACGGAACAGAGGCGATCGGCTGGCTTTTCAGGCGCTCAAGCGGTACCGATTCCTGGTGTGCGCGCTCCTCCTCGCGACGCGCGCGCCCGCCTTTGCCCAGGAGAAGACCGCTCCGCCGCAATTTCTGGGCGAAACGCTGCGGTACGCGATGACGATCCTCGGCGTCGCCGGCGGCGAGCTGACCCTGTCCGCGCAGCCGGCGGAGCTCGCGGGACACCCCGCCTGGAAGTTCGAGCTCTCCGCCGTGTCCAATGATTTTCTCTCGAAGCTCTTCCTCGTCCGCGACTACATGGTCTCCTGGGTGGACCCGAAGAGCTTCCGATCGGTGCGCTTCGAGAAGCACACCGTCGAAGGCAAGCGCGTGCGCGACGAGCTCACCGAGTTCGACTACGAAACCGGCGTGGCGCGCCACGAGGGGAAGACGGTGCCGTTGAATGACGCCACGCTCGACACGCTCTCCTCCGTCTATTTCCTGCGGACTCTGCCGTTCGACAGGGAAAGTCCGGCCGAGCTCCAGGTCTTCTCGGGGGAGACGCACGTGCTCCGCGTCGAGATCCAGGGGCGCGAAAGCATCAAGACGCCTGCCGGGACGTTTTCGACCATCCGTGTCGAGCCGAAGAGCTCCGGAGGAAGCCTCATCGGAAAAGGCAAGAACCTCGTTCTGTGGCTGACCGACGACGAGCGGCGCATTCCCGTCCAGATCCGCTCGAAGCTGAAGGTGGGAACGCTGATCGGGAAGTTGAGGGCGATAGAGAAATAGCTGTCACCTGTCAGCTGCCAGCCCCAGCTCGTGAAACGGGAAACGGGAAACGAAAAGCTCCAGCCGCCGAGGGAGCCTCGCGGTTTTCCGTCGTCCGTTTTCGTCGAGTCGAGAGAGGCTCCGGCTGACGGCTGAAAGCTGACAGCTGACAGCTTCTTCTTTACTCCTGCCCCTGAAGGACTTACGATCATCCGGTCCTTCAAATGGCAGTCAAACTCGGGGATCTCCTCCTCAAAGCGAAGCTGATCTCTGCGGAGCAGCTCGATGCGGCCCTTAAATCCCAGCGGGAAGAGGGCGGCAAACTGGGCGAAGCCCTGGTCCGCGTGGGCGCCGTCACGGAGACGCAGATCACCGAGACCCTGTCCCAGCAGTTCGGCGTCCCGTCGATCGACCTCGCGAGCTTCGAGATCGACGCGAACGTCATCAAGGTCGTCCCGGCGGAGGTGGCACGCAAGTACGGCGTCCTCCCCGTCAACAAGACGGGCGCCACTCTGACGATCGCGATGGGAGACCCGACGAACGTCTTCGCCATGGACGACATCAAGTTCATGACGGGCTACAACGTCGAGCCGGTCGTGGCCTCCGAGGTCGCCCTCCGCAAGGCCATCGAGAAGCACTACGGGACTCCGCGTTCCGTCGTGCTGAAGGAGAAGGCCAAGCCGAGCTCGAGCGCCTTCGCCTCGGGCCAGAACCTCGACGACGTCATGCAGACCTCGGCGCTGACCGCGGACGACATGGCGGGCGTCGGGCTCGGCGAGATCAACATGGACGAGATCACGGGCCTCGACGAGGGCGCGGACGTCGACGTCGTGAAGGACGAGGGACAGGAGATCGACCTCGGAGACCTCGCCAAGTCGACGGAGTCTGCGCCGATTATCAAGGTGTCGAATCTCATCCTGATCGAGGCCCTGAAGGCCGGAGCGTCCGACATTCACGTGGAGCCCTACGAGAAGGAGTTCCGCGTCCGGTTCCGCGTCGACGGCGTCCTCCACAACATCATGGCGCTGCCGATGCGGACGCGGGACCCGTTGATCTCCCGCCTGAAGATCATGGCGAAGCTCGACATCTCGGAAAAGCGGCTGCCGCAGGACGGCCGGATCAAGATCCGCCTGCGCGTCGAAGAGCGCTCCCGGGACCTCGACCTGCGCGTGTCGACGGTGCCCGCCCAGTTCGGCGAAAAGGTCGTCATGCGGCTGCTCGACAAGACGAAGCTGCAGCTCGACATGACGATGCTGGGGTTCGATCCCGAGCCGCTCCGGCGATTCAAGGACGCCATCGACCGCCCCTACGGGATCGTCCTGGTGACCGGGCCCACGGGATCCGGCAAGACGAACACGCTCTACTCGGCGATCGCCGCCTTGAACGACCCGACCGTGAACATCATGACGGCGGAAGACCCGATCGAGTTCAACCTCGCCGGGATCAACCAGGTCCAGATGAAGGAGCAGATCGGGCTGACGTTCGCTTCGGCCCTGCGCTCCTTTCTGCGGCAGGACCCCGACATCATCCTGGTGGGCGAGATCCGCGACTTCGAGACGGCCGAGATCGCCGTCAAGGCCGCCCTGACCGGCCACCTGGTGCTCTCGACCCTGCACACGAATGACGCCCCCTCGACGATCAACCGCCTGATGAACATGGGCATCGAGCCGTTTCTCGTCGCCACATCCATCAACGCGATCTGCGCCCAGCGGCTCGTGCGGCGGATCTGCAGCAACTGCGCGGAGGAAGTCGAAACGCCGCCGCAGATGCTGATCCAGGTCGGATTCGCTCCCGACGAGGTGAAGAGCCTCAAGATCAAGCGCGGCCGGGGCTGCGAGCGCTGCAACAACGGCGGGTACAAGGGGCGGTCGGGACTGTACGAAGTCCTGAGCTTCACCGACGAGATCCGCGACATGATCCTGTCGGGCGCCTCGTCGATCGAGCTGAAACGCAAGGCGATCGAGGAGGGGATGGTGAGCCTCCGGATGGCCGGGCTGCAGAAGATCCGGGACGGGATGACGACACTGGAGGAAGTCCTCCGCGAGACCGTTCTGTAGCGGAAACAGGCCCGAATCCGGGCTTTTCCGGGCTCGCTCGCCCGTAGCGGCCTTCGCCCACTCCGACCTCCCCCCTCGTGGCCCTCTCAGATCTCTCGTTCTATCGACCCCCGAATCCGCCGCCCTAACGTTCACAAACTAAACAGTTCGAGCTTGGCTCGGCCGCCTTTCGGGTTTACACTAGCAAGACTCTCTCAGCTCGAAATCTTTCCGTGGAGGCAACTTGGCCGGCGATACCACACTGCACCAGCTTCTCAAGCAGATGGTCGAGATGGGGGCGTCGGACCTCCACCTCACGACAAATTCCCCTCCCATGGTGCGCCTGGACGGCCGGCTGATCCCCCTTCCCTACCCGCCTCTGACGGTCGCGGAGACCAAGCAGCTCGCCTATTCGGTCTTGACGGACACCCAGAAGCACCGATTCGAAGAGAACCTCGAGCTCGACTTCTCCTTCGGCGTGAAGGGGCTCGCGAGATTCCGCGCGAACAACTTCTTCCAGCGGGGCGCGGTCGGCGGCGTGTACCGGCAGATCCCTTACGAGATCCTGGGGTTCCGTGAGCTCGGCCTGCCTCCGGTGGTCGAGCTGCTCTGCGACAAACCGCGCGGCCTGATCCTCGTCACCGGCCCCACCGGCTCGGGCAAGACGACGACGCTCGCGGCGATGCTCGACCGCATCAACCGCGAAAAGCAGCTTCACATCGTGACGATCGAGGACCCGATCGAGTTTCTGCACTCCCACAAGAAATGCATCGTCAACCAGCGCGAGCTGCACGCGGACACGCACTCGTTTCCGAACGCCCTCAAGTCCGTCCTCCGCGAAGACCCCGACGTCGTACTGGTCGGTGAGATGCGGGACTTAGAGACGATCGAGTCCGCGCTGCGGATCGCCGAGACGGGGCACTTGACGCTCGCGACCCTGCACACCAATTCGGCAACGTCCTCGATCAACCGCATCATCGATGTCTTCCCGGCGCACCAGCAGACGCAGATCCGCACACAGCTCTCGTTCGTGCTCGAAGGGATCCTCTGCCAGTCGCTTCTCGAGCGCTCGAGCGGCAAGGGCCGCGCGATGGCCATGGAGATCCTGATCCCGAACGCTGCCATCCGGAACCTCATCCGTGAGGACAAGATCCATCAGGTGTATTCGATGATGCAGACGGGCCAGTCGAAGTTCGGAATGCAGACCTTCAACCAGTCGCTGGCCACCCTCTACCACCGCAAGCTGATCACTCTGGAGATCGCCCTCTCGCGCTCCTCCAATCCGGACGAGCTCCAGGAGCTGATCAGCCGCGGGTCGGGGTTGAACGTCGCTCCGCCGGCCGCGACCGCCGGAAAGCGCGCCTAAGGAGCCGACCATGCCGAATTACGTCTGGAAAGGGAGAAACCGCACCGGCCTCGTCCAGGAGGGCGTGCTCGCCGCGGACACCAAAGACGTGGCGCTCGCGTCGCTCCGCCGGCAGAACATCGTCGTCACCGGAATCCGGGAGCGCGGCAAGGAGATCTCGCTCACGAAGGTCGGCCGCAAGGTGCCCCCGAAGACGCTCGCCGTCTTCACGCGTCAGTTCTCGGTCATGATCGACGCCGGCCTTCCGCTGGTGCAGTGCCTCGAGATCCTCGCGAATCAGCAGGAGCACAAGAACTTCCAGCGGATCCTCCTGCAGGTGCGGCAGGACGTCGAGGCCGGATCCACCCTGGCGGACGCCATGCGGCGGCACCCCAAGGCCTTCAACAACCTTTACGTCAACATGATCGCCGCCGGCGAGGCGGGCGGTATTCTCGACACGATCCTCCAGCGGCTCTCGGTCTACATCGAGAAATCGGTCAAGCTCTCCTCGCAGGTCAAGTCGGCGCTGATCTACCCCGTCGCGGTCATCGTCATCGCGATGATCGTCGTCGCCGTCATCCTGCTGAAGGTCATTCCGACGTTCGCCGCCCTGTTCACGAGCCTCGGTGCCGAGCTCCCCTTCCCCACCCGGATGGTGATCATGGCGTCGAACTTCCTCGCGCGATACTTCGTTTTCTTTTTGATCGGCATCGGAGCGTTCATCTATCTCTTCAAGCGGTACTACGCGACCTATCGCGGCCGCCGCGTCATCGACGGGTTCATCCTGAAGATTCCGGTGCTCGGGATGATCATGAAGAAGATCGCCGTCGCGCGGTTCTGCCGCACCCTCGCCACCCTGACGTCGTCCGGCGTTCCCATCCTGGAGGCGCTCGACATCACGGCCCGCACGTCGGGCAACGCGATCGTCGAGGACGCCATCCAGGAGGTCCGCAAGGCCGTCGAGGGCGGCAAGACGATCGTCGAGCCGCTGCGGGACGCGGGGATCTTCCCGAACATGGTCGTGCAGATGATCGGGGTCGGCGAGCAGACCGGCGCCCTGGACCAGATGCTGAACAAGATCGGCGACTTCTACGAGGACGAGGTCGACGCGGCTGTCGCCGGTCTCGTCAAGCTC
>JBBRDK010000121.1:0-9193 GCA_038203955.1 Thermoanaerobaculia bacterium | reverse complement strand
GCGCTTCGCCGCACCTTCGAGAAGCCGGCGCCCGTCGACGATCGCTCGGTGGTGGATCCCCCGTCCGATCTCGCCGGCGTCGTCGACCGCCTGGACCTCGAAGGCGTAGAACTTCCCCTCCCGCCCGGAGTACGTGGCGTGAGCGGTCACCCGCGAGCCGGGCGGCGTCGCCGCAGTGTGCGTGACGTGGACGAGGACGCCGACGGACTCCTGTCCGGGCTCCAGGGACGGCGCGAGGATCCGGGAGGCGGCGAGCTCCATCAACGCGATCATCCGAGCCGTCGAGAAAACCCCGGGAAAGGACTCTCCGCCGCGTTCCGCGAGCCGGCTGGCGAGGTCCGCCTCCGACACGATCCAGCTCGCCTCTCCCCGCGCTCCCGCCTCGATCGCCTCGCCCTCGGTCATCGCGCTTCCTTTCCGCTCTCCCCCTTCAGAACCGCTAGTGCATGTTGAAGTGTTTTCCCATGCTCGCGAGGAGAAAGATCACGGCGCCGCCGAATGGGAAGCCCAGGGCCCAGGCGCGCCAGCCACTTTTTGAAAGAGGAAGGAGACGGCGGGATGACGGTCACGGGCGGCGGCTAGGAAACGAAACGGCTCGCGACGATGAGGGCGACGCCGAGAAAAGCCAGATAAACAGCGAACGGCCGCAAGGTGTGCGTGCGCAGGTACCGGAGGAGGAATTCGACGGCGATGTAACCGACGACAGCCGATGCGATGAACCCGGCCACGAGGGGCGCCGCGCCGATCGACGGCCCGTGTTCCTTCCGCATGTCGAGCAGTGTCTTCGCCCCGGCGCCCAGGATGATGGGAAGGGCGAGAAGAAACGAGAAGCGCGTCGCGTCTTCCCGACTCAATCCGCGCAGGCGGCCCGTGCTGATCGTCATGCCCGAGCGTGACAAGCCCGGGAGAAGGCCGGCCGCCGCCTGGGCGAGCCCCACGAGAAGCGCGTCGAAGAGGTTGATGCGGGACAGGTCCCGCTCGCTCGAGCGGCGGACCTCGCCGATACGTTCCGAGACCAGGAAATACACGGACGCGACGAGCATCGCGACGCCGATCGAGGCCAGGGTACGGAAGGACTCGAACCGCTTCAGGAGAAAAAGCCCCGCGAGGACGCCGGGGATCGTGCCGACGACGATCGGAACGAGAAGCGCGCGGTCGGTCTCGTCGGCCGGCGGGCGCCCCGTCGCGGCGAGCACGGCCTCCGACGCGATACCCGCCAGAAGGCGCCAGGTGGCGACGATCAACGCGAGTGCCGTGCCGAGGTGCAGGACGAGGTCGAAGGAGCGCGCGATGTCCGCGTCGCGGATCTTCAGGAAGTACTGCGCGATGGTCAGGTGGGCGGTCGAAGAGATCGGGATGAACTCAGTCAAACCCTGAAGGATGCCGAGCAGGATCGCGTGAAGGACGGGCATGGGCCGGCAGAATCTAACAGAGCCGGCTCGGTGCCGGGCGCGCGAGGCATGCGTTCACCCGTTAACATGGGAGAGCCACATGCCCACACGCGAATCTTTCCCCGGGCGCTCCGCGGCGGCCCACAGCAGCGCCCCGCTTCTCGCCGCCGGGATTCTTGCGATGGCCCTCGCCGGCTCTCTCTCAGCCGCGTTCTCGTGGCGCACGTGGATTCTTCCGTTCGTCGATTCGCCGCGGGAGATGAACGTTCCGGCGCGGCTCGCGGCGGGCGAGCGCCTCTACCGCGACGTCGTGTACTACTACGGGCCGGCCGGACCGTGGATCAACGCGGCCGCGATCGCCGCGTTCGGGCGCCGCTTTGCGTCGCTGGAGGCGGCCGGTCTTTGCGCGGCCGTGCTGCTCTTCGGCTCGCTCTGGGCGCTCGCCGCGCGGGCCGGGAGCCGGCTGGCGGCGTTTGCGGGCTGCACGTGGGCGGCCGCCGTCTGCCTCGGGGCGCCCAACGGCGGCTCGTTTCTCTTCCCGTACTCGTTCGGCGCCCTCTGGGCCGTGGCCGGCTCCTTCCTCGCGCTGGCCGCCGCCGCGGGCGACCGTTCACGCGGGGCGCGCGCGATGACGGCGGCCGGAGTGGCGCTGGCCCTGCTCGCCAAGCCCGAGATGGGGGCCGCCGCGGCCGCCGTGCTCCTCGCGGCAGGCTGGCGGGACCGCGAGGAGGGGCGACTCCGCGACGTTTTCGCCGGGGTGGGAATCGGCGCCGCGCTTGCGGCGGCGGGCTGGGTCATCGCGTGCGCGGGATTGCCGCTGTCGGCGCTGACTCCGGAGGGACCCCTGGCCCTCTTCTCCCCGCCGGCGGAGTGGCGGAACGTGTATCGCGTGATGTCGGGAGCCGCGGACCCGCGCGGCTCGGCGAACAACGTCGCCACTGCGCTCTTTCTGGATCTGGCGATCGTCGGAATCGCGTGGGCGGCGGGGTCGCGCGCGGCCGGGAAGGCGCCGCGCGCGGCGATCGGCACCGCGGCGGCGCTCTCGATCGCCGCGGCGATCTTCCTCTCCGCGGGAACGGGCGCGTCGATCGAAGACCGGCTGCCGCCGCTTCTGGCGCCGATGCCGGTCCTCTGCGCGGTCGCGGCGCTTCTTCTCCTTCGACTCCCGCTCGACGCACGCCGACGGGCGAGATTCTTCCTCTTCGCCTTCTCGGCCGCCGCGGCGTCCCGCGTCCTCTTCGGCCTCGCCTACGGCCGCGTCACGACGCCATATTCCGTGCTCGTCTTTCCCGGCCTCGCCGCCGCGGCCGCCGTCCTTACGATCGACGGCGTCGCCGTCCGCGCCGCGTGGCCGCGGGGAGCCCGGGCTCTTTTCACGGCCGTGTTTCTCTCGGCGGCCGGTCTCGCGATCGCGCGCGGGGCCCGCCTTCACCCGGCGGACCGCTTTCCCTTGATTCACACGCCCGCGGGATTCCTGCGCCTTCCCGCGGACCGCGCGAGCGCGATCGCCGGCGCCGCCGCATACCTTCAGACCGTGACGCGGCCGGGCGACGGGTTCGCGGGATTCCCGGAAGGCGGGCTGTTCAATTTCACCCTCGGGCTCCCGAATCCTTTGCGCGAGGAGCAGGTGCTCCCGGGACATCTCGACGCGGTACGGGAGGAAGAGGTGGCGCGCCGCATCGAGACGGCGGGCCCGCGGTTTCTCGCGATCGCCAACCAGCCGACCGCGGTGTTCGGGAAGGCGGCTTTCGGCGACGACTATGCGCGCCGGATCCGGTCGACGATCGACTCCCGCTATCGCCTGGGCGCGTCGTTCGGCGACGCGGACTCCGACGCGCGCGTCGGGGATCCCCGCTTCTTCATTCATGTCTATGAGCGCCTCGCTCCGGCGGCCGGCGGCGCCCGCGACGCGGAGCCACCCCGGAGGCCATGAGCGAAACTGCCGGCGAACCCGCGGGCTCCGTGCGGGCGTGGGAAATCGTCGCGGCTCTTCTGGCGGCCTGTCTCTTCGTTGCCCTTCGGCTGCCGCTTCTGACTGACCACGGAGCGATCCGGGGCTGGAACAGCGATGCCGGCGTCTTCGGCCTCGCCTCCCGCCGGATCGTGGAACGGGGGAAGTCGACGTCTTCTTCTGGGGCCAGAACTACATGGGACCCCTCACGTCGCTCGCGGGCGCGGTCGCCGCGGTCGTGCGGCACGGATTCGACCGGTGGACGAGCGTCGATCCCCTGAGCCTGCGCCTCGGGACCATGGCGGAGGTCTTCGTCGGGATCCTGTTCTTCTGGGCGGGACTGCGAGAGGCAGCCGGCCGGCGCGCCGCCGCGGCCGCTCTGCTCCTTCTCTCGATCGGTCCCCGTTATCTCTTCGACAGCTCCGTGATCGCCCGCGGCGACGAGATCGTGTTCCTCTGTTCCGGGATCCTGCTCTGGCTCGCCGCGCGATCGCTCGCCGGACGCCGGCATCCCGCGCCTCTTCGAGACGCCCGGGGGTTGCTTCCTCTTCGGCGTCGCGGCGGGGTTCGGCTGGTGGATGAATCAGGGAGTCGTCTTCATTCTGCTTCTGCTTCCGCTGGCGGTCGTTCTCCTCCTGCGCTCTCGCGTGTGGTCGCACATCCGGCCGCTCCTCCGGCCATTCGACCGTCTGTTCGTCCGGCCCGAGAGGCTCGCGTGGAGGCGGCTTTCGCCCCTCGCCCTTTTCGCTTTGAGAGCGTGGCAGTCTCTGCTCCTGCTGGCCTTCTTCCTCGCGCTCCTGCTCCAGGCGGGCCTTCCCGTTCCGGCGATCTACGTCTTCCACCCGCTCGTCGAGCCTCCGGCTCTGTTGCTTCTCACGGCGGCGCTCTGCGAGCTCCAGTTCCGGGGGGCGATCGCGCGACGCGCCTCCGCTCTCGCGCTCGAGGCCGCCCGCCGTCTGCCGCGGGCGCTCGGGTTCGCCGCGGGGTTTCTCGTCGGGTACCTGCCGGTCGCCGCCGGCCGGTTCCTGGGCTGGTACAGCCGCGCCTACGGCCGTCATCGCTTCGACGTCGGCGTGGACGGACTCTTCCCGCATCTGCGCGACATGGCGAGGACGGACCTCTGGAAGTGGCTGGGCGCCGACCGATCTTCCGCCGGCATCCTCTTTTTCGCCGGCTGCGCGGCCGGGCTCTTTCTCTTCGCGTGGGAGCGGCGCGCGCGCGTCCGCGCGTTCCTCGCTCTCCTCGCGGGACGCTTCCACGCGGCGGCCCTGGCCGGCGCGGTCGTCATGGTGGCGCTCCTGTTCTACGACGTCGCGCTGCGCAGCGGCGGAGACTCGCGCTACATCGGTCCGGCGGTCCCGGCGGCGTACGCCCTCGTGGCCTCAGGCCTGCTCGGCCGGCCTTCCTCCCGGTTTCGCGCCGGGAGGATCGCGGCTCTTGCGCTGCTGATGGGATGCGGTGGCTGGTCGCTCCGCGCTCAGGCCGCGGCCCGAATCGCGCAGATCGAGAGCGCCGATCCGCGCGAACTGATTTTCCGGATTCGTTCCGAGGGCTACCGCGTCTGCTACGCGGGATTCTGGGAGGGATACAAGCTGCAGTTTCTCTCGGGGGAGGAGCTCCGCTTCATTCCCTGGAAAACGCACGACCGGAACCCGGCCGAGTCGCGGTCGCTCGCCGCATTGCCCGGACCCAGGTGCCTTCTGTTTCCGGATGGCACGTTCCGGGCCTTTACCGAGGCCGCAAGCCGAAGCCGGTCGGGAGGCGGTAGGCGGCAGGCGGGAGGCGGAGAAAAAGTCGGTTGAGCGTCGAGCGTTCAGCGTCGAGCGTTCAGCGTCGAGCGTTCAGGCTGCCGGCCGTGAGAGCTGAGAGCTGAGAGCTGACAGCTGACAGCTGCTCTTCAGTTCGCCGGCTTCGCGTCGCCCGACCGAGAACTGAGAACTGACGACTGAGAACTGTCCTCCGCCTGCCAGCCTCCGCCGAGCGCCTTCACCAGGTTGACGCTCGCGGTCATCCGCCGCGTCAGGACGTCCACGGCGGCGCGCTCGTTGGCGAGCGCCACCTGCTGGGCGGTGACGACCTCGAGGTACGTCGTGATCCCGCCCGAGTAGCGGCTCTGGGCGAGAGTGAGAAGGCGCTCCGCCGCCGCGACCGCCTCCGTCTGCTGCGCCGCCTCTTCGGCGAGGATACGCACGGCGGCGACGTTGTCTTCCACCTGGACGAATGCCGCGAGCACGTTCTCGCGGTAGAAGGCGACTGCGGAGTCGTACGCGGCGACGGCCTGCTCCCGGGCGGCGCGACGCCTTCCGCCGTCGAAAATCGTAAACAGGATCGAAGGGCCGATCGACCAGAAGCGGCTGGGCAGCGAGAACCAGTCCGCCAGGCGCGTCGCCTCGTAACCGCCCGTTGCCGCGAGCAGGAGCCGCGGAAAAAACGCGGAGGTCGCGACGCCGACCTGGGCGTTCGCGGCCGCCATGCGGCGCTCCGCCGACGCGATTTCCGGACGCCGTTCGAGAAGCTCCGACGGCAGTCCGACGGGAACGAGGGGCGGGGCATACGCGACGGGCGCGGGCGGAATGGCGAAGTCGCCGGGCGCCTTCCCCACCAGCATCGCGATCGCGTGCTCGAACTGCGCCCGCGTCAGCCGGAGGTCGGTCAGCTGCACGCGTGTCGTGAACAGCTGCGTCTCCGCCTGCGCGACGTCCACGCCGGACACGATCCCCTGGTCGTGGCGGTTGACCGTCAGCTGCAGGGCCTTTTCGTACCCGGCCGCCGTCGTCTCTAGCAACTGGATCTGGGCGTCCACGCCGTGGAGCTGGAAGTAGTCGACGGCGAGCTCCGCGTGCATGGTGAGCCGGACCGTCTCGAGGTCCGCCGCGGTTGCCTGCGCGATCGCGACGTTCGCTTCGACGTTGCGCCGGATCCGCCCGAACACGTCCACCTCGTAGCTCAAGTCGACGGGCAGCTGATAAGTCGTGACAGTGCGGGCGGTCCCGGTCGAGACGATGGTACGGCCGCTCTCGCCCCGGCTCACCGACGGGGACGTCGAGATCGTGGGGTAGTAGTCCGCCCGGGCGCCTCGCACCGCCGCGCGCGCGCCGCGGAACTGGGCTTCGGCGCGCGCGATCGTCTGGTTGGACACCGTCACCTGTTCCTCGAGGGCGTTCAAGGCGGGATCGCCGAAGATCTCCCACCATTTCCCACGCGTGACGGCATCCGCCGGCTGCGCGGGTCTCCAGCGATCGGGGGCGGCCGCGGGGGAGCCGGCCGGCGCCTCTTCGCGGAACGAGGCCGGGACCGGAGCCTCCGGACGGTGGTAGTTGGGACCGACCGCGCATCCGGCCGCGCTCGCCGCGAGGATCGCCCCGGCGAGGACCGGCCCCCCCCGGCTCACGCCTTCTCTCCCGCCGCCGGCACCGCCGGCACTCCCGGGATACCCGGCCCGGGCGCGGGCCGGCGGCCGCGGTCGCGGAACCCGTGCCAGCGCAGGCGCAGTCGGTCGAGGTACAGGTACACGACCGGCGTCGTGAAGAGCGTGAGCATCTGGCTGAAGATGAGCCCTCCGACGATTGCGATGCCGAGGGGACGCCGCAGCTCCGACCCGGTCCCACCGCCGAGCGCCAGAGGCAAGCCTCCGAGCAGGGCCGCCATCGTCGTCATCGTGATCGGCCGGAAACGCAGCAGGCAGGCCTGGAAAATCGCCTCCTCGGGGCTCTTGCCCTCCTTGCGCTCCGCTTCTATCGCGAAGTCGATCATCAGGATGGCGTTCTTTTTCACGATGCCGATGAGAAGAATGATGCCTATGAGGGCGATGACCGAGAGCTCCGTGCGGCAGAGCAGGAGAGCGATGAGCGCGCCGACGCCGGCGGACGGGAGCGTCGACAGAATTGTGATCGGATGGATGAGGCTTTCATACAGGATGCCGAGCACGAGGTAAACGGTCAGGAGCGCCGCGGCGATCAGGATCGGCTCGTTGGCGAGCGACGCCTGGAAGGCCTGCGCCGTGCCCTGGAAGCTGCCGCGGATCGTGCCCGGAAGCCGGATCTCCGCTTCCGCCCGCTGGACAGCGGTGACGGCGGTCCCGAGAGCGACTCCCGCCGGCAGGTTGAACGAGATCGTCACGGACGGAAACTGTCCCTGGTGATTCACCGTCAGCGGTGCGGTGTTGGACGAGTACTCGGTGAACGCCGCGAGCGGCACCATCTCCCCGGTGTTCGAGCGGACGTAGACGGATTTCAACCCCTCCGGGGTCTGCCAGAACACGGGATCCACCTCCATGACGACGTGGTACTGGTTCAGCTGCGTGTACATGGTGGACACGGGCCGCTGACCAAAGGCGTCGTAGAGGGTGTTGTCGATCATCTGCGGGGTGATGCCGAGACGCGCCGCGGTGCTCCGGTCGATCGCGAGCGAGGCCTGCAGCCCCTTGTTCTGCTGATCGCTGTTGACGTCGGCGAGCTCTGGCAGCCGGCGCAGTCTCTGGACGACGCGCGGCGCCCACACGAACAGTTCCTTCGGGTCATCGCCTTGCAGCGTGTACTGATACTGCGCGCCGCCGCCGCGCCCGCCGATCCGCAGGTCCTGCACCGGCTGCAGGAAGAGGCTTGCGCCGGGCACGTCCGAGAGCTTGCCGCGCAGGCGCGCGATGATCTGATCGGCGTTCAGGTTGCGCTCCTCCCGAGGCTTCAACGCGACGAACATCCTGCCGGAGTTCGACGTGCCGCCGAGAAATCCGTTCGCGCTCTCGACGGCCGGGTCCTTCATGACCGTTTCGACGAACTGCTGGAGTTTCTTCTGCATCGCCTGGAAAGACGTGTCCTGGTCGGCCTGGATCGAGCCGTTCAGCCGGCCCGTGTCCTGCTGCGGGAAGAAGCCCTTCGGCACCTTCGCGTAAAGAAAGACGGTCGCCGCCATCGTCCCGAGCGTCACGGCCAGGGTCAGCGGCTGATGGCGGAGCACCCATCCGAGCGACCTCTCGTACCGGCGGAGGATCCAGTCGAAGGCGCGTTCGCTCGCCTTGTAGAAGCGGCCGTGCGACTGGGCGTCGTGGGGCTTCAGAAGCTTCGCGCACATCATCGGCGTCGTGGTCAGGGAGACGACCAGGGAAACGGCGATCGCGACCGAGAGCGTCACGGCGAACTCCCGGAAGAGCCGCCCTACGATGCCTCCCATCAGGAGGATCGGGATGAAGACCGCGATGAGCGAGATGCTGATCGAGACGACGGTGAAGCCGATCTCCTTCGCCCCGAGCAGAGCGGCCTCCATCGGCTGCATGCCCTTCTCAAGGTGCCGCGTGATGTTCTCGATCACGACGATGGCGTCGTCGACCACGAAGCCCGTCGCGACCGTCAGAGCCATCAGCGAGAGGTTGTCGAGGCTGTAGTCGAGCAGATACATGACGCCGAACGTTCCGATGAGAGAGATCGGGACGGCGACGCTGGGGATGAGGGTGGAACGCCAGTCCCGGAGAAAGAGAAACACGACGAGGATCACGAGGGCGATCGAGATCGCCAGGGTGATCTGGACGTCCTTCACGGAGGCGCGGATCGTCCGCGTGGCGTCGATGACCACGTTCAACTTGACGACGGGAGGGATCGACGCCTGGAGCTGCGGGAGGATCGCCCGGATTGCGTCGACGGTCTGAATGATGTTGGCGCCCGGCTGCCGGAAGATGATCATGATGACCGCGGGCTTGCCGTTGGAGAGGCCCCCCGTGCGGATGTCCTCCACCGAGTCCGTCACGCGGGCGACGTCGGAGAGACGCACGGCCGCGCCGCTCTTGTAGCTGATGATCAGCGGCTCGTACTCCGCCGCGTGCAGCAGCTGGTCGGTGGTCGAGAGGGCCCAGCTCCGG
>JBBRDK010000120.1:0-9429 GCA_038203955.1 Thermoanaerobaculia bacterium | reverse complement strand
GGAAGCGGCGGCGGCGGCGGTTCTGATTGGTTACGTCATCGTTTTACAAAAGAGAGCACTCGTCTCCACCTCCAACGGACCGGCCTCATCCCGACCCCCGCAAGAGTGACGTGCGGCTTCAAGGGCAACACCATTTGATTCCTCCGGGGAGTCGAGGGTTGCCGCGGTTCAGTTCACGAACAGGGATCGCGTCCCTGAGCCGCTCGAGCGGGTGCATTCCATCAATCCGCTGCGCTCTTTGTGAACGCTCACTCTTTCGAGAGTGCGCCTGCTGAAACGACCCGTCGGGTGCTGGCGTGATCCCGTGTCCCTGGCAAGGTTTCGTAGTGTCGTGTGCAGATCGGCGGAGTTTTCGTCGCCGCTAGTTTCTCGTGGTCGGATATAACGAAAGTTCTGAGCAGGCCGGTCGGTCACTGGATCTCGGGTCATGGCATCCGGCACCTCCTCGTTGCCTCGACTCTTACCTGATCTACCTCTTTTACCGTCACTTGGAGACGTTGCGATACCGGTCCGGAATCCCGCAGGCGGCGGCCGCGTAGATTCCTGCAGACAGGGAGTTCACCGTGAGCAGTAAAGAACAGCGGCCCCCCGAGGCGAAGTCCGGAGCGAACCCTCTCAGGGATGCGGTCTGCGGGATGACGGTTTCGGAAGAAAGTTCCCATCGGGAAACATGGAACGGCCAGCCGTTCGTCTTCTGCAGTGCAGGGTGTCAGGAGAAGTTCAGGGAGCATCCCGAGCGCTACGTTCTCCGGCCCGAACGAGTGCCTCTTGCGGCGACGGTGACTGCGCCGGCGCCCATCGCTTCGGGGGAGAGTTTTACTTGCCCGATGCACCCGGAGGTCCGGGAAAAGAGCTCCGGCTCCTGCCCGAAGTGCGGCATGGCCCTCGAACGAGTGATCCCCTCGTCTGCGGCCTCGAGCACGCAGTGGACCTGCCCGATGCATCCCGAGATCGTCCGCGATGGTCCCGGCAGCTGTCCGATCTGCGGGATGGCGCTCGAGCCGCGCACGATTTCGGCAGGCGACCGAGAGAATCCCGAGTTGGTTGACATGCGGCGGAGGTTCGCAGTCTCCGCTGTGCTGTCCGTTCCCCTTCTCGTCATTGCCATGCGCGACCTCCTCCCGGGATCTGCCGGAATGGGCGCCTCTGGGGTCCTGCCGTGGGTCGAGCTCGCGCTGGCGACGCCGGTTGTCGTGTGGGGGGGCTGGCCCTTCTTCGTTCGGTTTGCGCAGTCGATCCGAAATCGCAGCCTGAACATGTTCACGCTGATCGGCCTGGGCGTCGCCGTCGCGTACCTCTACAGTCTGGCGGCCATCTTCTTTCCGGGTCTTTTCCCCGCGTCGTTCCGGGATGCTTCAGGACACGTCGGGCTGTATTTCGAAGCGGCGGCCATCATCGTCACGCTCGTGCTTCTGGGCCAGGTTCTGGAGCTGAAGGCCCGGAGCCAGACGGGTGCGGCGATCCGGGCGCTCCTGGATCTCGCCCCGAAGACCGCCCGCCGCATCGAGCCGGGCGGCGTCGAGGTCGATATCCCTCTCGATCGAGTCCAGGTCGGCGATCGCCTCCGGGTGCGGCCGGGAGAGAAAATTCCGGTCGACGGGAGCGTCGTGGAAGGCCACACCGCGGTGGACGAGTCGATGGTCACGGGTGAGCCGATTCCGGTCGAAAAGAATGCGGGGGATCGACTCATCGGGTCGACGGTCAACGGCACCGGCTCGGTCGTCCTGACCGCGGAACGTGTCGGGGCCGAGACGATGCTTTCTCAGATCGTCCGGCTCGTCAGCGAAGCGCAACGGACGCGCGCGCCGATCCAGAAGCTCGCCGACCTGGTGGCCGGCTACTTCGTTCCGATCGTCATTGCCGTCGCCGTCATCACCTTTGGCGTCTGGGCGTTCGCCGGGCCTGATCCCAGGATGGCTCATGGTCTCGTGAACGCCGTCGCGGTCCTCATCATCGCCTGCCCGTGTGCCCTCGGGCTCGCAACGCCGATGTCCATCATGGTGGCGACCGGGAAGGCGGCAAAAGCGGGGGTGCTCTTTCGAAATGCCGAGGCCATCGAGTCTTTGCGGAAGGTCGACACCCTCGTGATGGACAAGACCGGAACGATCACGGAAGGAAAGCCCCGGGTCGCAGACATCCTGGCGCAGCCCGGATTCGAGGAGGCGGACGTGCTTCGATTCGCGGCGAGCCTCGAGAGAGGAAGCGAGCATCCTCTGGCGGCATCCATCGTTGCGGCCGCCGGAGAGAGGCAGGTCCGACTCGAGCCAGTCGGCGACTTTCAGTCGCGGACGGGACGAGGCGTGTCGGGCCGGGTTGCAGGCCGCGCCGTCGCGCTCGGAAACGCGGCTCTCCTGGCGGAAATGGGCCTCGATCCGGCAGGGCTCGGCGCTCGGGCGGAGGACATGCGGTCGCGGGGTCAAACGGCGGTCTTTCTGGCTCTGGACGGGAAGATGGCCGGCATTCTCGGCATCGCTGATCCCATCAAGAAGACGAGCTCGGAGGCGATCGGCCTCCTCCGCGCCGAAGGGATCCGCGTCGTCATGCTCACCGGCGACAGCAAGACCACCGCGAACGCGGTTGCGAAGGAGCTCGGAATCGACGAGGTCGTCGCGGAGGTGCTCCCGGAGGACAAGGTGAACGTCATCAAGCGCTATCAGGCTGAAGGCCGGTTCGTGGCGATGGCTGGCGACGGGGTCAACGACGCTCCGGCCCTCGCCCAGGCGCAGGTCGGAATTGCGATGGGGACGGGAACGGACGTCGCGATAGAAAGCGCCGGCGTGACGCTGCTCCGAGGCGACCTCCTGGGCATCGTGCGTGCCCGAAGCCTGAGCCGCGCGACCATGCGGAACATCAAACAGAATCTCTTCTTCGCCTTCGTTTACAACGTGCTCGGAATCCCCATCGCAGCGGGCGTTCTCTATCCCTTTTTCGGTCTTCTCCTGAGCCCGATGATCGCGGCCGCGGCGATGAGCTTCAGTTCCGTTTCGGTGATCGGGAATTCACTGAGGCTGAGTCGGGCGAAAGTTTGAGGGAGACCAGCGGGCCGGAGAACTGGTCGAGGTTCTCCCGGCCCGGCGCGAATTCGACGCGACGATCCGTCTGGACGTCTTGCAGGAACTCTTCTTGAGATCGAGCGCCGGCGCGCGGCAATACCGGAGAAATCTTCTTTCCTTCGAGGCAGGGCATTGGAATATACTCCCCCCCTGTATCAGTTCCCCCCGTGGAGGCGGAATACCGATGAAGAGTTCTCTTCCCGTGATGGAAAAGGTCTTCGTGCCAGACCAGCGCAAGAAGGCCGTTCGGGCTCGTTTGAAGCGTGCGCGAGGGCAGGTGGATGGGATCGAGCGGATGCTGGAGGAAAACCGACCATGCGCCGAGGTTCTTCAACAGATCGCGGCCGCGCAGGAGGCTTTGCGGGCCGCCGGAAAGCTCATGGTCCGAAGCTACATCGAGAAGTGCGCGACTGAGGGGATCAAGGCCGGTCGAACGGAGGAAGTTTACGACGAGCTTTTGGAAATCATCTACCGGATGGTCCGGTAACGTTGGCCGTCGGATCTTTCTCCCGTTCTGGCCTCCCCGATCACGGCATTCGATTGATAAGAGCGGCGTCGGCTCTCGCCGTTCTCGCCGGCCTGACGTTGTATCCGGCCGCCGCGCGAGCAACCGGGCACGGACCCGTGTACGGGGTCGCGACCCCGACGCTCGCGAAAGGCGCCTGGAGTCTGGATCTCGGGCTGATGAGCCGGAGCATGGCCGGGAACAACACCTCCGTCATGTTGCGCCCGCTCATCGCGTACGGAATCACGGAAGACCTGCAGGTCTCGGCCTCTCTCCCGGTGCCGCTGTACACGCCGGAGGGCATGCGTCCGGTCCGGATGATGGCCATGATGCCCGCGACTCCGGACGTCGAAGTGTTGCTCGGCTGGCGATTTCACCGGGAGGGCACCGGCGTCGGGTCCCGATTCGAGAGCACGGCGTACCTGGGCGTGGACTATCCGACCGACTCGGTGCGCAGCGGAGTCAAGACCTCTCCCGGCATCTACGCGGCCGCGGTGACCGGTTACGCCTCTCGCTCCGTCTATGCCTGGGCGGGTGGAATGTACAGGCGTTATCTGAGCCCGACGGGACCCACGACCGATCACCCAGGCGACCTTCTGATGTACAGCCTCGTCGTCGGGTATCGCCCAACCCTTTTTCGCAAGGAACTGCCGAACGCCGACTGGCGAATCTTCGTCGAGGCGATCGGCGAGGACATCGACCGGGATCGGCTGGCGGGCCGCGAACTCCCGAACACCGGAGGCAAACGGATCTTCCTAGGCCCGACGCTGCTCGGTCTCTACGGTTCGTGGGGGCTGTCCGGCGGTCCCATCTTTCCCGTCTACACCAGGCTCAACGGAATCCAGCCGAAGGATCGCGTGCGATTGGTCGTGAACTTGACGTACTGGTTTTAAATTGGGAGCCCGAATGAGACGTGTCATCAGTTCGGCCGCGCTCTTTTGTCTTCTCATGGCCGCTTCGGCGGCGGGAGAGATTCGGGAAATCCGGCAGGGAATCTTCGGAATGGATTGAGCGGTTTGCGCGCACGCCGTGAGCGTGGCCATGAAGAAGGTACCCGGCGTCGAGTCGGTGCAGGTGTCGCTGAACAAGGGCGAGGCGGTCTTGAAGCTGAAGCAGGGCAATTCGGCCACCGTTGCGCAGATTCGTCAGGTGGTGCTCGATAACGGTTTCACGCCGAAGGACGCAGACATCGAAATCGCGGGGAAGCTGGTCGAAAGAGCGGGCAAGGCGGCGTTGGCCGTCTCGGGGACCGCGGTCGTCTACTCGCTCGTCGACCATCGGCAGGCTGTCGGAAAAGTCGAACAGCTGTGGAGGGAAGCCCGGGACAGGGACGTGGTCCTGCGCGGGCATCTCCCCGAGACCACGACGAAGGGAAAGGCCGAAGAACCTCGATCTCTCGAAGTTAGAGGCTTCGAGATGAAGCCATGAGCGAGATTGGCCGCATCCTCCTGGTGGGGGCGATCCACGTTTCTCTATTGGCGCGGCATGGTTCCGCTGCCCTGCTCCTCGTCGGTATCGCCATCGGTCTCTATCCGATCGTCAAGACGGCGCGCACGGCGCGGCCTTCCATGAACCTCTATCCGGGCGGCCTGCTCGGGGTCAGCGTGGGTAAGACGTGTCCGCGGTGAGGAGAGCGTCAATCGGAGGGAGTGAGGGGACATGTGGAGAAGAAAAAAACAGAGCAGCCCGACCCGGCGTGATCGCGGGCGACCGTGCCAGGGGATACGGCGTCGCGGATCGTACCGTGATGCGGGCGGAGGATCCCGACGGCGGCTTCGAGTCCACGAGCCCCCGACGCCTTCCCGCTTGACAGGGGCGCCTCCGAGGAATGGAATGTCCAATGCATGCGAAGTCAGGACCTGCTCGTGGTCGTCACCTCCGTGGGAACGGAGGAGCAGGCCCTCGACATCGCCCACGCCCTGATCCGGAACCGCCAGGCGGCCTGCGTCAACCTCATCCCGAATGTCCATTCGATCTACCGGTGGAAGGGTCGCGTCTGCGATGACGGGGAGTTTCTTCTCCTGATCAAGAGCCGCGCCCGGGAGTTCGAAGGCGTGTGCGAGACCATCCAGAAGATCAACACGTACGAGCTTCCCGAAATCCTGGCGTATCGCGTCGACGAGAGCTCTCCCGGTTTCGCGGACTGGATCACCCGGACGACCGAGCACCCGAAGCGCAAACCGAGGAAGAAGGGCCCCAAGCTGGTCGCATCTCCCGTCCCCCTGCGCCGCCGCGCCGCCTCCCGCTAGGAACGAACGTGCCCTCCGCTGCGGGGCAAATCGGGGAAGTCGGGCAGCCCGGGCGCCGCGGTCCTTCCCTCGGTCCGTCGTGATCGCGTTCGTCTCGCTCTTTCTGGGGCTCGTGATCGGGGCGCGGCCCGTGACCGTCACGGCCAGTGGTCCGGTGGCGTCCGTCGAGCTCCTCCTGGACGGCGCGGCCGCCGCCCGGATCGATCAAAAGCCGTGGACGGCCCGGGTGGACTTCGGAACGGACCTCTCGCCGCACGAGCTCGTCGCCCGCGCGCTCGATTCCAGGGGCCGCGAGATCGCCCGTGCGCGCCAGTGGCTCAATCTCCCGAGGCCGGCCGCCGAGATGTCGATCCTCCTCCAGCGGGACGACAAAGGGGTCGCGACCGGAGCGCAGCTCTCGTGGGCGAGCCTCCAGCCGGGACCGCCGTCGGCCCTCGCGGTGACGTTCGATGGCCGTCCGCTCGCCGTCAAGGGTTCCGAGAGCTTTCCCGTTCCTTCCTACGATTCCTCGAGCACACACCTGCTCTCCGCTTCGGCGGAGTTTGGAAATGGCGTCCGGTGCCGGGCGGATGCGGTGCTGGGCGGCCGGACGTCCACGGAGACCGTCAGCGAGCTGACCGGAGTCGCCGTTCGCCTGGCGTCGGCGGCCGAGCTCCCGGAGCCGGCGGCGCTCGACGGCTGGATCACTCGCAAAGGGGAGCCTCTGCGCGCCGTGGGAATCGAGCGCGCGGGCGCTCAGGTGTTGATCGTGCGCGACCTGCCGGTGGCTGAGGCCCTCTCGCGGCTCGGACGAGGCGGCCGCACCATCTTCCCGCCGGGGCGCCGGGGCGCTCTGCCGGTCTACGACGGTGAAGCCCTGCGTCTCGACCTGCGCCTCGGCGACGACGACAGGATCCGGTACATCTGGCCGAGCGTTCGCTCGGTGGCCACGACGTCGGGAGCGGCGGAGCTCTTCGAGTCGTCCCACGAGTTTCGGGGGCGCGATGCCGGCATGCACTGGCTCCTCACTCGGATCTCGCATCCCGGCCGGCCGGATCCCGAGCGGAGGTACGCGGATGCCACGGCCGTGGCGGGCCTCCAGGCGGTCCAGAGCAGCACCCGCCGCGCGGTCCTCCTCGTCCTGGGGAAAAAGCCGGCCGACGCGAGCCGCTTCTCTCCGGCGATCGTGCGCGCCTATCTCGAGCGGATTCACGTTCCGCTCTTCGTCTGGTCGTTTGAGCCCCTCCCGGCAGGGGCGCCGTCTCCGTGGGGGCAGGTGGAGGACGTCTCGAACCTTCCAAAGCTGCGGGTCGCGTTCGAGCGCATCAAGCGGGATCTCGAGTCCCAGGCCATCGTGTGGGTCGAAGGGCAGCACCTCCCGCAGGAGATCTCCCTGTCGGCGAAGGCCGCGGGGATGGAGATGGTGAGGTAGTTCTGAGTTTTCAGTTCTCAGTCTTCCGTTGTCGTCTCATCATCCCGGAGCCGACGGATGAGATCCATTGACAACCGACAACCGACAACTGACAACTGAGAGCTGATCGCTGACAGCTTCCTTAGGTTTTCCCCGGATTCTGCAACCGGTTCCGCTGCGCCGGTAGCAAATCTCTCGGCCGCCCGAAGCACTGCACCCAGAGGACCTGATATCCATTCGCGTTCTTCCCGATCGCGACGGCCGAGCCCGTCTCGCTGAAAAGCTTCCCGAGGATGTGCTCGCGGTGGAGCTCGCTCCCCATCCAGCCGTCCATGACCTCCTCCGGCGAGTACTGTCCGCGGGCGATGTTCTCGCCGATATAGCGCGGCCGGTATCCCGCCTTCTTGCTGCGGTCGAGCGCCGTCGTCCCCTCCGGGCTGTCGTGGCCATAGTAGGAGCGGGCGAGCATGTCGCGCGCATGACGCGACGCCGTCTCGTCGAGAAGAGGTTGAGGTCGGACCGTCTGGAGCCCCGCGGCCACGCGCTCGCGGTTCACGCGCGCGAGGAGCGCGGCGCGGACGGCGTCGAGGTTCGAGAGCTCGACTGTCTTGTCGGCGAAGAAATCGGGCCAGGCGCGCGCGAAGAGAAACACGTACAGCGGAATGTCGTCCAGTCGCGAGACTCCGACTCCCAGGTCGCGGAGATCGCTCCGCCGCACCTCCTCGGCAAACGCGGAATCGACGGCGGCTCCCGCCAGCACCGTCTCGATGTCTCCGTCCGCCTGAACCAGCACTTCCGAGAGGACGCGGGCCTCGTAGCCCTTGCTCGAAGCGGCGGCGCTGTCGGCGTGCGCGGATTCCTCGGGGTGCGCGCCCTCGCGCAGAACGGCCGCGGCGCGATCCTGCGCGATCGTCGAGAGCAGCGGAACGAGACGAAAGGGAGGAAGCCCTTTCTGAGAGCGGCCGGCGTTGATGCCGTCGAGGAACGCGGTCCTCACCGCGCCGAAATCGTCGTCGGGGGCGGCCGGGCGCGCGAGCGGCGCCGCGGAGAGAATGGCGGCGGCGATCGCGAGCCGAGCCCGGAGCGGGTTCACGGGAGAAGGGCTCTCCGCCTCAGGCCGGAACGGCCTCCAGCGATTGCGCGAGGTCGGCGATCAGGTCCTCGACGTCCTCGATCCCGACCGAGATGCGCACCAGGCCGGGTGTGACGCCGAGGCGGCTCCGCTCCGGCTCCGGGATCGCCGCGTGGGTCATGCTGGCCGGATGCGAGATCAGGGTCTCGACGCCGCCGAGGCTCTCTCCGAGCGAGCAGAGGCGCACGCGTCCGAGAAACGCGGCGGCATTCTCGAAGGAGCCGAGGTCGAAGGAGATCATCGCGCCGAAACCCCGCATCTGCCGTTTGGCGAGCTCGTGCTGGGGGTGGGTGGCGAGGCCAGGGTAGTTCACCTTCCGGATTTTCGGCTGGCCGTCGAGAAACGCAGCGACGGCGCGGCCGTTTGACTCGTGCCGCTCCATGCGCACGACGAGCGTCTTGATCCCGCGCAGGACGAGCCACGAATCCATGGGTCCGAGGATCGCGCCGGAGCTGTTCTGCACGAAGGACAGCCACTCGAGGTGCTCGGCGCTCTTCACGACCGCGATGCCGCCGATCGAATCCGAATGCCCGTTTAAGAACTTCGTCGTCGAGTGATAAACGATGTCCGCGCCGAGGACGAGGGGCTGCTGCAGGTACGGGGACGCGAACGTGTTGTCCACCACGACGATGGCGCCGCGCTCGTGCGCCATTTTCGAGAGCAGCGCAATGTCGCAGAGCGTCATGATCGGATTGGTCGGGCTTTCCAGGTGCAGCAGGCGGGTCGTCGGGCGGAACGCGCGGCGGACCTCGTCCGGATCCGCCGTGTCGACGAACGAAAACTCGACTCCGTACCGGGCCTGGATCTTCGTGTAGTACCGGTACGTGCCGCCGTACGTCATGTTGGAGCAGACGACGTGATCTCCGGACTTCACGAACGTAGAGATCGCGGTCGCCGCGGCCATCCCGGAGGCGAACGCCCGCGCGCCCACGCCTTTCTCGAGCACCGCCATGTTCTCCTCGAGGGCGTGGCGCGTCGGGTTCTGCGTGCGCGCGTACTCGTATCCCTTGTGCTTCCCGAGCGCCTCCTGCACGTAGGTGGACGTCTGATAGATCGGCACGGCCACGGCCCCCGTTGCCGGGTCCGGCGCGTTGCCCGCA
>JBBRDK010000119.1:0-9471 GCA_038203955.1 Thermoanaerobaculia bacterium | reverse complement strand
GTGATCGTGTTGACGACGCCTCCCGTGAACCGGCCGTACTCCGCCGACACGGACGAGACCGACGTCGTCGTCTCCTGGATCGCGTCCTCGATGAACAGGTTGTTCGGCGTCGCGCGGATGTTGTCGATGATGACCGCGCCGTCCACTGTGAAGAGGTTGTCGAACGTCGGACTGCCGGAGATCGAGAATGCGTTGTTCAGACCGGTCACCTGGGCTACGCCCGCCGAGGCGGCGACGGCCGACACGATCGTGCGGGCGACCGGCAGCTTGTCGGTGAGCTCTCTCGTGACTGTGGTCGAGCCCTGAAGGCCGGTGGAGACCGTCTCGGTCTTGGCGGTGACCGTCGTCGCCTCCGTGACCCCGGCGACCACCATCGCGGCGTCGAGAGTCCCCTGCTGTGCTGTGGTCAGCGTGACCTTCTTCGTGACGGCTTGCATGCCCTGCAGCTTGAAGCTGACGGTGTAATCGCCGGGCGGCATGCCCACGAAGACGTAGTCACCGTTTGATTTGGTGAACGTCGTGCGGGTCCCCTAGAGATTTGGCGACGTTACCTCCACGGAAACGCCCGGGATCCCCTGGCCGCCGGCGGTCACGCGGCCCCGCAGAGCGGAGTTCGTGAGCCCCTGCGCCAGGACCCGGCGTCCTGGTGCCAGAAAAAAGAACCCGATGAAAACCAAGAAGGCAAAGGCTATCCGCGTTCGCCTCATGAGCTGGCCCCTCCCTTTTCGTAATGAATAAAAATTTCAACGCCCTGATTCGCCGATCCGCTTTCCTGCCTGACCATCGGACGTAAATATCGGGCCTCCGACGCCTGGATGCCCGGCTTGCTTCGAAGGCACCGTGATCGAAAGACTTGCTCGTGCTCCTTCTTGACTCGGCGAGCCTGCTTGTCACGCACTTTCTCGGTCGTACACACTGATGTCGCACATCGGGTGCGAGTTTTCGTCCGGATCGTCGGCGGACCGCTTGTTGAAGCGGGAGTTAGCAAGATAAAAGCCATGCGCGTTCGCCTTGTAAGTTGTTGAAAACCTGAATCTTCGCCCAAACTGTATCCCGATCGCCGCACGTTTCAATCATGTTTTTGGATCTGTATCCAATTGCCCGTGTCTCGAAACGCCGAGACGGCGTTTCGAGCGACGTTTCTCCGCAAGAGGGATTCGGAACGCCGAGAGGTCCCGGGATCGCGTCGAGATCGGCTGGTGATACCGGCCCGCTTGCGGAAGGCGGGCGAAGCCGTCTGTGGCGCCGGGGAGCCGGCGCCTGGGCCTGTCCCGCCACGACCGCCGCCGGAAGAGAGAGCACGCGAGGAGAAGACCGCCCGCCGGTTTCAATCGCATGCGCCGGATTCCTGAGTCTCCGGGGCTCGGGCTCCGGCTCCAGTCGTCTCGACCCGCGCCCTCCCGTGATCTGATCCGGATCCGCATGGACCGCGCCGACCGTGAGAAGGAAGCCTACGACGAGGGGAAGGTCTGGGAGGTCAACGACGCCTGGCACCGGCGGTTTTCCCACGTGTTTCAGTGCCCGAACACGCTGCGCCACGAAAGGCTGTCGGAGGAGATTCTCCGGGAGAACGTGCGCGGGAAAGACGTGCTGGAGATCGGATGCGGCGAGGGGGAAAACGCGGCCGGGATCTCCGCGATGGGAAGCGCGTTCGTCTTCGGGATCGACGTGTCGCCGGCCGTCGTCTCGAGAGCCCGGGAACGGGAAATCAAAGGCCGGATGGAGTTCGCCGTCGCCGATGCTCACGAGAAAATCCCGCGCCGCTTCGACGTCATCTTCGGTCAGTCCGCCATCCACCACATCGCCTCCGGGACATCCTGCCGAGGCTTTACCGCGAGACCCTGAAGCCGGGCGGCCTGATGCTCTTCGTCGAGCCGCTCGGCAGCAGCCTCCTCATCCGGGCCTACTGGCGGCTCGCCCGCGGGGCGCACACCGCCGACGAGACGCCGCTCCTCCGGGCGGATCTGAACTGGTTCCGGGACACCTTCGAGGATTTCGAGTACATCCCGTTCAACTACACGTCCTTCTATATGGGCATCGTCTCGTCGAAGATCTTCCGGCGGCCGGATAACCTGCTCCTGAAGGCGTGCGACCGGGTGGACGGTTTCATCGCCCGCCGGGTCCGCTTCCTGCGGCCCGGGTTCCGCCGCGCGATCCTCCTCGTCCGGAAGCCTTTGGCTCGCTCGTAGCCGGCTCGCGCGCGGCCGGTCGCGCGCCCGTCAGCCCTGAAGCGTCGCGGCCCGGGATTCCGCGGCAGGCCCGCCGGTGCCGAAGACGAGGAACGACGCCCCGGAGAGCAGCGCGAGAAGAACGCCATAGGCCGCGCCGACGCCGGTCTCCTGCATGCGAAGGCTCGAGAGGATTTCGATCGAGATCGGGCGCGTCTCGAAGGTGTAGAGCACGATCGACACGACGAAGTCCCCCAGGGACGTGATGAACGCGATGGAGGCTCCGGCGGCGAGAGCCGGGCGCAGCAGCGGAAGAGTGATGCGGATCAGCCGTCGCGCGCGGCTCGCGCCGAGAGACGCGGCGGCTTCCTCGAGCGCCGGGTCGAGCTGCCGGAGGCCCGCGAACGCCGCGCGACCCGTGAGCGGCAGGTTCCGGACGAGGTAGGCGAGCGGCAGGATCGCCGCCGTCCCGATCAGGACGAACCGTCCGGCCCACGGCGCGTGGACCGAGAAGGTGGCCGCGAGCGCCACGGCGAAAACGGTTCCCGGCAGGGCCCAGGGGATCGCGAGAAGCGATTCGAGAGCGGTGGCCAACCGGCTGCGGCCTCGCACCGCGATCCAGGCCGCCGCGAATCCGAGGACGAGGGCGGCGACAGTCGAGACGGCGGCCATCCAGAGGGAGTTGACGATCGGCCGCAAACGCTCCGTCTGCGAGAACACGGCCGTCCAGTTCGAGAGGGAGAGAGACGGCGGGAGAGGCTCGATCGTCCAGGTCCCGGGCGGGACGAAGGAGACCAGGAGCAGCATCGCGTGCGGAAGAAGGAGGACGGCGGCGAAGATCCAGCCTGCCGCAGCGACGAGACCGCCGCGCCGGAGCCGCCGGCGGGTGGGCGCGGCGCCGCGGACCGTGCCCGACACGACGCGCCGCTTCTCGGCGCGCTGGAGAAAGAAGAGTCCCGCGAGCGCGATCGCGGCGAGCGCGACCGTCTCGACCATCGCCATCTCGGTGTCGCCGTTCAGCCGCGAGAACACGATCTGCGTCGTCATGACGCGGAACGTGCCGCCGATCAGATAGGGAGCGGAGAAGGAAGAGAGAGACGTCATGAACGTGAGAAGCGCCGCTCCGACGAGGACGGGGCGAAGGAGGGGGAGCGTGACGCGCCTCAGGATCCGCCCGGGGCCGGAGCCGAGAGCGGCCGCGGCTTCGCCGAACGCGGCATCGAGGCGGGCCAGGCCGGCGCGCGTGAAGAGATAGAAGTAGACGAACATCGTGTAGGCGTGGACGAGCAGGATCGCTCCGGGCCCGGACAGGCGCCAGGGCGGCTCCTGCGAGTGCGTGACGGACTGGAGCGAGCGCGCGACGACGCCGCTCTCCCCGTACAGAAAGAGAAACGCGAGCACGCCGACGAGGGGCGGAAGGACGACCGGCAGGGCGACGAGCGTGCCGAGAACTCGCCGCCCGGGGAAGTCCGCCGTCTCGAAGAGAAACGCCAGCGGGATCCCGATCGCGGCGGAGAGAATGACGGTCGCGAGAGAGATCCAGATGCTCGCCCAAAGCGCCTGCCACTCGTCCGGCCGTCGCCCGAACTCGGCGAAGTGGCGCAGAGTCCAGTGCGGATCGCCGAGCGCTTCCGCGAGCGTCAGGAGCAGGGGATAACAGACGAGCCACGCGAGGAGCAGCGTCAGCACGGCG
The DNA here is from genome assembly GCA_038203955.1 of Thermoanaerobaculia bacterium. GTDB lineage: Bacteria > Acidobacteriota > Thermoanaerobaculia > UBA5066 > Gp7-AA6 > JALYUA01. The sequence goes on along the minus strand of JBBRDK010000119.1, from coordinate 5,610 downwards.
CCGCCGAGTCTGACCCGCCTCAAGGGGGAGGTTCCGCCGGGTACGCGCGCGGCAGAGGAGCGTCCGGCGCGGGAACCACTCCGACGGCATTGCCGGGCTTCGCGGCGTCGGGCGACGCGAGCACCTCGGCCTCGCCAGCATCACCGAGCCGCACGGTGTAGAAGGCGACGCGGCCCGCGTACCGCCGCTCGACGACCTCGCCGATCAGGGCTCCCGCCTCTCCGGGAGACGCCAGCGCCAGCGCTTCGGGCCGGGCCACGAGGTGCGCCCGACCTCCTTCGGGAAGCGCTGCGCCGGCGAGCGCCGGCCAGCGGGCCCCGCCTGGAAACTCCGCCGTACCGCGGCCGTCCGAACCCGCCCTCCAGACCACGGGGAGCACGCTCGAGCGGCCTATGAATGTCGCGACGAAACGGGTCGCCGGCGTCTCATACAGTTCCTCGGGTGCGCCGACCTGCTCCAGACGGCCGTCGTGGAGGACCGCGATCCGGTCGCCGAGCTCGAACGCCTCCTCCTGCTCGTGGGTCACGAACAGCGTCGTGATGCCCACGCGGCGGATGACCCGCTTCAACTCGCGCCGCGTCTTGTCGCGGAGCGTCGGGTCGAGGTTCGAGAGCGGCTCGTCCAGGAGAAGGACCCGCGGGCGGGGCGCCAGGGCCCGCGCGAGCGCCACCCTCTGCTGCTGCCCCCCGGAGAGCTCCGTCACGCGCCGTCCTTCGAACCCAGCGAGGTCGACCACGGCGAGGGTCTCGCGCACGCGTTCGGGCGCTTCGGCGCGCGAGATCCCGGCGGGCTCCAGTCCGAACGCGACGTTTTCGCCGACGCTCATGTGCGGGAAGAGGGCGTAGTGCTGAAAGACCATTCCGAAGCGGCGCCGCTCCGGGGGCGTGGCGGTCACGTCTTCTCCGGCCACGAGGATGCGGCCGCTGTCGGGCGTCTCGAACCCGGCGACGAGGCGCAGCACCGTCGTCTTGCCGCTCCCGGAGGGACCGAGAAGGGCCACGATCTCGCTCTGACGCACCGAAAGGGAGACGTTTCGCGTGACTGTCTGAGCGCCGAAGCGCTTCTCGAGGGACTGGAGCTCCAGCTCGGCCGTCATGCTGCGCGGAGATTACCGGTTTTGCCGCGGACGCACGCCCGCCGCCGGGATCGGGAAGCGGGAGCAAGAAAGGACCCGCGCGCCCGCCGCGGGAAAACCGCGCGGCAACCCGCATCGCAGGGGAGCCAGGGAAGGGTCTTGGAGAAGCCTCCTGCAGCCGTAGGGTCACACAGATGCGAAGGCGGGGCGCGCAGCCGCGCGGCAGAAACGAGATCTACCGGTTTCCGCGGCCTCGAACCTCGCGGTCCCATCGGGACATCCACGCCGGACCTTCCCGTTCGAGAAGAGCCCAGTCGAGCCGCGCGGGCACCAGCCGCTTCTGGACGTCCTGCGCCCAGGGCGGCAGGTCGCCGGTCGGCATGTCCGTGCGGGCGGGAAGCCGGAAGGCCTCCGCCGCCGCGAGGCGCTGGGCCTCGACGGAGCCGACCCACTCGATGAAGGCCCGCGCCGCGTCCGGGTGACGCGCTCCACGGATCAAGCCGATCGCGTCGTCGATCACCGGAGTTCCGCTCGCCGGAAAGACGAACGCGAGGTCCCGGCTGTGCTTCATCTCGAGCAGGACGTCGGGCAGATCCCAGACGGTCACCAGACCTTCCCGCCGCGCGATCCGCTGCACGAGCACCGAGGCGTTCATCTCGTAGGACTTGGTCTGGGCGTCGAGCTTCCGGAGCCATTCGAATCCGGCATCCGTGTTCCCGGACGCCTCGATGGATCGCGCGAGGATGAACCCGAATATGGCGCGCATCGTTCCCGACGCGAGGGGATGCCGGATGATGATCCTGCCCTTCCATCGGGGGTCGAGCAGGTCGTCCCAGTCCTTCGGAGCCTGGTCGGCCGGCACGGCGGCCGAGTTGTAGACGATGACGGCCGGCGTGCGGTACGCGCCGAAGTAGAGGTCCTTCGGGTCGCGGGCCTCGGGAGGGATGGCTGCCCCCCAGGAGGGCCGGTTCGGTTCCAGAAGCCCCTCGCGAGCGCCGCGGAAGAAGATCGTGTCCGGACCTCCGAACCAGACGTCTCCCTGCGGATTCGCCTTCTCGGAGCGGACGCGGTCGTAGACCTCCTGCGACCCCATGTCGAGCCAGCGCACGTCTATTTCGGGGTGCGCCTTCTCGTACGTGCGCTCGAGCAGCCCGAGGAGATCCCGGCCGTGGGGGGAGTAGAGGAGGACGGGCGTCCGTCCGTCGCCCCGGCAGGAAAGGAAGCCTGCGAAGATGAGGAGGAGATTCAGGCGGGAGAACGTCCCGGATGCACGCCGTTCGCCCGCTCCCTCAGCGCCCATCCGTTCCTCTCCAGGCGAGAAGATTGGCGAACAGCCGGTACGCCCCCGGGACGCCGGCGGGGAGCTCCCGGAAGAAGGCGAGGCCCGTGTAGATGTAGCGGCCCTTCCCGATCTTCGCGGCGAGCAGCGCTCCCCGCTGCTCCGCCTCGCCCTGATCGTTCATCGAGAGAAGCGGCGTGTACGCCGGAGCCCAGGTGTGCGCGAAGTAGATCCCGCGCTCCTGCACCCAGTCGTCCCAGTCCTTGGGGCCGATCGGATTGGGGAAACGGAAGATGGGGTGCGACGGCTCGAGGACCCTGACCGCCGCCGTCTCGTCGGTCACGCGGTCGATCGGGCGGGTGATCTCGAGCTTCTCGGGCGCGAACGCGCTCTCGGTGAATCCGAGCTGCTGATATTGCACGATCAGCAGTCCGCCGGCGCGCACCCAGTCGAGGAGGCGTCCGTTGGCGTTGGCGAGAGCCGGCTCGGTCTCGTAGGCGCGCACGCCGAGCACGATCGCGTCGAAGCCGGCGAGGCTCCCATGCTCGAGGTCGCCGCCGGAGAGAATGCGGACCGGAACCCCGACCGCGAGAAGCGCTTCGGGGACCCGGTCCGAGGCTCCACGCACGTAACCGACGGCGGAGAGCTTCGGCAGCTTCAGATCGAGCGCGGTCACTGAGACTGCCGCGTCTCTGGGGAACGGCGTGGGCCGGATGTGCTCGTAGTCGATCACCCGGACGCCGGAGCGCAGCCGCTCGCCCGACGTCAGAACGGCCGTCAGGGAAACCTCGATCCTTCCCGCGCGGGCTCCCGACGGCGGACGGCGCAGCTCCATCTCGACGAAAGCGCGGTCGCCTTTCTTCGCCAGCGAAAAGCCCGCGGGCGCGACGGTCCAGCCCGCGGGGGCCTGCGCCTCGACGCGTCCCGACACCGGGCCGGCGGCGTGCGAAGCGACCGTGACGGAGAAGCGCGCGGGCGCGTCTTCGCGGCCGATGGGCAGAACGAGGAGCGGCGGATTGGCGGACAGTTCCAGCCGGGGCACGGCGCGCAGCGCGCGGCGGATCTCTCCGAACTCCTCGTCCCGATAGCGAAACGTCGCTTCGCGCGAAATCGTCACGCGGGAGCCCGCGATCTTGAGCGTCACCCGGCCTGAGAGCGGCGGAGGTCCGAAGGGTTCGCCGCGCACGGCGGGCGGCGCCGAGCTCCAGTCGTACATCGCGCCGCGAAGCGGCTGGCGGAGAAAATACGGGACGGTCGAGAGGGCGTCGGAAGGCAGCGACGCGGAGAGCTTCCATTCGTGAAGCGCGCCCGCGGCGACCGGTTTTCCGTCCGCCGGCGCCGGCACGGTCCAACCGTCCGGCGATTCGAGACCGGCCGACTCGACGGCGATTTCCTCGCGGCCGGCGTTGGAGACCTGGACGGTCACGGCGACGGAATCACCGGGAGAGGCGGTCTCGCGGTCCGCGAGGGCGTCGAGCGCCACGCCGGCCGCTGCCGCGAGCGCGGTCTGCGCCGCCGAGATCTTTTCGTCGAGGACGGCCGCTCCCGCCCCGTCCGCCGAATAGAGCGCGCGCGCTCCGCGCAGCTCCTCGAGCAGCGCCGCGATGGCGGGCACCGAATCGGAAAGTGAGGCGGGAGAAAGGCGCGCCCGCGCCTGGCGGGCGAGGCCGACGATTCGGTTGAGCCGGGCCTCGAGGTCCCGCCGCCGGGCCGGGTCGCCCGCGCCGGAAGCGAGAGAGGGAAGCTCCGAGTCCGTGCCCGCGAAGAGATCTTTGCCTTCCTTCCCGGCGCCTCCCTCGATCCACCCGACGCGCGCCTCGTTCGGCCCGATCGGCTGAAGCGCCCCGGTCCCCTGCGACCGGTGCAGGCTCCGGCTCGCGACCGCGATCTGCTGGAAGGAGCGGCCCGTGAGCGGCTCCAGTCCGCCGGTCGGCAGGACGAGGGTCGTTTTCTCCCGGTCGAGGAAGCGCGTGGTCTGGTAGAGGGCGGCCGGCTGCCAGGGCCGGAGCCCCTCCACGGCGAGGGCCGGGAACGCGGCCGGATCGCCCGCGGCCTTGAACGCCTCCCGCGCGACGAGGCCCGACTCCTGATGCTGGCCGTGGCCATCGCGCGGCGTCCCGGAGAAGATCGCGACCACGACCTGCGGCCGGAACCGGCGGATGACGCGGACGGCGTCCTCCAGAACGGCCTCCTTAGGCCAGAGGCGGAGCGCCTCGTCGATCGACCTCGAGAAACCGAAATCGTAGGCGCGGGTGAAGTATTGCCGCGCGCCGTCGAGGCGCCGGGCCGCGTTCAGCTCTCCGGTCCGGATCAGCCCGAGGCCGACGCCGAGATCGTCGCCGATCAGGTTCTGCCCGCCGTCGCCTCGCGACAGGGACAGGTATGCCGCCTCGCCCCCCATCCCTCTCGCCACGAGGGTCAAGAGCGCCGTGTCCTCGTCGTCGGGATGGGCGGCGATGACGAGCAGCCGGCGGTTCGTTTCGAGCTTGCGGAGGAGGGGATCGATCGCGTCGACGCCGCCGGCCGACGCGGGCGGGAGCGCCGTGCCGGGTGGCTCCGCCGCGCCCGCGGACGAAAAGGGGAGCGCCCAGGCCAGGAAGACGGCGACGACGAACCGGCTGCGGCGTTTTTTCACGCGGGGGAGTGTATGACGGAGCGGGAGGCGGGAGGCGGGAGGCGGGAGGCGGGAGGCGGACGCGGGCCGGGGGCGGGTCGGGAATCGGGAATCGGGAATCGGGAATCGAAAGACAAGGACGGAATCGACGCTCAACGCTGAACGCTCAACCCGCGCGCGCTGCGAGCGGTGCACCTCTTCACCGAGGCGAAACTCAGCCGTCAGCGCTTTTTCATCTGCGAACGAACGAGAGGAGCCGAAGCGGCCGCGAGGGCGGCGAGCAGCGCGGCGATGAACTGGGCGCGCTTCTTCGCGTCCATCCCCTGCCACTCCTTCGTGATCCGGTCGATCGTGCTCTTCGAAGCCTCTCCTGCCTGGCCGAATGCCCGGCGCGCCGAGGCGACGCCTTCGCCCGAGAACGAGGCGACGCTCGCGCCCGCCTCGGAGGCCTTTTGGGCAAAGCCGCGGAGCATCGTCTCGAGGGTTCCGACGGAGGCCTTTTTCTTCGCGGGTGCCTTCCCGCGAGCCGGCGCCTTCCGGCTGACGGCGGCCTTCCGCCGGACCGGAGCGGCGGCGGACTTTTTCGCGGGCGTCCGGCGGCGCGGCTTCGGAGCGGGAGACTCTTCCCTGTTCTCATCTTCC
>JBBRDK010000118.1:0-9476 GCA_038203955.1 Thermoanaerobaculia bacterium | reverse complement strand
CACGCCCAACTGGCTCGCCGCCCAGAACAAGTTCAAGTGCCCGTGCCACGGATCGGGCTACTACGTCTCCGGGATCAACTTCGAGGGTCCCGCTCCCCGGCCGCTCGAGCGCGCCGAGATCACGCTTTCCCCCGACGACGGGCAGATCGTCGTCGATAAGGCCACGCGGTATCTCTACGAACGAGGGCAGTGGAGCGATCCCAAGGCATTCGTGAAGATGGTTTAGGACAGGCTCCCGGTTCGCGCCCCGTTTCCAAAGCGAAAGCGGAGGTCTTTTTTGGTTCCTCGTTGGCGCCAGATACAAGAGCAGATTGTCGCGAGCCAGTTCTGGAAGTCCATCTTCCGGGTCGGCATCCCGAACACGAACCGCAAGCGCGTGCTCGCGATGCTCGGCAATGTCGTCCTGCACCTGCACCCGGTCAAGACCCGCAAGTCCGGGGTCAAGATGCGCTACACCTGGTGCGCCGGCGGCGTCACCTTCTTCCTCTTTCTAGTGCTGACGTTCACCGGGCTCCTCCTGATGTTCTATTACCGGCCGACCGTCGAGTACGCCTTCGTGGACATCCTGGATCTCCGGGAGCAGGTCCCGTTCGGGATCATGCGCGAGGTGCACCGGTGGGGCGCGCACGCGATGGTGATTTCGGTCTGGATCCACATGTTCCGCGTCTTCATGACGGGCTCGTACAAGCCGCCGCGCGAATTCAACTGGGTGATCGGCGTGATCCTCCTCGTGCTGACCCTGCTGCTCTCCTTCACCGGGTATTTGCTGCCGTGGGACCAGCTCGCGATCTGGGCGATCACGGTCGGTTCCAACATGGCTTCCGCGACGCCCCTCATGGGGATCCAGGGTCCGGGGACCGGCCTTCTCAAGATCGGCGACATTCCGCTCGTCACGTCGACGAACGACGCGCGCTTCGGCCTGCTCGGCGGGCGGTTCGTCGGAGCGGGAGCGCTTCTGAGGTTCTACGTGCTGCACTGCGTCGGCATCCCCCTGATTGCGGCGTTCCTGATGGCGGTGCACTTCTGGCGCGTCCGGAAGGACGGCGGAATCTCGGGGCCGGCATGATCGGGACGGGAAACGGGAAACGGGAAACGGGAAACGAGACGGAAATTTCGTAGACGCCCATGCCCGTCATCAACGCGTTCAAATCCGCCGTCAATTTTCTGTCCGCGCCGCAGTACCTCGTAACGGCCATGCTGGTGCTGCTTCTCGTGGGACTGCGGTCGAAGCTGCTGTGGTCGAAGCGCGGCGGCCTCTTCCTCCTCATCGCGATCGGCGGCGGGATGGGCCTCTCGTATCTCGACCCGAACTTCAACGCGGTCGCCTCGCTGCCCGACAACGTGCCGATCGTCGGAATGATCTTCTTAGTCGGGTTCTTCGTCTGGTTCGCCATGAACCAGGCGTACGAGAACGACCGCCGGATCGCCGCCGGGTTGCCGACGATCGAGGCGGCGGACTCCGCTCAGAAGGTGTTTTCCTGGCCGGACCTCGTCTACGTCGAGCTGATCTGCCTCGTGGTCGTGATGGCCGTCATGATCGTCTGGTCGATCTTCCTGAAGGCCCCGCTCGAAGAGCCGGCGAACCCGACGGACTCGCCCAATCCGGCAAAGGCGCCGTGGTACTTCCTGGGGCTCCAGGAGATGCTCGTCTACTACGATCCCTGGCTCGCCGGGGTGGTCCTGCCGTCTCTGATCATCGTCGGCCTGATGGCGATCCCGTACATCGACACGAACCCCAGGGGAAACGGCTATTTCACCTTTCGCGAGCGCAAGTGGGAGATCACGCTCTTTCTCCTCGGGTTCCTCGTGCTCTGGTGCACGCTGATCGCGCTCGGGACCTTTCTCCGGGGTCCGAACTGGAACTTCTTCGGCCCCTACGAGTTCTGGGACGTGAACAAGCTCGTGCCGCTCAACAACATCAACCTCTCCGAGATCATCTGGATCAAGATGCTCAAGCGGTCTCTGCCGAACTTCTGGCTGATCCGCGAGATCTTCGGGCTCGCGATCGTCGGGTTCTACGTCGCGGCCCTGCCGCTTCTCCTTTCGAAGACGCTCCTGCGACGGTTCTACGAGAAGATGGGCAATCCGCGGTACCTGATCGGAGTGAGCCTCGTCCTGATCATGATCTCGCTGCCCATCAAGATGTACCTGCGGTGGTTCTTCAACCTGAAGTACGTGGTCAATATCCCGGAGTTCGCGTTCAACATATGAGGAAGAGTTGTCAGTCGTCAGTTTTCAGTTCTCAGTTTCCGCTGAGACTCGACGGCCTTTCTCTTCTCGCTCAATACTGATTACTGATAACTGACCCATGCCCCGCCGACCACCTGCCGAGCCCATCGATCACCACTACAACATCCCGAAGCTGAACCGCGTGTTCTTCCTTTCGGGAACGGTGCTCGCGGTCGTCTTCATCTTCATGGTCATCGCCGACTACTCGCGCGACTGGAAGACCATGCAACGCGCCTTCATGCGGCTCGACGCGAAAAAGACGCGCGAGGCGACACGGACCGCGCGGGAGAAGGCGTACGGCGAGGAGCGCGACAAGCTGCGCGCCGACCTGGCCGCGGCGCGCGCGGAAGTCGCGGCGCACCGGAAGACGCTCTCCAGGCTGGAGGCCAGGAAGAAGAAGCTCGAGCCGCAACTGTATGCGGCCGACCAGGACTACAAGTTCACGAAGGCGTCCTTCGACGCCGAGCGCTACAAGTACGAGGACTCGCTCGCGAACGCGCCGAAGTCGTCGCCCTCCGCCAAGCGCGACCTCGATAAGATCCAGAAGAAGCTCGACGACACGTCCCTGCGCCTGGCGACCCTGAAGCGTTCGGACGCGGAGCTCGACTCCGAGATCGCCAGGATCACGGGCCGGCGGGACCAGGTCGACGCCAGCATCGTGAAGCTTTCCGCCGACTACACGCTGTCGCGGCAGAAGCTCGGGACCCTGAAGCAGGACACGCTGTTCCAGGTCCGGAACTCTCCGATCCTCGACATGATCAACCCGTCGCTGCGGGTCAATCAGGTCCAGCTGCCGGAGCACTACAACGACGTCAACTTCATGAAGATCCCGCGGGTGGACCGCTGCGCCACCTGCCACATCGCCGCGGACCGCAAGGGATTCGAGGACGCGCAGCGGGTCGCGTTCCGGACGCATCCCAAGCTGAACCTGATGGTGGGCAGCGAATCGCCGCACCCGTCCAACGAGTTCGGGTGCACGCCTTGCCACGGCGGCCGGGATCGAGCGACCTCGTTCTGGTCGGCCGGCCATTCGCCGGTGGGGGAGAAGCAGCTGGCGGTGTGGAAGAAGAAGTACGACTGGGAGTTCGACCGCTTCAACGAGACGCCGATTCTTCCGATGAAGTTCGCGCAGGCGGGCTGTTACCGCTGCCACTCCGACCAGACGAACATCCCCGACGCCCCGAAGTTGAACGCGGGCCTGAAGCTCGTGGAAGGCCTCGGATGCTGGGGCTGTCACCGCATCGAGGGCCTCGAGAAGCAGGGGCTGCCCCGCGTCGGTCCCTCGCTCGAGAAGGTGGCCTCGAAGGTGACGCGCGACTGGACGGCGCGGTGGGTGATGAACCCGGCGTCTTTCCGGCCGAACACCAAGATGCCGACGTTCTTCTACCAGGAGAACTTCGTGAACGTGTCTGGCCCGCACAAGCCGACGTCGGCGCAGCAGAAGATGAATGTCCAGGGCCGGATCGAGAACGACGCGATGGTCAACTCGATCGTCGCCTATCTGTTCGAGAAATCCCGGATGGCCGCGGTTGCGCCCGTTTCGGGGCGCGGAGACGCGGGCCGGGGCCAGCAGCTCCTGGCCGATCGCGGCTGCATGGGCTGCCACATGGTGGACCCGAACGCGCCGAGGGACCTGGTCGGCACCTACCGCCAGTTCGGCCCCAACCTGGCCGGGGTCGGAGCGAAGGTCAGCCGCGACTGGCTCTACCAGTGGATCAAGGACCCCAAGGCCTGGAATCCGGAAACGAAGATGCCGAACGTCCGCCTCACGGACTCGGAGGCGCTGGACGTCTCCGAGTACCTCTCGACGCTGAAGAGCCCGCCCGGATTCGACGCGCAGGAGCTCCCGCGCACCGATCCGGAGACGCTCGAGAGAATCGCCCTCTACTTCGAAATGTCGAACAAGACCCTCTTCGATGCGAAAGCGGACCTCGCGCGCATGGACCTTCACGCCAAGGAGGTCTACGCGGGCGAGAAGCTCATCGCGCACTACGGCTGCTACGCGTGTCACAGGATTCCCGGGTTCGAAGACGCAAAACCGATCGGCACCGAGCTGACCGAGGAGGGCTCCAAGGCCGTCCACAGGCTCGACTTCGGGTTCGTGCACCTCGGCCACACGCGGGAAGACTGGTTCCAGACGAAGCTCGCCGCGCCGCGGATCTTCGATAGGGACCGGGCGCGCGGTTGGGAAGAGAAGCTGCGGATGCCGAACTTCCGCCTCTCCCCCGAGGAGCAGGAGGAGCTCGTCACCGTGGTCCTCGGGCTCCAGAAGCTGAACGCCTCCGCCGCGGCGGTCAAGGAGCTGAACGGCCAGGAGTCCGCGATCGAACGGGGCCGGCGGATCGTCAAGAACAACAACTGCCAGGGCTGCCACATCATCGAGGGCTTCGGCGGATCCTTCCGTTCGCTCGTCCCCGACACGTCGCTCGCGCCTCCGATCATCCAGGGCGAGGGGGCCAAGGTTCAGAGCAACTGGCTCTTCGCCTTCCTGAAGGCGCCGAAGACGGGAGAGATCCGGCCGTGGCTTCAGGTCCATATGCCGACGTTCGGATTTTCCGAGCGGGAGCTGAACGATCTGACACGCTACTTCGCGTTCCTCGATCGCGCGCAGTACCCGTTCCTGGTCGCCGGATACGAGACGTCGCCAGCGCGGTGGGCGGCGGGGAAGAAGACGTTCGAGCTCCTGAAGTGCAAGCAGTGCCACCCGCGCAGCGATCAGGAGATGAACGCGCCGGGGCTCGACAAATCGAACCTCGCGCCGAACCTCCAGATGGCTTCGACCCGCCTGCGGCATGACTGGATCAACGACTGGATCCGCCGCCCGGACGAGTGGATGCCGGGCACCCGAATGCCGACCAACTTTCCGAAGGCGGACGACGGCAAGCGCACGTCTCCTCTCGGCGGAATGATCGACGCGCCCGCCTTTGCGAAAGATCGGGAAGAGTACGCGCGGATCCTCGGCGGGGACGACGCGGCGAAGACGTTCCTCTCGGACCCCAACGCGGTCACCGCCGCGCTGCGCGACTACGTCTGGTCGATCGGCGTCAACGGCGGCACCGCGCCCGCGGCCTCGCCGCCCGCCGCCCTCGAAGCCGGCGCCGCGCCGGCCGCTGCGGCCGGCGACCGGCGCAGTCCCGCGGCCCCGGCGGGCAGGCGGGCGGCGGCGCGGCCGGCGTCCTCGCAGGCTCCGGGCGTGCGGTCCGCGGCGTCCGGCGGGCAATAGCCGGGCCGAAGAGGTGCCCGCAGACGAGAGCCTCGCCTACTACTGGGCAAGTATCGGCTTCTCCGCCGCCGGAGTCCTTGTCTTTCTGTGGTTATTGAAGGCTCCGCGGAAGCCGGACCGGAAGCCGGGAATCGGGAGCCGAGCGACCAAGGGGAGCGAGACGGCCGCGGTACTCCGCGGTCAACTCGATCGGGGGCCGAGCGACCAACGGGAGCGAGACGGGGGGGGTACTCCGCGGTCAACTAAATCGGGAATCGATCCGGAGCGCTCCTCGTCCGATGGCGCTCCCGAAAAGCTGGATCCGAGAACAGAAAACTGAAATCTGAAGACTGAAAACTGAAGACTGAGCTGAGAGCTGAGAGCCTAGAGCTGAGAGCTGAGAGCTGAGAGCCTTATCCCCCGCTCAGCAGCTGATCGATTCGCTTCTGGAGCTCGGCGTCGTTCCAGTCGACCGCTCCCTGGACCCGGTAGAGAACCCGGCCCGCCTTGTTGGTGATGTAGGTTTCCGGGTACTGGCTCGTGCCGAAGCGCTGGGCCGTCGTCGAATCGGGATCGCGGTAGAGGGGCAGGCCGTTGGGATTCTTCCGGTTGAACTCCTCGATCACCTTCCAGTCCTTGTCGACCGACACCGAGTACAGCGCGATGTCCGCACGGTCCTTGTAGCGGTCCCAGAAGCGGGAGAGGGCCGGAATCTCCTCGACGCACGGAGGGCACCAGGTCGCCCAGAAGTGGATCACCAGGAGACGGCCCTTCTCGCGGGTCAGGTCCGTCACCTTCCCCTGCCGGTCGACGATGGGCAGCGCCTTCGCGGCGGAGAGGAAGGCGAGACTGCCGGAAGGCGAGTCGGGCGGCTTCAAGGAACGGATGAAAACCGCTGACACCGACGCCAGAAGAACGGCGAATCCGATCGAGACCAGCGGACGGGTGCGGAGGTTCATGCGGCGCGTCGCCGTCCCGTCGCGCAGGCCTGGCGGGCGGCGCATTCCAGGCAGCGCGATCGCGCGGCGCTCGGCTGACAGATCCCGAAGATCCCGATGCGGCAGAGCGCATAGTCGAATCGGACGGGGTCCGCGGGGTCGAAGCGCGCCAGCCGATCAGTGATCTCGCGCGCCGTCCGCCAGTCCGCGCCGCCCCGGCGGGTGAGGCCGAGGCGCCGGGCGACCAGGTGGATGTGCGTGTCGGTCGGAATCACGAGACGGGACGGGGAAATCTCCGGCCACAGGCCGAAATCGAGCAGGTCCTTGCGGACCATCCAGCGCAGATAGAGGTTCCAGCGCTTGCACGCGGAGCCCGCCGCGGGGTCCGGAAAAAAGAACCGGGCCGGGTGCCGGCGAGGCAGAGTGCGGACGCCGAGCGCGGGGCGGTAGTCGAACGCCTCGATTCGCCCGACGGCGCGCGAAAGGAGGCCCGCAACGTCCCGTTCGCCGTCCCGGAGCTCCTCCTGAAAGAACGCGCCGACGGAGCCCGCCGCGCGCCGGGCGCTGGCGATCGCGAACAGCAGAGCGGCCGCGTCCCGGGGGCCGTGGAAGCGGTGGCGGAATCCGGGGAGGGATTCGCGGACGAAAGCGGAAAAATCATCGAGACCGTCGAGAGTCGCGGAGGGCCGCGGCCCGAGCGCGTCCAGGATCTGCGCGACGTTCGCCTGGATGGTCGCCACGCGGCCGTACGCGAAGGCCGAAGCGATCCAGCCCACCACCTCGCGGTCCGCCGCCGATTCGTAGCGCCCGACGAAGACGATCGGATCGGAGTCGCGCGTCTCGGGTCCGTACGCCCGGTAGAGCTGCTCGAGCCGGTCGCCGAGAACGAGATCACGATCGGAAAGGGGCACGTCGAAATTCTCTCATGGGGGAGGGCGGCGAAGCGCGAAGGGCGAAAGGCGAAAGGCGGAGCGGTGGGCGACTGGCGATGTCTGGTTACGGAAACGAGGCATGCGGTGGTCGAGCGGGCCTTGAACGCTCGACGCTGAACGCTCGACGCTCAACCGCCCTCGACCTCCGCTCTTCTGATTAGATACCCCCGTGGCGGACACTCGCGGCGAAAAAGTGCTTCTGGTCGGCGTCTCCAACCGCGCGACGCCGCGGGTGCTCGCCGAGGAGCATTTAGACGAGCTCGAGCGCCTCGTCGAGACGGCGGGGGGACGGACGGTCGGCCGCTACGTCAAGGAACGCGCCTCTCCCGACCCCGCCACCTACGTGGGGAAGGGCGGGGTCGAAGAGATCGGCGAGGACGCGCGGAACGACGGCGTCGCTCTCGTCATCTTCGACGACGAGCTCACGCCGGCGCAGGCTCGGAATCTCGAGGAGCGCTGGGGCGGCGACATCCGCGTGCTCGACCGGCCCGGGCTGATCCTCGACGTGTTCGCCTCTCACGCGCGGACGAAAGAGGCGCGGACTCAGGTGGAGCTCGCGCAGCTCCAGTACCTCCTGCCGCGTCTCGCCGGCCAGTACCGGCACCTTTCGCGTCTCGGCGGCGGAATCGGGGGACGCGGCGCCGGCGAGCAGAAGCTGGAGCTCGATCGCCGCAAGATCCGCAACCGCATTGCGCGCCTCCGAAAGGATCTGGCGGAAATCGACACCGCACGCACCGTGCGCCGGCGCGGGCGGCGAGACCAGTTCCAGGTGGCGATCGCCGGGTACACGAACGCGGGCAAGTCGACTCTCTTCACCCGGCTGACGAGGGAAGACGCCTTCGCGGCGGACCGCCTGTTCGCCACACTCGACGCGCGTGTCGCGAAGGCGCGCTCGGGCAAGCTGTCCGACACGGTGTTCATCGACACCGTCGGGTTCGTCCGCAAGCTGCCGACGTCGCTGGTCGCCTCGTTTCGGTCGACGCTGTCGGAGATCCGCGAGGCCGACCTCGTCCTCCACGTCCTCGACGCGTCGTCGCCCCGGGTGGAGGAGGAGCGGCGCGTCGCTGTCGAAGTGCTCGAAGAGCTGGGAGTGGACCCCGCGAAGATCCTCACCGTTTCCAACAAGCGGGACCTCGCGGCGGGTCCGGCCGGACCGTTCGCCATCCCGATTTCCGCCAAAACCGGCGCCGGGATCGACGGCCTCGAGGCGGAGATCCGCCGCCGCGCCCGTCCCGAGTCCGGGGTCTTCCTGCTCCGGATTCCCTACACCCGCGGCGCCGCGATCGCCTCCGCCCGTGCCCGCTTCCGGGTTCTGGATGAGAAGGACGAGGGCGACGGACTGCTCCTCTCGGTGGCCGGCGACCGGCAATCCCTCAAGAGCTTCGCGGAATACGCCGCGCGCGCCGCGCCGGCACGGGGGAGCCGCCGGAAGAGCCAGCCCCGCACGCGGACGGGTTCCGTTTCGGGCCGCCGGTGAAAGAAGGATGCCCCCGGCGGACGGCCGGGGGATTCCTGTCCGCGGTTGGGCTACGATCCCGGAGAAAAAATATGGCCCCCGTCGGATTCCACGCGGGCCTTTCTGGTGCAGTCATCGATGGCGCTGGCCTGGGCCAGCCGGAGGATTCATGAAGGTGGGCGATCGTTCCGGCCGGGCTCTGGTTCTCGCCTCCGCGCTGATTGTGCTGGCTGCCGGCCTGCCGGGATGCGGCCGGAAGCCGCGCGCGCGCCGGCACGCCGAGGCGGAAGCGCCGGCGGCGGCGGTTCCGACCCCCGACAACACTCCGATCGACGTGCTGCGCACCCCGTCGGGGCTGGTTTTAAAGCTCGACGAGGCCACCCCTCTTCCGGGCAAGGACGTGACCCCCAACCCATCGCCCTCTCCGGCCGCGGCTCGCTGAGCGTCGTCCAGACCCGAGCGATCTACTTCCCGCCCGCGACGAGCCTCTCGAACCGCGGGTTCTTGCGCAACGAGTCGAAGTTGGGATCGATCCTGAGCCAGCCGGGCGTCAGGAAGTACGGGATCTTCAGGAGCGGCTCCAGTCTGTCGAGCGCCTTCTCCGGCTCCCCGACCAGCATGTAGATACGCGCCCGCAGGTGCTCGTAGTAGGGCCCCGAGTAGGCATCCCTGGCGTGGGAGACGAGTGTGCGCTCCGCCTCGCGGATGGCTTCCTCTTT
>JBBRDK010000117.1:0-9841 GCA_038203955.1 Thermoanaerobaculia bacterium | reverse complement strand
CTCACGGCGCTTCCTACGATCGCGCCGAACCTGACGACGGCGGGAACGATTCTCGGGACCTTCCAGTACATGGCTCCGGAGCAGCTCGAAGGAAGGGAGGCCGACGCGCGCAGCGACATCTTCGCGTTCGGCGCCGTGCTCTACGAGATGGCCACGGGAAGGAAGGCGTTCGAGGGCAAGAGCCAGGCGTCGCTGATCGGGTCGATTCTCCGCGACGAGCCCGCCGCGATCTCCGTCGTCCAGCCGATGACGCCGCCAGCGCTCGACCGGGTCGTGAAGACCTGTCTCGCGAAGGATCCGGAGGACCGGTGGCAAACCGCGCGGGACGTCCTTCTGCAGTTGAAGTGGATCCAGGAGGGCGGATCGCTCGCCGGGCTCCCGGCGCCCGTCGCCGCGCGCCGCAAGAATCGGGAGCGGATCGCGTGGGGAGTAGCCGCGGCCTTCGCGCTCGCGGCCGCGGCGCTCGCGTTGGCCTTCCTGCGCCGGTCTCCGGAGCCGCTTCGGACGGTGCGCTTCGAGATCGGCCCGCCCGAGGACGTCACGTCGATCGATGCCCCTCGCATCTCGCCGGACGGACGGTGGCTCGCCTTCGACGCCGTAGACTCGAGCGGCAAAGCGCGGGTCTGGGTCCGTCCCTTGAACGCCCTCGCCGCGCAGCCCCTCGCGGGCACCGAGGGAACGGGCCGTCCCTTCTGGTCCCCCGACAGCCGTTTCCTCGGTTTCTTCGCCGACGGGAAGCTCAAGAAGATCGACGCCTCCGGAGGACCCGCCCAGAAGATCTGCGATGCACCGACCGGGGCCGATGGCTCGTGGGGCGGGGACGGAGTGATCCTCTACGACGGTAGGGCGACCGACCCGATCCGCCGCGTTTCCGCCTCCGGAGGCAGCCCCGTGGTTGCCGCCGGCCCCGAGGCGTCTCGCAAGGAAAACACGGTGGGCTGGCCGGAGTTTCTTCCGGACGGCCGCCACTTCCTCTATCTCACGACCGGCGCGAAGCCGGACGACAGCATGTATCGGATCGGCCTGCTCGACTCGAAGGAATCGCTTCCTCTCGCGCCCGCGCAGACGCTCGTCACGTACGCGCCTCCCGGCTATCTCGTGTTCGTCCGCGACAGGACGCTCGTCGCTCAGCGCTTTGACCTGAAGGCGCGAAAGACGCAAGGCGAGCCGGTCCCGCTCGCAGAGCACATCGCGACGGACTCCGTCGGGCTCGCCCGTTTTTCCGTCTCTCGCAACGGGACGCTCGTCTACCGGACCGGCGAATCCGGGAACCGGCTGCTCTGGGTGGACCGCGCGGGAAAAGACATGGAGACTCTCGGCGAGCCGGCGGAATACCACAACCCGACGTTCTCTCCCTCCGGAGACCGGGTCGCCTTCGACATGGCGGACCCGCGCAACGGCAAGATCGACATCTGGGTGAGGGACCTCGCGCGAGGCGTGAGCTCCCGTTTCACGTTTTCCGCCGGCGATGCGCTTGGCCCGGTCTGGTCGCCCGACGGGCGCCGGATCGTCTTTCGAGCCGGACCCGGCTGGGACCTGTACGAAAAGCCGGCGGACGGCGAGGGGCAGGAAAAGCCGCTGCTTCAGAGCAACGAGCAGAAACTGCCGGCGGATTTCTCTCGCGACGGCCGGTATCTCGCCTACCAGAGCCGCGGGAAGGAGACCGGATGGGACATCTGGGTGCTCCCGACGTTCGGCGACGGCAAGCCATTCCCGTTCCTGAAGACCCGGTTTGCCGAGGCGTTGCCCACGTTCTCGCCGGACGGCCGATATCTCGCGTACCAGTCCAACGAGTCAGGGAGCGCCGAGGTGTACGTTCAGAGCTTTCCGGGGCCCGGCGGCAAGTGGCAGATCTCGACGGCGGGGGGCTTCGAGCCTCGATGGCGCGCTGACGGCAGGGAGATTTACTACCGATCCCCCGAGCAGAAGCTCGTGGCCGTGACAGTTCAGGAAGACCCGAAATTCTCCGCGGGCGTGCCCCGGGCCCTCTTTCAGGGGCGGTTCGAAACGGCGATCACCCGCAACCGTTATCTTCCGAGTGCGGACGGTTCGAAGTTCTTCGTGGTGGGAACGCTCGGGCGCGAGTCGATCACCCCGACGACGGTCGCGTTGAACTGGTTCGCGGAGCTCGGACGCTGAGTCAGCGCTTTTTCGCGCGGCGCTCCATCTCGTCGTAAACCATCCGGGAGAGCGCTCCGCCGGTCACGAGGGCATCGTTGTCGGCGCCGGGACGCTTGTCCTTGCCCCGCCGGGTGCAGATCGCGATGGCGTATCGCGAGCGGGGACCCTTGACATAAGCGGCGTCGGTCCGAATCTCTCCCTTGACCCCGGAAGAGTCCGCCAGCTTCTCTTCGTCCCACCCGGTCTTGTTCCCGACGAAGATCTTCTCGCGCTCGAAGGGCAGGGAGCGCGGAATCATCTGCCGGTCCTGCTGGAGCGCAAGGATCGCGAGCATCTCGTCGCACGCGCTCCGCGAGACGATCTTTCCCTCCGCGATCAGTCCCATCAGCTTCGCGGCTTCGCGAGGCGTGGTCATGCCGAGACCGAACTCCCGCTCGAGCTCGGGATGGACGTCCGCGTGGCCGTCCCGGAACGTCGGGCGAAAGATCTTCGTGCTGCTCAAACCGTACGATTCCATCCGGCGGTCCGTCCTCGCCGCGCCGACCTCGCGCACGAGGAGATTCGTCGCCGTGTTGTCGGAGAACGCGATCATCAGGTGAAGGAGATCCGGAATCGTGAGCGGAATGCCGGAGTGGAGCTGGTTCAGAACGACGGGCTCGTCGCCCGCCCTGTCGGAGTCGGTCAGGGCGACGACCTTCTCGCGGTTCAGCCGGCCGTCGGCGATCTGGTGGTACGTCTCGACCATGACCGCGGTCTTGATGAGGCTCGCGGTCGGAAACCGGACGTCGCCGTTGAACGAGATCGCCGGGCCTCCGTTCAGGTCAATCGCCGCGATCCCGAGCTGGCCGGGGAACTTCCCGGCGCGTATCCGGATCTGCTCCTCGATCCGGCCCGAGTCCGCCCCGGCGGCGGGCCCCGCGACCGCCGAGAGGATTCCCACGGCGAACAGCCCGCCCAGGAGAACCCGCGATGTCGGAGAAATCACTGGGCGGATGGTATCCCCGGTTGAGAGTTGGGAGTTGAGAGTCGGAGTTGAGAGGTCCGACCCTCTCCTCTCAGCTGTCGCCCGCGAACGCGGCGAGTCGTCTCAAGGCGGCGACCTTCTCGGATCGCTCCACCTTCGCGCGCGAGACGGCACTCGAAAGCACGTCGATCGTCCGGTCGTACGTTTGCCGGTCCACCGGAAAGGGATGTCCGTCCTTGCCGCCGTGAGCGAAGGAGAACCGGGCGGGGTCCTTCGTGCTCGTCGTCGTGCCGTAGACCAGCTCCGATACCAGAGCCAGCGCGCGCAGCGTCTTCGCTCCGACGCCCTCGATTCCGAGAAGTGATTCGAAGTCTTTCGGGGCGCGCTCCCAGGTTCGCAGGAGGATTTTTTTCATGTAAGGGGTCGCGACGTCCTCCGCCGGGAGCACGTAGTGGCGCCTGGCGAGGTCCAGCGTCGGGAGCTTCGAAAGAGCCTGCAGGGTTCTGGCGGGGTCCTGCTTCGCGATCTCGGCGGAAGCGGATCGTGTCGGCGCGCTCTCGCTGGCCACCAGGTTCAGCGTCGGGGAGCGCGCGTCGCAGCAGACGGCCGCGTGGGGCTCGTCGACGAAATCGCCCGCGAACGAGTCGCTCGACCAGGTACCGCCGCGCCATTCCGGTCGCGTCGCTCATCCCCTGCTGGACGACGCACCAGCGGCCGGCCGGCGTGAAGAGGAACGAATGGTGGTAGAGCTGATACCCGTCCTGCACGGCCGCGCTGTCGACTTTCGCGGCCATGCGGCTGACGTACACGAGAGACGCGGGATCGCGGGACAGCGTCTCGCACGCGGCGGCGATCTCCCCCGGCGTCTTGCGAGAGGTCGCGCCCTTGCCGCCGGCGACGTAGAACCCGAAGTCGGCCTCCGAGCCGCGGATCCCTTCCTTCAACGCGCCGCAGACGGTCGTCGTGACGCCGCTCGAATGCCAGTCGAACCCGAGGACGCATCCGAACGCCTGGAACCAGAATGGATCCGAGAGGCGGCGGAGCATCTCGTCCGGGCCGTGTTCCGCCACGACGTGTCCCGCGATCTCGCGCGAGAGGCGGACCATGCGTGCGAAGAGCCACGGCGGCGCCTTGCCGCCATGCAGAGGAAGGTTGGCGATCCCAGTCCGAGCCATCCGTTCCCCCTTCGATTTTCTCGAACAGGCACGCCGTGCCGGAAATTCGATCGCCGCGCAGCGGGGATCCGGGCGGCTTACCGGCCGTGTCGCGTCCCCGGCGCGGCGCGGCCGGCGCCCGGATATCATCGCCGCGATCCCATGACGCTCGCTTCCGGCACGAAGGTCGGCCCGTACGAGATCCTCGCGCCGATCGGGGCGGGAGGCATGGGCGAGGTCTATCGGGCGCGCGACGCGCGGCTCGGCCGAAATGTGGCGCTCAAGGTTCTGCCGGAACGGCTGTCGAGCGACCGGGAACGGCTGAGCCGGTTCGAGAAGGAAGCGCGATCCGCCTCCGGTCTCAATCACCCGAACGTCGTCACCATCTACGAGGTCGGTCAGGCGGGCGGCATTTCGTACATCGCCATGGAGCTGGTCGAAGGACAGACTCTGCGGGAGCTGATCGCGGCGGGACCGCTTCCCCAGAGGAAGGTCCTGGAGTTCGCCGCGCAGGTCGCCGAGGGCCTGGCCAAGGCGCACGCGTCTGGGGTCGTTCACCGCGATTTCAAGCCCGAGAACCTGATGGTCTCCGAGGACGGCTTCGTCAAGATCGTCGACTTCGGCCTGGCGAAGCTCGTCGAGCCGTCTCCCGAAGATGCCTCGAACTTCGCGACGGCGGGCGCTTCTCAAACCGGCCAGGGCGTCGTCCTGGGGACCGTCGCTTACATGTCTCCGGAACAGGCGAGCGGGCGGCCGGTCGACTTCCGATCGGATCAGTTCGCCTTGGGCTCCGTGCTCTACGAGATGGCCATCGGAAGCCAGGCATTCCGGCGGGAGACGTATGCCGAGACGCTGACGGCCATCATCCGCGAGGAACCGGAATCGGTCGCCCTTCTCCATGCCCGTCTTCCCGCTCCGCTCTGCTGGATCATTCAGCGCTGTCTCGCCAAGGATCCGCGCGAGCGATACGCCTCGACGCACGATCTTGCGCGGGACCTCATGGAGGTCCGGGACCGATTTCTGGAAGCGCCGCGCGAGGCGCGGGAGTCCAAGCCAACGAACCTCCCGGTGCAGCGGACCGGATTCGTGGGACGCGTCCGGGAAAAGGCGGCCGTGAAGCAGCTTCTGCTCCGGCAGGACGCGTACCTCGTCACGCTGACCGGCCCGGGAGGAATCGGCAAGACCCGCCTCGGGCTCGAGGTCGCCGGAGAAATGGCCGACTCCTTCCCGGGCGGCGTACATTTCGTGGCCCTGGCGCCGCTCAACGAAACGGAGCTCATCGCTTCCACTATCTGCCAGGCCCTGGGAGTCCGGGAGACCGCGGCGCAGGCCCCGCTCGCGACGCTGAAGGAGCATCTGCGGGATTCGCCGGGGGCGCCCATGCTGCTCATCCTCGACAGCTTCGAGCACCTGATCGCGGCGGCCTCGGTGGTGGCGGATATCGTGGCGGCCGGAAAGAAGCTGAAAGTCCTGGTGACCAGCCGCTCTCCGCTGCACATCTACGGCGAGCAGGAATTCCCGGTCCCTCCGCTGGCCGTGCCCGACCGGACGGCGAGTCCCGGAGAGGCGCTGCGCGGCGACGCGATTTCCCTCTTCGCGAATCGCGCCGCCTCCGTCATGCCGGACTTCGAGGTCACGGAGGAAAACGCGGTCGCGATCGCCGAGATCTGCGCGCGCCTGGACGGTCTGCCTCTCGCCATCGAGCTCGCCGCCGCCCGCATCAAGCTGCTTTCGCCGGCGGCGATGCAGGCCCGGCTGGAAAAAAGCCTGCAGCTCCTGACTGGAGGCGCGCGAGATCTGCCTCGCCGTCAGCAGACGCTTCGAGGCGCGATCGACTGGAGCTATGACCTCCTCGGACCTGCGGAGCAGAAGCTCTTCCGGAGGCTCTCCGTGTTCGTGGGGGGATGCACGCTGGAAGCCGCGGAAGCGGTCTGCGACTCGACGGGGGATCTCGGTCTCGACATCCTCGACGGGATCGAATCTCTGATGAACAAGAGCCTTCTTCAGAGAATAGAGCCGCCTGGCGGGGAACCACGATTCGTCCTGCTCGAGACGATCCGCGAGTACGGCGCCGAGCGCCTGGCATCGAGCGGCGAAGAAGCCGCGACCCGGCGCGCGCACGCGGCCTACTGCGTCGTGCTCGCCGAAGACGAGGCCTCAGAGCGGTCCAAAGGGGTGGGTGTCGCTCGCGGCCCATCGCTGAGCGATGAGAGCTCGGATTGGCTCGATCGGCTCGAGCGTGAGCACGGCAACTTCCGGACCGCGCTCGCCTGGGCGATCGATAGGGGACAGGCGGACTGGGGCCTCCGGCTCGGGGTTGCGCTGTTTCAGTTCTGGGAAGAGCGGGAGTACCTCACGCAGGGTCGGGAGTGGCTTCAAGCGCTTCTGAAGCTTCCCGGCGCCGCGGAGCGCACCCGGTTGCGGGCCCGGGCCCTCTTCGCGGCAGGAGTCCTGACCGGTGACCCCGGCGCGGCCGAGACGTACCAGGAGGAGGCCCTGGGGATCAGCCGCGAGCAGGACGACCGGAAGGGCGTCGCCGTTGCCCTGAACGCTCTCGCGGTCGGAGCGCAGAAGCAGCGAGACCTCGCGCGTTCGAGGTCCCTCCTGGAGGAGAGCCTCGTGCTCTGGAAAGAGCTCGGAGATCCGGTCGCCGTCGTCCGAGGTCTCTCCAACCTCGCCAGCGTCGCGCGGCTGGAAGGTCACCTCGGCGAGGCGCGGTCCCTCTTCGAAGAGTGTCTCTCCATATCCCGCCAGGTCGGCGATCGCGCGGGCATGGCCTGGGCGCTCGACAGCGAGGGTGACGTCGCGCGCGAACAGGGCGACATCGCGTCGGCCCTGTCGCTCTACGAGCAGAGTCTGGCGATGTTCCGCGAGCTTCGGGATCGATGGGGCATCGCGGGCTCTCTCGCCGATCTGGGAAACCTCGCGCGCGATCAAGGGGACTTCTCGACCGCGCATCGCCTCTACAGGGAGAGCATGGCGGCCTTTGAGGAGCTCGAGCACAAGCGTGGGATCGCGCGGCTGCTCGAGTGCTTCGCCTGCTCGGCCGCAGCGCAGTCGCAGGCTGAACGGTCGCTCCGTCTGGCAGGCGCTGCCGCGGCGCTCCGGCAGGCGGTCGGCGCCGTCCCGCTCCCGGCGGAGCAAACCCGTCTCGAGAAGAGTCTCGGGCCCTCGCGCCAGGCGCTGACGACCGCGGCAGGCGCCGCGGCGTGGATGGAAGGATGGGCGATGCCCGTCCTCTCCGCCGTCGCGTACGCGATCGAGCCCGGGGCCTAGGCTTCCGCGCTCGTCGGGTCGATCATCCGCCGGACGGCGCAGATCCGATTCGCAGGAAAGCCGCCCCGGCGCGCATGCTCGCGCACCGTGTCCTCGTCCGGCGCGAGGTACACGCAGTACATCTTGTCCCCGGTGACATAGCTCTGGAGCCACTGGATCTCGGGTCCGAGCTCCCGCAGCACTTTCACCGACGTCTGCGAGACCTCCCGGATCTGCGCATCGGTCATGTTCCCGAGCCCCGGGATTTCCCGTTCGATCACGAATTTCGGCATCTGGCTTGATCCTTCCCCGCGGCCGGACGTTTTCCGCCGGCCTTCGGATTATCGCGAGGCCGTAGCTTCCGATCCTCTCGAGCCCCAGTCGACATCGAGTCGGGGGGGGTGGGTCAGAGTCTGCATGACCACGCAGTATTGCTCCGTCTTCTCCCGCAGGGCGCGCACCTGGTCCGGCGTCGCCTCGGGCGCGTCGATGTCGAACCGCAGGCGAATCGTCTCGAACCCGACCGGCACTTCCTTCGAAACGCCGAGAGTGCCGCTCAAGTCCAGATCTCCTTCGACGGCGACCCGGATGTCGTCCACCTTCACGCCCATCGCCGTGGCGACCATCTGGCAGGTGATCTGCGCGCATGCGGCCAGCGCGCCGAGAAGCAGGTCGCCGGAGCACGCCGACGTTCCGGGTCCCCCGACTCCCGCGTGGGCCTGGGCGGCGTACACCGCCCGGCCGATGTCGACCGAGCACGACGTCGGCGCTTCGGACTGCTTACCGTCCGCCTTGAGCGTGATTTTCGAGGCGTGCGGATCCGCCCGGTAGCGCTCTTTGAGGGGCTTTTGAAGAGACCGGAGATCCATTGGCCCACCTCTCTCTTCGGACTCTACCTCGGGCGGGACCTGAAACCGCTCGACCGGCCCGCCGTATCATCGTCGCAAACCCCATGACGCTTTCTTCCGGAACCCGGCTCGGGCTCTACGAGATCCTCGCGCCTCTCGGCGCGGGCGGGATGGGCGAGGTGTACCGGGCGCGGGATCCGAAGCTCGGCCGCGACGTCGCTTTGAAAGTACTGCCGGAAGGGCTCCTGCTCGACAGGGATCGGCTGTCCCGCTTCGAGCAGGAGGCGCGATCCGCCTCCGCCCTGAACCATCCCAACATCGTCACCATCTACGAGATCGGGCAGGCCGGGCAGGTCTCCTACATCGCGATGGAGCTGGTGGAGGGAAAGACGCTTCGCGAGATCTCCGCCTCCGACCCGTTGCCGGTGCGCCGCGCCATCGGAATCGCCGTTCAGGTCGCCGAGGGCCTCGCCAAGGCGCACTCGGCGGGATCGTCCATCGCGACTTAAAGCCCGAGAACGTGATGGTCTCCAGAGACGGCTACGTCAAGGTCCTGGACTTCGGCCTGGCCAAGCTGACGGAGCCCCAGACGGGTGAGGTCTCGGCCATGCCGACTCTGGCGAGGCCCGAGACGCATCCGGGGACGATCCTGGGAACCGTCGGCTACATGTCCCCGGAGCAGGCGAGCGGGCGGCCGCTGGACTTCCGCTCGGACCAGTTCTCCTTTGGCTCGATCCTCTACAAGATCCTCTCGGGACAGAAGGCGTTCGCGAGAAAAACCGGGGCGGAAACGATGTCAGCCATCATCCGCGAGGATCCCGAGCCCCTCGGGAAGCTCAGGCCCGAAACTCCCCCTCCCCTGCGCTGGATCATCGAGCGATGCCTCGCCAAGGATCCGGACGAGCGCTACGCCTCAACGCGCGATCTCGCGCGGGAGCTGGCGGGAGTCCGGGACCACATATCCGAGATCTCCGGCGGAGCCGAAGCGATCATCGGCGGCCCGGTCCGGCCGGGAAAGCGGCTCGCGCCGCTTCTGATGGCCGCGGGCCTCCTCCTGACCGGTCTCGGTGCCGGCGTGTTTCTCGCCGCAAAGTTCTGGAAGAAGGCGCCGGCACGGGCCCCTTCGTTTCATCGCCTGACGTTTCGGTCCGGAGTGCTCCACAATGCGCGGTTCGCGGCGGACGGACAGACGATCGTCTATGGCGCCACGTGGCAGGGTGAACCGAATCGGATGTACTCCACGCGTCCCGAGAGTCCCGAATCCCGGCCTTTTGAGTTCCCGAACGCCGATATCCTGGCGATCTCGTCCGCGGGAGAGATGGCGGTCCTCCTGCGCGAAAAGGATGGAAGCGGGATCGTCGCGTCGGTGAGTTCGAGAGGAGGCAAGCCGGAGCATCTCGTTCTGTTGCCGACCGGCGCCGGCGAAAGCCGGGTCATGAACGAACGGCTCGAGAACTTCAGAGGCGCCGCCTCGCTTCCCGACGGGAGGAAGTTTGTTT
>JBBRDK010000116.1:0-10075 GCA_038203955.1 Thermoanaerobaculia bacterium | reverse complement strand
CGTCGTAGGAGAGCCGCCCGTCGAGGTGGAACCCGGGGCCGGGCGCGACACGGAGCGTGGCTTCGACGGGGCCCGTCTTCGCAACGAGAGGATTGGCGAACGTGGTCGCGCTCGGCAGGAGGCTCTGCGGCAGCGTGAAGGCGCGCGTCTGCGAGAGTTCGAACGAGGCGATCTCCTCGGCCGCCGGGGCCTTCGGGTCGGCCGCGCGAGCGAGCAGCCGGTTCACCAGCGCGTAGCGAACCTGGTTCTGTCCGAGCTGCAGGTCCACCTCGTCGAAGGAAGGGATCCGCTCCGGGTCGCCGACCTCCGAAACGTACGTGTAGTCGATCCGCGGCTCGATCACGTGCTTGAACTTGCCGAACCGGCCGATCGAAACGTCGAAGATCCGGGAAAAGGATGGACCGACGACGGAGAGGCCCGCCTCCCCGTACTCGCGGGTCAGGGACTCGCCCACGAAGCGGGTCTGCGTGGCGGAGTCCGTCGAGTCCGTGTATTCCGTGAACCGGCCGCCCGCGCGTGCCGTGATCGACAACCACGGGATCTTCTTCCACGGGAGAGACAGCGTCGGGTGGACGTCGAACCGCCCGTAGTCTCCGCGGGGAAGGCCGGGACCGCGGTTCAGATAGAGCCAGGACGCGGAGGACTCGAGGGCGAAGAACAGCGGAGTCTGCCCGACGCGCGACGTCCGACGGAAGAACTCCGCACTCGGCAGGCGCTCCGAGATCACCGTCGTTCCGAAGAACGTTTCCGCCCGCTCGAACCGGATGTTGAGCGAGTCGTCTCCGAAGTTCTTGGTGAGAAACGCGCGCGACAGGATCTGCCGCGCAGAATTGAGCGCGAACGAGCGCTCGAGATCCTGAAGGTACTGCTCGTCGGAATAATCGCGCAGGGCGAGCACCCCCCGGAAGCCGCCGGGAAGGTCGTCGGACACGTGATCCAGCCGGTACTTCCAGCGGTTCTTCGTCTTCCGTGTGAAAACGCCCGTCGTCCCGTCGGGCAGCGTGCAGAAGTTGGTCTCGCCCGGCGCCTGGTCCAGCGGGACGCACACCGTCGCATCCGTGTCGTGGATCGCATATCCCTGAAAAAGGCCGGCGGACTCGGTCGTCGGGATCCAGCGGAACTCCTCGCCCAGGCCGACGGAGCCCTTCGAATAGAGGTCCAGGTTCGACGTGAGATCGGTCGAGCGCCCCGTGACCCAGTAGTGCGTCAGGCCGAGGTAGGCGCCCCGCGAGCTGTACCCGGCGCCCGGAACGAGCAGCCCGGACGCGCGGTCCTCCTTCGTAGGCCAGACCAGGTAGGGCGTCCAGAGAAGAGGAACCGACCCCGCCCGGAACGAGACGTTCTTCATGCGGGCGTAGTCGTCGAGGGTGATGATCGCCTCGGAGAGCCGGAACGACCAGGAGGGCTTCGGAATGTCGCACGCCGTGAAGAGGCCGTCGTGGATCCGATAGGTCGCCTCACCGATCTTCTCGATCGACTTCGCGATCACGTGATACGCCGGCGAGAGATCGGCCGTTGCGTCCTCCATGCGTCCCGTCTTCGCTTCGAGCTGGAAGGTGCCCCGGCTGCCCGAAAGCCGGGTCGGCCCTTGATCGATCACCACGTGGCCCTCGAGCGTGGCGGTCTTCGTCGGGAAGTCGTACCGCGCGGCGTCCGCGGTGATCTTCACGTCCTGGTACTCGATCACGACCTCGTCCGATCCTTCCCACGACACGTCCTTCTCGTAGTGCACCGGCTTCTTCGTGTAGAGACGGACTTCGCCGCCCTTTGTCGGAGGACGGAATCGCAGTTGAAAGTTGGGGCGGACCTTGAACTGGCCTTCGAACGGATCCGACGATCCGAAAGGGTCCTGCGCGAGGAGCGCTCGGGAACAGAGGACGAAACCGAGGAGGAGCGCCGCGGAGACGGCTGTCCGCAGGCGATCCGGCGCGGGCCTCACGCCGGCATGGAACGCACGTCGGAGGCGACCCGGAACGCGGCCTCGGTCTTTTCCCGGATCTCGTCCTCGCCGACTCCCGGAGCCAGCTCGACTAAGACGAGCTGGCGCGCCTTTCGATCGACGTCGAAGACGCAGAGGTCCGTGATGATGCGGTCCACGCAAGCGCGACCGGTCAGAGGCAGCGTGCATCGCCGCAGGATCTTCTTCTCACCGGAGCGCGCGGTGTGCTCCATCGTCACCACGAGGCGGCGAGCGCCCGCGACGAGGTCCATCGCCCCGCCCATTCCCTTCACCATTTTTCCGGGGATCATGTAATTGGCGATCGAGCCCTCCTCGTCCACCTGCATCGCCCCGAGGATCGAGAGGTCGACGTGCCCCCCCCGGATCATCGCGAATGAGTCCGCTGAAGAGAAGTACGAAGCGCCGGGCCGCACCGTCACCGTCTCTTTTCCGGCGTTGATGAGGTCAGGATCGAGCTCCGCCTCGGTGGGATAGGGACCCAGCCCGAGAATTCCATTCTCCGACTGCAGGATCACTTCCATGTCCGCGGGGATGTGATTTGCGATCAGGGTCGGCATTCCGATCCCGAGGTTCACCGTAAAGCCGTCCTCGAGCTCGAGAACAGCGCGGCGGATGATGCCTTCCCGATCGAGCATGGAGTTAAGTTATCAGTTGTCAGTCTTCAGTTATCAGTTCCGGGAGGGCACTGAGAACTGACAACTGAGGACTGATTACTCTTTCCTCACCGTCCGCCGCTCGATGCGCTTCTCGCGAGGCGCGACGACGAGCCGGTGCACGAAGATCCCGGGCGTGTGGACGTTTTCGGGATCGATCTCCCCGACGTCCACGAGCTCTTCGACCTCGGCGATCGAGATGCGGCCCGCGGTCGCCGCCACGGGGTTGAAGTTGCGGGCCGCGCGGCGGTACACGAGGTTGCCCAGCCGGTCTCCCCTCCAGGCCGCGACCAGCGAAAAATCGCCGACGATGCCGCGCTCGAGAACGTAGTCGCGGCCGTCGATCGTCCGCGTCTCCTTGCCTTCCGCGACGAGAGTCCCGACGCCGGTGGGGGTGAAGAAGGCCGGGATTCCCGCACCGCCGGCGCGCATCCTCTCCGCGAGCGTCCCCTGGGGAACGAGCTCCACCTCGAGCTCGCCGCTCAAGAACTGCCGCTCGAATTCCGCGTTCTCGCCGACGTAGGAGGACACCATCTTTCGGATCTGCCGGTTCTTCAGCAGCACCCCGAGGCCCCAGTCGTCGACTCCGCAGTTGTTCGAGACGGCCGTCAGATTCCCGACTCCGCGACGCCGGAGCGCCGCGATCAGGTTCTCCGGAATGCCACAGAGCCCGAATCCCCCGACGACGACCGTCGCGCCCGCGGGGATGTCGGCGACGGCCTCGTCCGCGCTCGCGACGAGTTTGTTGATCACGGTTGGATCATACGGGAGGGTTGAGCGTTGAGCGTCGAGCGTAAGAGTTGAGAGTTCAGAGTTCAGAGTTGAGAGTCGAGACGGCGGCTCGCGCCGGCTCGCATTGAACGCTTGACGTTGAACGCTCGACGCTCAACCGGCTTCCCGTCGGGCCACCGCGACGAACTCGACCACGTCGAGATCGTCTGACGCGCCGGGAACGCGTCTCAATCTCTCCAAAGCCCTTTCTCCCAGCGGCGACGGGGCGAAGCGGACCGTCTCGATGCGCGGGGCCTCGTATCCGCACGCCTCGAACAGATCGTTCAGCGTCCGGCGGGTGAAGAACCTCACGTGCGTGCCCGAAAGAATCGAATAGGGCACGTAATCAAAGCGGCCCTGGAGGAGGTCGGCGATCACGGACCAGTGGCCGACGTTGGGCACCGAGGCGACCACGGCGCCGCGGGCGGAAAGCCACGGGCGCACGCGCAGCAGCGCGTCGGAGGGATCCGCCAGATGCTCCAGCACGTCGCCGAAGAGGACCGCGTCGAAGCGCCCGGCGAAGTCCTCCGAGACGGCCTCGAGCGGGACCGCGAGAACGCGGTCGTACCGCCGCGCGGCCTGAAGGGCATCGCCCGGATCGGGCTCGATGCCGATGATCTCGGTCACGCCGGCCCGCCGGAGCGCCGCAGCCGTCCCGCCGCGGGAGCACCCGACGTCGAGCACGACGCGCGACCCCTCCGGGATCCGCGCCGCGAGGTCGTCGCGCGCCTGCCCGTCCATCTCGCCGTAACGGTGCAGGTAGGCGCCCGGGTCGACGCACACCCGCCTGCCGAGGACCGCCGCGCGCTCGACCGCGGCGTCGAGCGGCAGATCGCGCGGAAATCCGGCCAGCGCTTCCCGGCGGGCGGCGAAGACGGGAGACCGGAAGGGGCCTTCGCGGCCCGGCCCTCCCGCCGCGGCGGCGACGGCGCGAGCGGCTTCTTCGAGCAGCGCCGGCGTGTGGTACGGAAATGGCGCCTCGCGCCGCGCCCCTTCGCACCACGGCTCGTTGGACACCGGGAGGGCGACGTCCGCCTCGCCGGATTCCAGAAGATCGAGGAGACGCCGCGCCGCGAGCGCGGGAAGGTACGCCTCGGCATCGGCCTGCACGAGGACGTGCGCGCTCTCACCCGCGAGATCGGCGATCGTCGGGCGCACGCCCGGCCGCATCGTCCTGGTAGCGGAGGGCAACTTCGCGAGGCACCGGCGGGCGAGACGCCAGGCCCAGGGCGACTCGGCTTCGAATCGGGGAACGCCGCCGAGTACCAGGTCGAAGGGAGTTCCCGGGTCCTTCGATTCCCGACTTATTTGGCCGCGGAGTACGGCGGCCGTCTCGCTCCCGTTGGTCACTCGGCTCCCGATCAGTTGACCGCGGAGTACCGCGGCCGTCTCGCTCCCGTTGGTCGCTCGGCTCCCGTCAGAGCGCCTCGAGAAGCATCGCGGTGGCCTCGCCTCCGCCGATACAGATCGCCGCGACGCCGCGCTTCTTGCCTTCCCGGCGCAGCGAGTGCACGAGCGTCGTCAGGAGCCTGGCCCCCGAGGCGCCGATCGGGTGGCCGAGGGCGACGGCGCCGCCGAGGATGTTGACCTTCGCCGGGTCGAGCTCGAGCTCCTGGATCGCCGCCATCCCCACGGCGGCGAAGGCCTCGTTCACCTCGAAGAGGTCGATGTCGGAGACTCTGAGCCGCGCCTTGTCGAGGAGCTTGCGGACGGCGCCGATCGGGGCGGTGGTGAACCACTCGGGCTCCTGCGCCACGCCGCACCAGCCGGCGATCCGGGCGAGGGGCTTGATGCCGAGCGACGCGGCCTTCTCTTCCGACGAGAGGACCAGCGCCGCCGCTCCGTCGTTGATTTTGGAGGAATTCGCGGCCGTGACGGTGCCGCCTTCCTTCTGGAACGCGGGCTTCAGGCCGGCCATCTTGTCGAGCGGCGCTGCGAAGGGCTCCTCGTCGGTGTCGACGACGGCGGGCGCGCCCTTCTTCGAGGGCACCTCGACGGGCACGATCTCGTCCGCGAACAGCCCGCGTTTGGAGGCGTCCTGGGCCCGACGGTACGACTCGAGGCTGAAGGCGTCCTGCTCCTCCCGCGTGAAGTTGTACTTCGCCGCGCATTTCTCGGCGCAGTTGCCCATGTGAACGTCGCCGTAGGGGTCCCAGAGCCCGTCCTTGATCATCGAGTCGACGAGGGTGCCGTTGCCCATGCGGTAGCCCGTGCGGGCCCGATCCAGCAGGTAAGGCGCGTTGGACATCGATTCCATTCCGCCGGCGACCGCGATGTCGTACTCGCCCGCGATGATCGCGTTGGCGACGTCCATGGCCGCGCGCATGCCCGAGCCGCAGACCTTGTGCACCGTCACGCACGGGACGGAATTGGGAATGCCGGCACCGAGAGACGCCTGCCGCGCAGGCGCCTGCCCGAGCCCCGCCTGGAGGACGTTGCCGAGGACGACGGCCTCGATGCTCTCCGGAGCGACTCCGGATCGCGCGAGCGCGCCGCGGATCGCCGCCGAACCGAGCACGGGGGCGGAGAGAGAGGAGAGCTTGCCCAGGAAGGAGCCCACGGGAGTCCGCGCGGCGCCCAGAATCACTACGTTCTTCATGCCGCGATTCTAACCGTGGGGTGCGGTACGGGATTCCAGGTCGTCAAGCGTCCAGCGTTGAGCGTCCATTCGGGACGTTGGAGTCCCGCCGCGGGTCACTCGAAGCCCTCTCAAAACTGACAACTGACGACTGTAAACTCCTCCCCGTGCCTCGCATCCTGGCCATCGACTTCGGCGAAAAGCGGATCGGCCTCGCGACCTGCGACGCGGCAGGGATGATCGCGACGCCCCGGCGGACACTCGCGCGAAAAGGAGACGACGCCTCGATCGCCGAGATCCTGGCGTTCTGCGCGGAAGAGGAGGCGGAGGGCATCCTCATCGGAATCCCCCGCTCGCCGGCGGGGGTCGAGAGCCCGTTTGCGGCGAGGATCCGTTCGTTCGCGCGCAAGCTCGCCCGGAGAACGCCCCTCCCGATCCACTTCCACGAGGAGACTCTGACGTCCAACGAGGCGGCGAGGCGGCTTCCGCCGGGCGCTCCGCGGGAGGCGGCGGACCGGACCGCCGCCGCGGTCCTTCTCGAGGACTGGCTTTCGCACGTGGCCGACGGGAGGCGCCCGTGACCGTCGCCCGCCGCATCGCGGGGGTGGTGCTGCTGCTCGCCGTCCTCGGCGTCCTCGCCGTCCTCTATGCTTACTATCGGCTGGAGCATCCCCGCCGGCCTTCCGTGGCCGCGGGCCGGACGACGGTTCTCTTCCCTCCGAAGACGTCCACGAAGCAGATCTTCGAACGCCTGGAGAAGGAGGGCGTGCTCCAGGACGCCCGCCTCGCGGAGATCTATTACCGCGTCTATCGCAGCGGCACCCGGCTCCAGGCCGGCGAGTACCAGTTCGACCGCCCGATGCCGATCGACGAGATCATCAACCGGATGGGCAAGGGCGAGGTCGTCCAGTACTCGATCGTGGTTCCGGAGGGATTGACGGAGGAGGAGACGTTCGAGCTCTTCTGGAGCCGGGGGATCGGGGGACCCGAGGCCTTCAAGCGCGCTCTCAACGAAACCGAGCTCCTGCCCGGACTGACCACCGGGGTCAACGACCTCGAGGGGTTCCTGTTCCCGGAGACCTACGTGGTGACCCGCACGACCTCGGCGCGGCAGATCGTGGACAGCATGGTGGCGCAGTTCCGGAAGAACTTCACTCCCGACCTTCGCGAAAAGGCGCGCGTGCTCGGGTTCACCCCCCGGCAGGCGGTGATCCTCGCGTCGATCATCGAGAAGGAGAGCGCGATCAAGAGCGAAGGGCCGTTGATCGCCGCCGTGTACTGGAATCGCCTCCGGAAGAACATGAGGCTGCAGGCGGACCCGACCGTCTCCTATGCCCTGAGACGCGACGGGCGCTGGACCGGCACGGTGCACCGCTCGGACTACACCTACGAGTCGCCCTACAACACGTACACGAACGACGGCCTTCCTCCGGGTCCGATCTGCAGTCCGGGACTCGCGGCGTTGAAGGCGGCAGTCTCGCCCGCGAAAACCGACTCCCTCTACTTCGTCGCGGACACGACCGGCGGGCACACGTTCACCCGGACCTACGAGGAGCATCTCCAGGCGATCGCGACGGCGCACCGGCTGCGCGAAGCCGGCGCCCAGTCTCCGGAGCCCGCGCCGATCCCCGAGCCCACCCCCGCCCGGTCGCCGTAGGGCTTCTCAGCTGGCCGGCGCAGGGCGAACGGAGAACGGCGAACGCGAACGGCGAAAGAGCCGAAACGCTTCAAAACGAAGGGTTTAGCGCCCGGGCGACGCACCCGCCGTATTCGTCTGACCCCGTGAACTGAAAACTGAAAACTGAAAACTGACTACAATCAAGGCGAATCCACACACCATGAAAGCCTCCCCTTCCGGCCAGCGCCGTCGCGCGTGGCGATGATGGACGAGCCTCTGCCGCGGCGTTTCGGGCCGTATCTCCTGACCGCTTTCCTGCAGGAGGACGCGCTCGGTCGGGTCTATCGGGCGCTCCGTGTCACGGGCGAGAAAGGCTTCACCCGCCTCCGCATCCTCGAAGGGCCGGAGATCTCGGAGGACGCGGTGCTCGACGCCATCGAGGAAAACGGCGAGGTCCATTCGTTCCTGAAGAACACGGCCATCTCCCGCGGCGTCGTTCTCGATTCCGCGGACGGGATCCCCTACCTCGCCTGGAGCGAGGACAGCGGACGCACCCTCGACGCGGTCATGGAGAAGGCTCGCGGCGAGCGCCAGCCGATCCCGTACGAGCATGCTCTGCTGATCGTCGAAAAGGTCGCGACCGCGCTCGACCATGCGTACAACACCACGATCGAGGGAGAGCGGACTCTGCACGGCTTCGTCTGGCCGGGCTTCGTCTCGCTTTCCGACGACGGCGAGATCCGCTTGACCGGCTTCGGCCTCGCGGGCGGCTTTCTCCCCTCGCTCGGCCGGCCGCGATTCGCACGGGAGATCGCGCCGTACCTCGCTCCGGAGGAACGGGCGCAGGCGCGGATCGAGAAAAACTCGGATGTTTACTCACTCGGAGCGCTTCTCTACGAAATGCTCGTCGGCAAGGCTCCGAGCCCCTCCGATCCGGCGGGAGACCTCCGCGCGGCGCTGCGCGACGGCGCTCCCATCGCGCCCGAGGTCTCGGCCGTGCTGCGCCTGTGCCTGGGTCCTTCGGAGGCGCGATTCCAGTCGAGCGGAGAGCTCCGCCGCGAGCTCGGAAAGCTCCTTTTCTCCGGGCCGTACTCGCCGTCCACTTTCAATCTCGCGTTCTTCCTGAACGGGCTGTTCACCCCGGAGATGGAGGCGGAAGGAAAGGCCCGGGCAGCCGAAGCGGCGCTCGACCCTCCCGCCGGAGGCGCTGCGCCCGCTTCCCTCTCGCGCCCGAGAGTTCCCCCGCCGCCGGCTCCCGCCCCTGCCACTCCCTCGTCCACCGCGCCGCCCCCGGGCCATTCCCCTGCTTCCCGGGCGCCCGTACCCGTCGAGCCGGGCCCGTCCGCCCGACGCCGCCCGCCGTTCGTGTTCGGCGGAGCCCTGCTGGTCGCGGCGGCGGTCGGCGGGACGATCTTCCTGGTGCTGCGCCGTCCGCAACCCCCCGTGCGGGTCGCGGCCGTCCCGGCCCTGCCGACGCAGACACCGGCGACCCCCACCGCGCTTCCGGTGATCGTCTCCGGCCCGACGGCGCGGATGAGCGACTCCGAATTCAAGGACGAGGTCGCGCGCCGGGTCTCTCAGGAGCTGCGGAAAATCGAGCAGGAGATGCGAAAGCGCACGCCGCCCGACGTCCCGGACGCCGCCGCCGCGCTGAAGGCCCGGCCGCTGGCTCCCGTCGTCACCGTCTCCGCCCGCCCCGAGCCCCAGGCCTCGGCAGCCGCGGTCGAGCAGGCACCTTCTCCGGTGAACGTGGCGATCGTTCCACCGCCCGAGCCCACCCCGGCTCCCGAAAGCGAGAGACCGGCGCCGGCTCCCGCCAACCCCGCGCCTGCCGCGGCTCCCCTCATCGAAGTGGCTCCGAAGATCTCCCGTGTGATCAAGCCCCTGTACCCGCAGGTCGCGCTGCGCGCCCACATCGGCGGCATCGTCCTGCTGCGCGTCCTCGTCTCGGAGACCGGAGAGCCCGTCGAAGTCCAGGTGCTGAAGGGCGTCGCGGGAGGCCTGACCGAGAGCGCGGTCGCCGCCGTCCGGGCCTGGCGTTTCCAGCCCGCGACCCGCGGGGGCTTCCCCGTCCGCGGATGGACGACGATCCCGATTCCGTTTGAACCGTGAGGAAGTCGAGAGTTCAGAGTTGAGAGTTGAGAGTCGAGCGTTCAGAAGAGGCGTTCTGACTCTGAACTCTCAACTCATGACTCTCAACTCTTCGCAAAGATCGACTTGAGCTTGGGGAACAGCGTGCGGAGAAAATCTTCCATCACCTTGTCCTCGATCCAGGTAATCTCCGTCCCGTCGATGAAGTACGTCGGGGTCGAGTTGACGCCGAGCCGGTAGCCCTCTTCGATCTCGTGCCGGATGCGCGAGAAGCTCCCCTCCTGCAGGTAGCACGCGAGGAAATCCGCCGACGAGATCCCTTCCGCCCCCGCCGTCGTCACCGCGAGCTCGTCGATTCCGGAGACCGTCATGCTCTCCTGCCGCGCATAGACCTGTTCCTTGAA
>JBBRDK010000115.1:0-10188 GCA_038203955.1 Thermoanaerobaculia bacterium | reverse complement strand
CACCATCACCAGGACCACGCCGGCGGCGTTCGCGGCTATCTCGCCGAGGGCGCCGACCTCCTCACGACCCCGGGAAACGTCGCTTTCTTCCAGACGGTCAGCCGCGCGGAGTTCCACGTCGAGCCGGACGGGCTCTCGCGGGAGCCGCGCTCCCCGCAGGTGCGCGCGGTGCGGGGACGGCAGGAGATTTCGGGCGGCGGCCGCACGGTGGTCCTCTACGACATCGGACCGAATCCCGACACCGAAGAGATGCTGGTTTGCCTGGCTTCCGGCGGAGAAGATCCTCTTCGAAGGAGACCTCTTGAATCGCCCGCAGGACGGGCACGCAAGCCCGGGGAACGAGACGACGGCGTTCTTTTGCGGACTGGATTGAGAAGAATGGGCTCGCCGTGGAAAAGATCGTGCCGGTTCACGGAGTGCCGTCGACTCGCGACGATCTGAAAGAGGCGGTGAGTCTCTTCGAGGCTCGGCGGGGGCAGTAGGGAATCGGGAAACGGGAAACGGGAAACGGGAAACGAAGTAACTCGAACCGAACCCCACGGATTCCAGTCCTGCGTTCTCTCCTCCTCGCAGGAGATTCCGGACCTCTCACCCTACCCTCTCCCCGTGCCCGGGGCGAGGGAGCGGAGCGACTAGCTTCTCGACAGCAGGACGAGCGCGAGCGCGATCGCGCCGGGCAGCGCTTGCACGAAGAGGATTGACCGCTTCGCCGTGAATCCTCCGAAAATTCCGGCGACGATCACGCAGGAGAGGAAGAACACCTTGATCGAGAACCCGCCGTCCGCCGCGACGAGTCCCCACACGAGGCCGGCCGCCAGAAAGCCGTTGTAGAGGCCCTGGTTCGCGGCGAGCTTCGCGGTGGACTCCGCCTCCTCCCGCGACATCCCGAAAGTCCGCCTCCCGTAGGGCGTCTTCCAGAGAAACATCTCGAGCACGAGAAAGAAGGCGTGAAGGATCGCGACCGCAGCCACCGCGACGCTCGCCAGGTTCATCGATTCCTCTTTTCCCGGAGAGAAGGCTTTTCAGCGCAGGAGTTTCCCGCGGAGATCCGAGGATAGATCAACGCGCCTCCGACGTGGCGTCCAGGAAGGCGCTCGCGAGGGCGGGGTCCGTGACGTCCGTGTCGAACAGGAAACCGCGCACGCGCGACTCTCCGGACAGCGTCTTGCAGCTCGTCCAGCTTGACCCTTCTGTGTCCCTGGCAAAGCGTCATGACCGTCTTCACGGACAACGGAGAACTGAGAGCTGATAGCTGATAGCTGACAGCCGGCAGCTGCGCTCCCGTTACGAACGACGGCATGCCCAGGTTTCAGCGGAATCGCTGTGCCCTCTTCACGTATCCTCGCGGCGGGAGAAGTCGCGATGAAGGTCCGGGCACGGCTGAAGGACTGGGGAAAGATCCTCTGGGACACGGTCAAGAAGTGGGATTCCCACGACGCGATGACCCAGAGCGCCGCCCTGTCCTTTTACACGTTGTTCTCGCTGGTGCCCATCCTCATCCTCGTCATCTCGGTGGCGGGGCTCGCGTTCGGCGCCGACACGGTCCGCGAGCAGATCGTCCACCAGTTCGCCGGATTGATGGGACGGACGCAGGCTGCCGCCGTGCAGGAAATCCTGAAGTCCCTCGGGAACCAGCAGGCCGGCTGGCTGGCCAAGCTCATCGGGGGCATCACGCTCCTCCTTTCGGCCACCGCCGCCTTCGCCCAGCTTCAGACGTCCTTGAACCTCGTCTGGGAGGTCGCGCCGAAGCCGGGCCCTCTGATCCCGACGCTTCTGCGGAAGCGGATGCTGTCGTTCGCGCTCGTCGTGGCCATCGGTTTTCTACTCGTCGTCTCGCTCACCGTCTCCGCCGCCCTGGAAGGCTTCCGGGAGTACCTGCAGGCGCGCCTTCCGATTCCCGCGGACCTCCTCGAGGCGGGCCATATCCTGACGTCGTTCGCCGTCTTCACGATCCTGTTCGCGATGATCTTCCGGATCCTGCCGGATGCCGACATTCCCTGGAAGGACGTATGGCTGGGCTCGATCGTCACCTCGCTTCTCCTGTCGGTCGGCAAGTTCTTGATCGGCCTTTATCTCGGCAGAACCGCGCTCAGCTCGCCGTTTGGAGCGGCCGGCTCTCTCGTCGTGCTCCTGCTCTGGGTGTACTACGCCTCTCTCATCCTGCTCTTCGGCGCCGAGTTCACCCGCGTCTATTCGCGGCGCATCCTCGCCTCCAGACCTCCGCCGTCGGCCGGAACGGAGAGGGTCAAGACGGTGGCGGTGACACCGGACGGGAAGAAGAGGTCCTAGGGTTCAGGCCTCCGCGGTTGGCGCTGCGGCGTTTGGAGCACCCGTCCCGATATGAGCCTCCGCCGCGGCGGTCCGCACGAGGTCCCAGACTCGCGCCACGTGCTCTTCCGTCGTCTGAACGTTCCCGATTCCGACCCGCAGGACGACGCGGCCCCGCAGGCGGGTGTGTGTGAGGTATCCCCGGCCTGTCGCGTTCACGGCAGCGACGACCGCCTCGTTCATCCGATCCCGGACGGGCTCGTCGGTTCCCTCCGGCTCGTACCGGAAGCACACGACCGCCATCGTGACGGGCGCGCAGAGAGAAAACCCCGGCTGCGCCTCCACGCGGCCGGCCAGCCACGCGGCGAGCCGGCACTGCTCTCGAATCCGCGCCGCGAGGCCCGACCGGCCGAAGGCGCGGAGGACCATCCAGGCCTTCAGCGCCCGGAACCGGCGCCCGAGCTGGATCCCGTAGTCCATGTAGTCGATCGACCCCGAGTCTGAATCGCCCCGCAGGTATTCGGGCACCAGGGAGAAGACGGCGCGGAGCTCCTCCGGACGGCGCACGTAGAGGGCGGAGAAGTCGAGCGGAACGAAGAGCCACTTGTGCGGGTTCACGACGACGGAGTCCGCCAGCTCCATACCGGCCAGCGCACCACGTCTCTCGGGAAGAAGCCCGAGCGCCCCTCCGTAAGCGGCGTCGACGTGGAGCCAGGCTCCATGGTGGCGGCAGATGGAAGCGATCTCGGCCATGGGATCGACGCTCGCGGTCGATGTCGTGCCGGCCGTGGCGACGACCGCGAGCGCCTTTATCCCTTGGCGAAGATCCGCTTCGATCGCGGCGCGGAGGGCGCCGGCGTCCATGCGGAACTCGGAGTCGCTCGCCACCCTCACCGCGTTTGATTCGCCCAGGCCGAGCAGAATCATCGCCTTCTCGAGCGAGCTGTGCGCCTGGTCGGACGCGTAGACCCGGCAGACGGGGAGGTCGCCGCGGCCGGCGATTCCCAGCCGGCGCACGGAGACGCCGGCTCGCTCCCGGGCGACCGCGAGCGCGTGCACGACCGCGACGGACGCGGTGTCGTAGACGACGCCCTGAAACGCCGCGGGGAGCCCGACCATCTGGCGGATCCACTCGAGAACGACCGTTTCGAGCTCCGTTGCGGCGGGCGAGGTCTTCCAGGTCATCGCGCTGACGTTCAGGGCGGCGGCGGCGATCTCGCCCAGAAGGGCCGGCCCGTTGCTGGTGCTCCCGAAGTAGCCGAGAAACGCGGGGTGGCCCCAGTGGACGATTCCCGGCATGACGACGCGGTCGAGGTCCGCCAGGACCCGGTCGAGCGGTTCCGGCTCTTCGGGCGGCGAGAATCCCAGAGCGCGGCGGATCTCTCCCGGCGCCACGGACGGGGAAATGAGTCTCTCCTCGATCGACTCCCGGTACCGCGCCGCCCAGTCGGCCATCCGGTGGAGCTCCGTTCGAAGCGCGGCGGCCGGCAGATCCCCGAGCGCCGGCGTCGCGACCGCCTCCTCCGCGAATGCCTCCGGAGCCCCGGCGACGTCCCCCGGGTCATCCATCGGTGGGCCCCGAGTCGGCACGGCTGTTGCCTTGTCCGTCGCCATGGAGCGTCTCGACCGCGATGAACCTGTGCAAAAGGCGCTGACCTACATCCTCCCGATCCGGTCCGGGGAGCCGCAGGCAGACGGAGATTTCACCGGCTATCTCCGCTGGCTGGCGGTCCGCGCGGAAACGATCGTCGTCGACGGCTCTCCGGAGGACGTCTTCGCGGCGCACGAACGGTCGTGGGAAGCGCTCGTGCGGCACGTTCGCCCTGCCGCGGATCTCGTGACCCCGATGGGAAAAGTCGGCGGCGTTCTCACGGGAGTCCGGCTTGCGACCCACGAACGCCTGGTAATCGCCGATGACGACGTCCGGTACGACGCCGAGTCCCTCGGAAAAGTCGCCCGGGCCCTGGAGACCGCGGACGTCGTCCGGCCGCAGAACTTCTTCGACCCGCTCCCGTGGCACGCGCGATGGGACACGGGCCGCATGCTCCTGAATCGGATGACGGGAGGAGACTGGCCGGGCACGTTGGGGGTGAGGAGGTCGATCCTCGAGGCGACGGGGGGGTACGACGGGTCCGTCATGTTCGAAAACCTCGAGCTCGTCCGAACGGTCCTCGCCGCCGGCGGGCGCGAGGCCGTGCTTCTCGATGCCTATGTCCTGCGACGCCCGTCGACGACCTCCCACTTCTGGTCCCAGAGAGTGCGCCAGGCCTACGACGAGCTCGCCCGTCCCGGCCGTCTCGCCGCACAGCTCGCCCTTCTGCCCGCGGTGCTGGCGCTCCTCATGACCGGGCACGGATGGGCGGTGGCCGCGTTCGCCCTGGCAGCCGTCGCTGTCGCGGAGCTCGGCCGGCGCCGCGCCGGCGGCCGGCGCTTCTTCCCCTGGACGACGTCGCTCTTCGCGCCGGCGTGGCTGGCGGAACGCGCGATCTGCAGCTGGCTCGCGGTCGGCGCGCACGCCCTCCTCGGGGGCGTCCCTTATCGCGGCGGCGTGCTCCGGCATGCCGCTACGCCGATGGAGGCGCTGCGCGAACGATTCCGGCCGGAGGCTGTTTCTCGGGCGACGGCGCGAGGACCTCGACGTCAATCGGCTTGAAGCGGCCGTTGTTGGAGAGCTCCGCCGAGCACGCCGTCACGCCGACGATCAAATCCATCTCGGCCCGCAGCAGAACATGATCTCCGGGTCTCGAGCGCGGCGGCAGGATCTTCAGCTCGCCGGACGGCAGGACGTCCACGTTCATGAACACGTTCCAGGTCGTGGGAATCGTGTCCGGCGCGATTCCGTGCTCGCCGAGGGCGCCGGCGAGGTTCTCGAAGCAGCTCGGATGGTGGCCCGTCGTCTTGTAGAGGATCGTGAACGTCTCGGGACTGCACGGGGTCAGCAGAAAATCGTGCCGCCCCACGGTGTCTTCCAAGATCGTCCACATCGGACGGCTGCGGTTGGAGTACAGGATGTGCCCGGCCGTGACGTAGATCGTGTTCGCGTAGTCGATCGTGCGTCCGGAAGAGAGCCATTCGGCCGGATCCTCCCTCGCAAACGAGGTCAGATCGGAGACCTGTTCGCCCTGCGGATCGGAGATGCGCAGCTGCTCACCGCGCGCGACCAGCAGAGCGAAGCCGGTCTGCGGTGCGAGGTGGACCCGCTTCGAGACGATCATTCGCTCTTTCGGGAAAAGGGACAGCGCCACTCCGGTTCCGCCGCGCGCCCCGAGTACTGACGCGCTTCGGAACGCTCCCCGAAGTTCGCGAGGTTGGGATTCAAGTTTCCCTGCAGGGCGATCTCCCGCTCGCGGATCGCCTGCTGAAGCCGTTCGAAGTGCCCCGAAGCCTTGAGGCGCTCGAATTGCGCGTGCGGGTTGAACACCAGGGCCGGCCAGCGGAACCGCCGCGCTAGGCGCGAGCTCTCCGGGTGGAGTCCGACGACGAAGTACGCCCGTCCCCCGAAGCTGAACGAGAAGTGGGGATTCGCGGGGTCGTCGCTCACGCGGGGATCCCACCCGGAATCCGGATCGTCCCGCTCGTGAAGGCTCTGGAGCTGCTGCCAGAGGCGTTCCTCGAAGTCCGCCTCGCCCGCCGGAGCAGTCTCCGGGAAGATGGCGACGAACGCCGAGAACCCGGTCGGGTCTTCCGCGGCTTCGTTGGAGAAGGACCCGAGATCTTCCGCGAGGAGCTCGGACGCCGAGGGCGAGCCCAGAATCCCGTACACGCCGACCCGATAGCCGTTCTGCCGGACGACGCCTTTCCCGGCGAGGCACGAGAAACGAGGGTCCTCGACGAACTCCCGAAACGCCGCGTCCGCCCTCCCGACTTCCCCTCCGGGGAGTCCGTTCGGCTTCCGCACGACCCGATGCCGATGCGAGACCTGTCCGCTTTCCGTGCTCACGGGCGCTCGCTCCTCCAGAAATTCGAGAGAGGTATGCGTGTCAAACCGTCGGGGAAGACCGCCTTCCCGGCGCCACGCCGCGCACCCGGAGTCACTAATCAAGACTCATGCCGCCTGGTCGTTTTCCGGGCGCCGCGGGGGGAAAGAAGAAGGGCGGGAGGGCGGGAAGGCCTCAGCAGGGCCGGAAGGTCTGGAAGAACTCCCGGTGGCCCCGGAGGATACGGTCCTTTGCCGCGAGGTCGGGCTCGAGCGACCAGTTGCCGCTTTCGTGGGTTCCGCCGAGCAGGATCCCGTCGGAACGGGGGAACATGTAGAGATCGCCATGCATGGTCGCGTAATTCACGTCCGGCTGCGGGAGCAGGAAGGTGAGCTGACCCTTGAGGGGCGTGAGCTGTTCGTCGCCGAAGAGCGCCTTCGCGCCGAGACCGGTGCAGTTGAACAGGACCTTCTCCGGCAGCGCCCGCAGCGCCTCGCGGTCGAAAGCTCTCCGACCCGGACGACGGCTCCTGCCGCGCGCACGTCGTCGAGCATCGCCGCCAGGTAGATGGGCGGCTCGATCAGCATGCCGTCGAACCGGCGTACGGAGGCGGACCCGGTGAAGGGATGCTCCGATGGCGAGAGGTCCTTCAGTTCCGGCAGCAGGTGCCGCAGGGGTGACTGCGATCCCAGCAGCGCGGTGTCGGGAGGCGGCTCGTTTGCGAGCACGAAGTTTCGAATCCACCGCACGCCGTATCGAGATCCGACGAGGATCTGGAACCGCCGGTACGCGAACTCGGACGCGGCGACGAGCTGCGCCAGAAACTCGGGAGTGCGGCGGCGCGAATCCGAGACGAAAAAGGGGAACCACTGGCCGCCCGCGACGTTCGACGTCGTATTCGGGGGCAGGTCCTTGGCGTAGATCGTGACCGGCAGGCCAGCCTCCTGGAGCAGGCGCGCGGTCGCTAGGCCCACGACGCCACACCCGAGAACGGCGACCGGCCCGTGGAACCCCGGCGGCAACAGGTCCACCGCGAGGCGCGCCGTCCCCCACGACAGCGTTATGCCTCCGCCGCCGTGGCCGTAGTTGTGGATGATCAGCGCGTCGCCCGCTTTTTCCGCCCGGACGACAAAGCCCGACGGCCGGTAGGGCCGAAGCCCGGCGATCGTCCGGATCTCCCGGTCCGACGAAACGCGGACCGGCGGAAGAGCGCATCCCTCTGCCGGAGAGACCGGCGCCCGCGCCGTCCGTGCCGTCCGGCACCCCGCAGCCACGACCGCGGCCGCCGCCGCCGCTGACCGCATCCACGCCCGCCGATCCATGGGGCCCCGATTCAGTAGGGTCAGGTCTTTATTATACACTAAGACTCGGCCAGGCTCTTTTCGACGCGGCGGATCCGGCCCGCCAGCCGGGATTTCGGGTCCTCCTCGACCTGTCGGATCACGTTGCTGACGCGCGCCGACCGGACCCCGAACGCCTCCCCGACTTCGAAGACCTTCATCCGCGTCAGGCGCCGGGAGAGGTAGATGGCCGCGATCTTCGGCTCCGCGCCCCGGTTGCGGGAAAGATGCGCGGCCGGGACCCCCCATTCCTTCGCGACGGCGCCGCGGATTCTCTCGAGCGATG
The DNA here is from genome assembly GCA_038203955.1 of Thermoanaerobaculia bacterium. GTDB lineage: Bacteria > Acidobacteriota > Thermoanaerobaculia > UBA5066 > Gp7-AA6 > JALYUA01. The sequence continues at coordinate 2,377 of JBBRDK010000115.1, read as the reverse complement.
GTCCGGCGGGCCGCCGATCCCGGAGAGGAATCTGGTCGGACCGTTGCCGCTCGCCCACCCGCCGGACGACCTCCTTCAGAAAGGCCTCGTCCCCGAGATACGCCTGCCGCTGAACCTCGTCCAGGGGCGACGGCACGCCCTTGCCCTCGGCCACGAAGCGGCGATACGCGGCCTGCGCCACGCGCCGGCTGGACGCAAACTGCCCGAGGGTCCAGTCGACGGAAAGCCAGTCCGGCTTCGGCGCCAGGCCGGCGGTGGCCCGGTAGCTGCTCCAACGCCAGTCCCCCGCGCCCGACGCGATGCCGGCCCGGACGGGATTCAACACGACGTACCGCGCTAGCTCGAGAAGGTGCGTTTCCTTCTGCACGAGGATCCCGCGAAACCGTCCCTCGAACAGGTGCCCTCGCCGCTTGTGCCGCCGGTTGAACCACTGCGCAAAACGGGAATTGAGATCGTGCAGACCCTCCGAAAGTCCGGCCTCCGGCGTCTCGAGCAGCAGGTGATAATGATTGCCCATCAGGCAGAAGGCGTGGACTTCCCACCCCGCCTGATCGCGAACGAGCCCGAGCAGCTCGAGCCACCGGGCGCGATCCGCATCGTCGCGAAAGACGGTGCCGCGCTCATGCCCGCGCGCCATCACGTGGTGGACCGCGCCCGGAAAGTCGAGCCGAAGAGGTCTAGCCACTTGGGGTCAGGTCTTTATTATACACTAACTCGCCACCCTACCTCCGGTAATCGCCGGACACGGGCCGCGCCGAGGTGATGGCGTCCCGCAGGCCATAGGCGCTCAGATCGGGGACGCTGGTCCGCAGCGTCACGCACCGGCCCCGGAACCTTGCATGCTCACAAACTTCCCAGGGGCCGCCCTCGACCGTGGCGCTCTGCGCGCGGTCGTTGAAGTCTGAGATTTCCTCGTCCGAGCCCGTCAGCTCCCTGGCGTCCCCCCGAAAGTTCGGACGCGAGTGGAGGATCAGACGAGGCGGGTCCTCCGAAGACGGTCCCGGTTCCCGCAGGGCCGGACGCGCGGAGGCGATCCGGTTCTGCATTCCATACTCGCGGAGGGACGGGACCTCTCCCGAGACCACCACGCAGCGGCCGCGGAAGTCCGGCCGGTCGCAGATCTCCCAGCTCCCGCGCGAGACGCTGAGACTGGACGCGCGATTCCCGAAATCGGAGACGTTGGCATTCTCGCGCTCGATCTCGCGTCCATCGCCCCGGAAATTCTCCTCCTCGTACAGGACGAGCCCGAAGCGCCCCTCCGGGCGGCGATCTCTCCCCCGCGGCCCGTCCTCTCCGCGCCCGCGCCGGACCCGCCGCAGCGACGTGATCTGCTCGTCCCACGACACCCGGCGCAGGTCCGGCTCGTCGGCGGAAAAGACGGCGCAGCGGCCTCCGAAATTCTTATGCTCGCAGACCTCCCAGAACTCGCCGCGCGCGATGCGAAAGCTCGAGACCCGGTCATTCAAGTGGTAGTCGCTCAAATCCGGGACGTCGTCCCGAAACGTGGCGTTGCGCCCGCGATACCCCGCGTCCTCGAAGACGGTGATGCCGATTCCGCCGGCCCGGCGCTCCTGAGCGCGAGCGGCGGGCCCCATCAAAACGGCGAATGCCGCGGCGGCGAGCAAGATTCTGGAACGCATATTTCCTCCTCCGGCAAGACTTCGACGAAGTTTATCCGCGAAAACGGCCGGACAATGTCGGCGCGGAGGCGTTTCGCGGGGCCTCCGGCGGCTCAACCCTCGCGCGGGATCGCTCCCGCGATGGCTCGAAGAAGCCCTCGCGGAATGTCCGAAAGAAGCGGCTCGTCGCGCAGCGTGAGGCTCAAGGCCAGAGTCGCCCGGTACCGGGCGAGGTACTGGCGGCACTCGTGGCAGGTGCGCAGATGAAGCTCGAAGAGCCGCCTCGGTCCGGGCGGAAGGGATCCGTCCAGAAAGTCCACGACGAAATCCTCGAACTGCCGACACGTGATGACGAGCGGGATGGCGCGGGCCGGAGCGCCCAGGACCCAGCGGCCGACCTCGCGAACACGCGAGATGCGGATCCGTTCCTTCGGCATCTCGAGGAGCGTCTTCAACGCCGAATGCGCGCGGTGCAGACGCACCTTCACCGCGTTGGGGGTCGTCTCGAGCAGCTCCGCGACCTCCTGCCCCGAAAGATCCTCGAGGTCGCGCAGGATGACCACGGTTCGATAGGACTCCGGAAGGAGGTCGATGGCGGACTGGATGAGCTCCTTCGCTTCTCCGCCCGACGCGATCTCCTCGGGCGTGCGTTCCACCGGTCCGACCGGCATCCTGTACCCGGACCGGTCGAACACCGGAAGGAGGGGATCCAGAGACTCTTCCGGTTTTCGCCGGCGCGACCGCAGCGTCAGCAGCGC
>JBBRDK010000114.1:0-10218 GCA_038203955.1 Thermoanaerobaculia bacterium | reverse complement strand
AATCCGCCGGCGCTGCCCCCCTCGATCGCCAGTTTTTCGCGGGACGTGTATTTCTGGGCGATGAGCGCTTCGGCCGCGGCGATGAAGTCGGTGAACGTATTTTTCTTGGACAGCATCTTCCCCTGGTCGTGCCACTTCTTCCCCATCTCCCCGCCGCCCCGGATGTGAGCGATCGCGAAGACGAACCCCCTGTCGAGCAGGCTGACGCGTCCGGAGTTGAACGTCGGGAAGCTCGCCACCCCGTAGGAACCGTACCCGTTCAGAAGGGTCGGATTTTTCCCGTCCTTCACGAGCCCCTTGCGATAAACGAGCGAGATCGGGACCCGGGCTCCGTCGGGCGCCGTCGCGAAGATCCGCTCCGTCTTGTAGCGGGCAGGATCGTAGCCGCCCAGGACTTCGATGCGTTTCAAGAGCGTGCGTTCCTTCGTGCCCATGTCGTAGTCGTAGACGGTCGAAGGGGTGGTCAGCGACTGGTAGTTGAAGCGGAACTTCCGGGTCGAGAACTCGAGGTTGACCTCCGGGGAGAGGGCATAGACAGTCTCCGGGAAGTCGACGCGGTGGGACGCCCCGGACGCCAAGTCCGTCACCCGGACGCGTGGGACCCCGTCCTCGCGCTCCATGTAGACGGCGTGGTCCGCGAAGAGTTCGATCCGCGACACCATCACGTCTTCGCGGCACGGGAGAACCTCTTTCCAGCCGGATTTGGCGGGATTGGCGACGCGCGCCGTGACGACCCGGAAATTCCGGCATCCCTGGTTCTGGCTGGGGCTGTGGTTCGTCCGGATGTAGAAAAGATCGCCCCGATGTTCGACGTCGTACTGATGCTCCTTCTCGCGCGGCGAGACCATCCGCCACTCGCCCGCCGGCTCCGACGCGGCGAGGAACCGCCACTCGCTCGACGTGTGGGAGCTCGACTCCAGGAACACGAACGCGCCGCTGCGGGACCGGTCCACGCCGAGCGTGAACATCGCGTCCTTCTCCTCGTACACCAGGGTGTCGGGGCCAGTTGAGCCAGAGGAGCCGACCGCGTGCCGGTACAGACGGTAGGGGCGCTTGGCGTCGTCGTCGACCACGTAGAAGAGGGTTTTGTTGTCGGCCGCCCACGCGATCGAGGAGACCCTGGGGATGTTTTCCGGACCGGCCTTGCCGGTGACGAGATTCTTGACGTGCAGGGTGTATTCGCGAAAGCCGGTGTTGTCGAGCGTGTAGGCGAGGATCTTCCCGTCGTCGCTGACCTCGTAGTCGCCCCGCGCCATGAAGCGCTCACCGCGGGCGAGCTCGTTCAAGTCGATCGTGACGTCTTCGGGCGCTTCCAGGCTGCCGTGCTTCCGGCAGTAGATGGAGTACTGCTTTCCCTCCTCGGTGCGCGAGTAATAGAAGTAGTCCCCCTTGCGATAAGGCACGGACAGGTCCGTCTCCTTTATCCGGCCCAGCATCTCGTCGTAGAGCTTCTGCTGCAGCGCGGCCGTGTCTTTCATGACGCCGTCCGTGTAGGCGTTCTCCGCGTCCAGGTACGCGCGTACCTCGGGGCTCTTGCGCTCGCGGAGCCAGTAGTACTCGTCGCGGCGATCCTCTCCGTGCAATGTTTCCGTTTTGCCGACTTTTTTTGCCATGGGAGCCTTCGGAGCCTCCGGAACGTCGGGTGCGGGGAGCCCGAACGAAAGAGATGAGATGCCCGCCAGGAGGGCAAACAGCACTCGACGCTTCATTTCGACCTCGCGATTATCGACCGTTGGTTTTTGTCTCTTTTCGATTCTCGATCTAGTGGACCGCGGAGTACCGCGGCCGTCTCGCTCCCGTTGGTCGCTCGGCTCCCGATTCCAGCTCCCATCACTTCGCGGGCGCGGCCGGCGCCGATCCCTTGAAGTCTCCCGCCTTGATGACCGTGATCTTCGACGGGTCGATGTGCCGCCGCATCGCGGTGACGATCTCGTCCGGCGTCAGCGCGGCGATCTTCCTCTCGACCGCCGCGTCCCAGGCGACCGTCCGGTCGATGAAGAGGTTGCCCGAGAGCTTGCGGGCGAGCGACGCGTCCTGCGCGCGGCCGACCTGCGCGCCCTGAAGGAAACCGGACTTCGCCTCCGCGATCTCCTGTGGCGTGAATCCGTCCTTCAACGCGCGGGCGACCTCCTCCTTGAAGGCGGCCTCGAGCTTTTCGGCGTTCTGCGGTGCGTAGATCGCAAAGGTCAGGAAGGTGCCGCTCTTATCCAGGGGGCTCGCGGCGAGCTGGGATCCCACGCCGTAGGAGAGGCCTTCCTTCTGCCGGATTCGGGTCGCCAGGCGGGAGTTCAGGAAACCGCCGCCCAGCATGTAGTTGCCTAGGACCAGGGCGGGGTAGTCGGGGTCGTCATCGCGCAGGTTCAGCGCCATGCCGGCCAGCAGGATGGCGTTGGCCTTGTCGGGCGCCGGGAACGCCTTGTTCAGCGCCGCGACTTCCTTGAACGGCCGCGGCACGCGCGTAAAAGGCTTCGGGCTCTTCCAGTCGCCGAAGAGCTCCGCGCTCAACGCCGCGATCTCCTTCGCGTCGAAGTCGCCGACGACCGCGAGCTCGCCGTTCGAGGCACCGTAGAAGTCCGTGTAGAACTTTCGCGCGTCGTCGAGCCTCGCCGCCTGATAGCTCGCGAGGGTCTCCTCGGCCGTCTGCACGTACCGGACGTCGCCCTTCGGGTAATCGCTCATGTGCCGCTGGTAGGCGTTCTGGCCGATGAAGTTCGGATCGCTCTTCTGCTGCTCGATCCCCGCGAGGTTCTCCTGCTTGAGCTGCTCGAACTCCGCCGCCGGGAACACCGGCGTCCGCAGGATCTCCGTGACGAGCCGCAGCACGGCGGGAAGGTTCGAGCGAACCGTCTCGATGGACACGGTGACCGCCGTGGGTCCACCCGCGATCGCCACCCTCGCCTTCAGCCGGTCGAACTCGTCGTTGATCTGCTGGCGTGTGTGCTTCGACGTGCCCCGCCGCAGCATGTCGGCCGCGAGGACGGCGGCCGTCGCCGTGTTGATCAGGCTCTTCTCGTCTCCGAATCGCAGCGTCATCGCCGCCACCACGGTCTCGCCGCGGGTCTTCTTGGGCAGGAGCGCAAGCTTCATCCCGTTCGGCAAAGTCGAACGCGTCGTGCGGCCGTCGATGTTCGCGGGCGTGGGGTCGAAGGCCTCTCCCTGGGCCGTGGCCGCTTCCCCCTTGTAGTCTTTGAGCATTGCCGCGACGTCCGGAGGCGCGGGTATCTCCGCTCGGTCGGGCTTCGGTGTCGGCAGGAAGGCGCCGACCGTCCGATTGGAGGCCTTGAAGTAGGCCGCCGCCACCCGCGTGACATCTTCCGGGGTGACCTGGCGGATCCGGTCTCGATTCAGGAAGAAAAGCCGCCAGTCGCCGGCGCCGATCCATTCGCTCATCTGCAGGCCGACCCGATCCGCGGAATTGAGCGTGAGCTCGATGTTCTTGACGAGGGCCGTTTTCGCGCGCTCGACCTCTTCCTTCGTCGGCGGCTGCTTTCCGAGAGCGTCGATCGTCTCGAGCATCGTCTTCCGTGCGTCGTCGATCGGCGACTCCTGCCGGACTTCCGCGGACAACATGACGAACCCGGGCTCGCGCAGCGGCGGGAGCTCGCCGCCGACCGAAGACGCCTTCTTCGTTTCGACGAGCGCCTTGTGAAGACGGCCCGACGGCGTATCGGAGAGGACACGCGTCAGCACCTCGACGGCCGCCGCATCCGCGTGCGACGCGGAGGGGACGTGGTACGCCACCGCGAGCGCCTGAACGTCCCCGACGCGCCGAAGCGTCACCTCCCGCTCGCCGTCCTGGGTCGGCTCGGCAGTATAGGTCCGCTGAAGCTTGCGGGCGGGGCGCGGAATGCCGGAGTAGATCTGGTGAATCAGAGCGAGCGTCTTCGGCTCGTCGAATTTCCCGGCGACCAAGAGATACGCGTTGTCGGGCTGGTAGTACGTGCGCCAGAACGCCTGGAGCCTCTCGATCGGAACGTTCTCGAGATCCGCGCGCGCGCCGATCGTCGAGTGCCCGTAGTTGTGCCAGAGGTAGGACGTCGACAGGACGCGCTCCTCGAGAATGCTCGCGGGGTCGTTCTCTCCGAGCTCGAACTCGTTGCGGACGACCGTCATCTCGCTGTCCAGGTCCTTCTTGGCGATGAAGGAGTGGACCATCCGGTCGGCCTCGAGGTCCAGGGCCCAGCGCAGGTTCTCGTCGGACGCCTGGAAGGTCTCGAAGTAGTTGGTGCGGTCGAACCAGGTCGTCCCGTTCGGCCGGGCCCCGTGAGCCGTGAGCTCCTGTGGGATGTTCGGGTGCTTCGGCGATCCCTTGAACATCAGGTGCTCGAGCAGGTGTGCCATGCCCGTCTCGCCGTAGTTCTCGTTGCGCGAGCCCACGACGTACGTGATGTTGACGGTGATCGTCTGCTTGGTCTGATCGGGAAAGAGCAGGACATGGAGGCCGTTGTCCAGGACGTATTCCGTGATGCCCTCGACCGAAGTGACGCGCACGGGCGCGGCCTTGCGGGATGTCGAACCGGACGCGGCCGCGGGGGCCCTCGACGGCGACGGCGACGGCGACGGCGGCGCCACGGCGGCCGAGGCTGCCGCGGCCAGGAAAAATGCGGCGAATGAAGAGCGCAGTGTCATCGGTCCTCCCGAGAAACGGGGACGGCCCCCCGCGGAAACAGTTTTTGACGCGGACTGTATAACGCGAAAGCCTGGCCGGCCTTCCCTCCTCCGGCCCGCTGCGCCCCCGGTAAAGGCCACGTGCATCCGCGTCCGCCGGCGACTTTCGATGGATCGCGGCAAGGGAAGGTTTTCGGATAGGCTTGAGGCACCGGGATTTCCGAAATCGAGAACGTTCCGCAGTCGGAGCCGTTGCCAATTCACCCCGAAGCGCCGAGGCGCTTCATCGGCGGAGGGCTCATGGCCCACATGGTTTCTGGCACCCCGTCCGGCTCTCCGCGCGGGAATCGCGCGAGGGCGAATCGTTTCGCCTTGATCGCGCTGCTGGGGGTAGGCCTCGCCTGGGCCGCGGGCGCGGACACCTCCGGAAACCCACCCATCAGCACCTCGACGGTCGTGTTCTCGTCCTTGAACCCGTCTTCCGTCGGTCAGACGGTCACGTTCACCGCGATCGTCGGCTTCCCGGTGGGGGCCGGAACGCCCACCGGGACCGTGACTTTCTTCGACGGTCAGACCCCGCTCGGCACGCAGACCCTCGTCTCCAACCAGGCGTCTTTGTCCACTTCGAGCCTCGCGCAGGGGACCCACCCGATCACCGCGTTCTACAGCGGGGACAGCAGCTTCGGCCGGAGCGTGTCTCCCGTTTTGAACCAGGTCGTCGGCCTGTGTGTGAAGCCGCCGGCGATTCGGGATCTGGCGATCGTTCCATCGTCGGCGGCGGCCGGCGACCCGTACAGGCTGACGTGGAGCAACAACCTTTCCGGCCAAGCCGGACGGTACGAAGTCTTCTTCTCGACCGACGGTGGCGAGACGTTTCAAACGCTTGCCTTCACGCAGACGACGTCGTTTTCGGGAGTCGTAACGAATGCGCCGGGGACGGTGCTCGTCTTCTACGTGCGTGCCGAGCCCTCCTGCAGTGTGGGAGGCGCCAGCTTCAGCGATCCGAGCAATCTCGCCCGGTTGACGGTCACCGGGCGCCCTTGCACCCGGCCGCAGCCGCCGAGCGTGACGATCGACAAGACCACAGTCACTTCGGGGGCCTCTTACACGCTGACGTGGAATCCCACGCTCCCGGTGGGACCGGGCGGTGGCGCCGCCGGCGTGTATCGGATTCTTCAGGCGGTCGGGACCGGCGCGTTCACGAGCATCGGGACCACGACGTCGACGAGCTTTACCGCGCCCGCGCCCGTCGTCGCGGCCCCAACCCCCGTCTTCCTGGAGGTCCGCGCGGAGCCTTCCTGCAGCTCGGATCCGGCGCTTTTCAGCCCACCGAGCACTCCCGTCCGATTCGACGCGCTCCCCGCTTGCGGAGTATTGCCCGTTCCGACGAACGTCACGATCTCGTCCGCGCAGAGAGAAGGCGCTCCTACCCCGACGGACTTCATCGTCGTCTCGTGGACCGTTTCGAACGCGGGGTCCGTTTCACGATACGGGGTCCGCATCAACGGCGACCCGGAGGTTTTCTCGACGGGCCTCTCGGCGATTCTTCTTCCGCGGGGGAACCGGCTCGACCCGATTACCGCCTTCGTTCGCGCCTATGGATGCTCTCCCGAGACGTCCGGGGCCGTCGCGCAAAGCGATTCGGTCGCCCTGCAGACTGTGCCCCCGGCCGCCGACTTCACCCCTTCACCGTCGGTCCTGGTCGGCACCCCGGTCGTCTTCACGGATACCAGCTCGCCCCAGGCGACCAACTGGCTCTGGATCTTCGACGACGGCGCGATCGACACGCGGCAGTCGCCGTCGCACGTATTCCTGACGGCGGGCTCGCACACGGTGTTTCTGGTCGCCTCGAACGGCGCCGGCTCGACGACGAAGGCGTTGACGCTCGTCGTGCTTCCGGCCTCCGGCGCGGCGTCCGCGGAGCGGCGGTCGTCTCTGGTGCCGTCGGCGTTCGACGCCTCCGACCCCGAGCGCCGAACCGCGCGCGTCCGGCTCCCGGGCGCCGGATCGACGTGGCTGCACGTCTCGAGCCGGGAGAACGTCGAGACGGTCCTGTTTCTCCGGTTCATCGGACGGGACGGAACAGTCGCGGCGGAGCGCCGGCTCTCCGTAACCGCGGGCGATGAGGCGATCTTCGATCTCGGCGCTTACGGAATGATCGGGGAGTACTTCCTCGAGCTCGTCGGCGCGCAGCGGTTCGACGCGCACATCGTGCAATCGAGGCGGGTGGACCCGAAAGAGGTACGCCGATGACTTCCAAGGGGGAACGCTTCCGAGCGGCCGCGGCGATCGTGACCGCGGCGGCGCTCTTGTTCGGGGGTCTCGAAGCCGCGCCCCTTGCGGCCTCTCCCGCCGTCTCTCCGGTTGACATCACCCACGATCCCTTGAAATGCGTCAACACCGACTACGCGCCGAAAGTGGATGCGGCCGTCGCCCCGGGAAAAGACCTGGACAAGGGGTATGTCTACTTCAAGGCAGCGGGGACAGAAGACTTCTACTACGCCGTCATGAAGGGTGCGCCGGAAAACCTGGAGGGCGTGCTGCCTCGACCGATGCCCGAGACGCGGGCGATCGATTACAAGATCCGGGCGACCGACGTCCGCGAGCTCGCCAAGGAAGTGGGGGAGTTCACGCCGCCCGTGGTCCCCGGGAACGCGTGCAAGGTGAAGGGAGCGCCCGCCGGAGTGCCCGTCGGGAAAGAGGGCGCCGGGCTGACCATCGGTCTCACCCGCGATGGGCAGAATCCCGTGCCCCCGGGCTTCAATCGCCGCGACATCGCGTTCGTGATCCTTTTCGGGGGCGCGACCGTCGCTCTCGCGGCGGCTTTGAAGGCCGGAGGAACGAGTCTCGCAACCTCCGCCGGGTCCGCCGGCACCTCCGGGTCCGGAGGCCCGGGAGCCGGAGTCGCCGCGAAATCCGGGTCCGGGATGAGCACCGGTCTCGCGGTCGGGTTGGGCGCCGTGGCGGTGGCGGGCGGCGCGATCGCCATCGCCAACAACAACAACAAGAGCTCCAGGGCCACGAGCACGTTCACTCCGACGGCCACCGCCACGCCCACCCGAACCTTCACGCCGACCCCGACCGGGACGGCTCTTCCCGCCCGCTTCATCGATGCGGCCATCACATGGAGCGGACCCGGCAACATCGACGTCGAGGTCCGCAACCCGAGTAACCAGGTGGTCGGGACCAATCTGCCGGCCGGATGCGAGTCGACGGCGAGCCGGACCGAGCACGTCCTTCTCCAGGGAGTGCTTCCCGCGGGGACCTACCGCGTGATGCTGACCGCGTCCAACTGCGGCTCCGCGGGTACGCCCGCCTCGATCGCCACCGCGGTCACCGTCCAGTCGGAGAGCGGCCCGAAGTGCAACAACGCGTTCGTGAACGTTCCGGTCGGGATGACCGTGCAGGTGTGCCAGTTCACGTTGCCGTAGAGGAAGTTGAGAGTCGAGGGGAAGTTGAGAGTCGAGAGTTAAGAGTTAAGAGGTCGATGTCGAGCGGCGCCCGCACGGACTCTCAACTCTCAACTCTGAACTCTTAACTAACCTTCGATCGCGGCTTTTCCCCCATCGCGGGTCACCTGGGCGGCGAATTCCGTCTTGTTGACCGCCATCGCGTAGGCTTCCTTGAAGTCGACGACCTTGTTCTTCACGAGGGTGAAGAGGGAGTCGTTCAAGGTCATCATTCCCTGCTGCTTGCTGGTCTGCATGATCGAGTAGATCTGGAAGACCTTCTTCTCGCGGATCAAATTCGACACCGCGCCGTTGCAGATCAGGATCTCGTACGCCGCCGCGCGGCCGCCGCCGATCCGCTTGCAGAGCGTTTGAGAGATGACGCCGCGCAGCGAGCTCGCGAGCATGGTCCGGATCTGCTCCTGCCGGTCGGCGGGAAACTGGTCGACGATGCGGTCGACGGTCGACGGAGCGGTCGTCGTGTGGAGCGTCCCGAAAACGAGGTGTCCGGTCTCCGCCGTCTCGACCGCGATCGCGATCGTCTCCAAATCCCGCATCTCGCCGACTAAGACGATGTCGGGGTCCTCGCGGAGCGCCGCGCGCAGAGCGTCCTTGAAAGAGTCGGTGTGCGAATGGACCTCGCGCTGGTTGACGAGGCACTGTTTGTTCTCGTGCACGAACTCGATCGGGTCCTCGATCGTGATGATGTGGTCGGTGCGGTTCTTGTTGATGTGATCGATGAGCGTCGCGAGCGTCGTCGACTTGCCCGATCCGGTCGGGCCGGTGACGAGGACCAGCCCCTTGGTGAGACTGCAGAGCTCGAGGACGCTCGGCGGGAGACCGATCTCTTCGGGGGAACGGATCTCGTAGGGAATCGCGCGAAAGACGGCGGCGGGTCCGTGGCGGTCGCGAAAGAGGTTCACGCGGAAGCGCGATACGCCCGGAATCGCGTGCGCGAAGTCCGTATCGTTGCGCCTTTCGTATTCCTCGCGATTGCGCGGCGGGGTGATCTCGTACAGACGCGCGAGCAGCTCGTCTTCGGTGAACGGGGGATACCCGTCCAGGGCCTGGATCGACCCGTGGACCCGCACGGACGGGACCGCGCCGGAGGAGAGGTGCAGGTCCGAGGCGCCGACCTCGAGCAACTTCAAGAGGAGACGCTCTATGGCGGACTCCACCTGGACGTTCTTGTAAGAGGGCCGCGGCGGCGGAGGCGGAAGCGTGGCCGCCGCGCCCGGAACCGCGGCGGGCGCCGGAGCAGAACCGGACGGCGGCGGGGACGCCGACGCGGATGCCGAAGCGGGCGAGGGCGCCGCGCCGGCCGGCCCCGCGGCCGGGTCCGCGGCTCGCGGCTCGATCGACACCTTCCAGGAGCCGAGGCCGGCGTCCACGCGGATCGTCACCGAGGATCCGTTGTGCGGGTAGACGAACGTCGTCCCGCCATTCTTGTTCAGGGAGGTTCCCGGGGGAACGATCTCCTCGACGAGCTTCACTAAGGAATCGTGCGGAGTCGTCTGGGACGCATATCGCTTGCCCGTCGGGAAGACGAGCTGGACCTTCTCGCCGCTCGAGAGCAGAGCTCCCTGCGCCCCGAATTTTTCCATGCTCTGAAGCAGAGCGTCGATCTGCGCCAAGGGTTTCCTCCCGGCTTAGGGGTCTTCGATGACCCGGAGAACGTACGACTTGTTGACCAGGAGAACATGCTCCTCCTGCCAGAGTCGAAAAAAGCGGCCTTCGGAGTTCATGTAGTCCGTGACCCGGGTCGCGCGCTGCTCCGCGGACCAGAGGAGCTCGCCCTGCACCGGCTCGGCCGATCGGAGATCCACGCACACCTTCTGGCGGATGTCGAAGAGCTCGTCGGTCTCGTCGCCCGTCGAGAGATCCGCCAGAGGGATCCGTACCCAGAGGACCGCGTCGCGGCTGAAGATCTCCCATCGCGAGCTCTCGAGATCCCGGGCGGGAAGAAACGGCATCCCTTTCTCGAGAAGGGCGAGAACCTGGTTGCGGCGGTCCTCGGGCCGGACGGGGTCGGCGAGGAATAGCTCCACCTGGCGCGGAGCGGTGCCCGCGAGAGTCAGGTCCACCGCAACGTTCTGCTTGCGGACCCGCAGAAACTCGGTTTCACCCTTCATGGAGTTGTGCTTTGAAACTATACAGGCTC
>JBBRDK010000113.1:0-10327 GCA_038203955.1 Thermoanaerobaculia bacterium | reverse complement strand
GGAATCGAAGGACCGGACCCCGGGCGAGCCCCATCAGGCCGGCTTCCACCGAGCGGCGGCTTGATGCATAATAAAGGCCTGACCCCGTCAGAGGTATCGGAGGATCTGCTCTTTCCACCAGGGCCAGTCGTGGCCGTACGGCGCGGGCCAGATGTCGCCGCGGTGGGGGATGCCCTTCTCGAGCAGGATGCGGATCATCTGCCGCGAGCCTTCCAGGATGTTGTCCGTTTCGCCGGTGACGATCGCGATGTCCATCGACGAAACCTTTCCGACCCACTCGCCGTCCATGTTGGGAACGTTCGCCGTCGGACAGTGGAAGTACGCGGTCTCATTCCAGAAACCGGCCAGGAACGAATGGATGTCGTACTTTCCGGAGAACCCGACCGTCTGCTCGACGAGGTCCGGATGCCGCAGCGCGAAGTTGACGGCGTGGTACGCCCCGAACGACGCTCCGAGTGTTCCGATGCGCCCGGTGTAGCCCGCCCGCCCGGCGATCCAGGGAACCACCTCTTCGGAGACGTACCGGTCGTACTGGTCGTGACGCGCGATGCGCTCGGCCGGGTGCCGGCCCTTCGCGTAGAAGCTCTCGCTGTCGACGCTGTCCACACAGACCACCTGGAGACGCCCCGCGTCGATGCGGTCGGCGACTGCGGCGACGAGGCCGAAATCCTCGTTCTGGTAGAAGCGGCCCATGGAGGTCGGGAACCAGATCATCGGCCGCCCCGCGTACCCGAACCAGAGGATCTCCATCGGCCGGCCGAGGATCGGGGAATCCCACTTGAAGTACTCGCGGATCATGAGGCGTCTTCTCCGTGTGACGTCGTCGCTGAGACGGGCGGCCCGGTAGAGTAACTGCTTCGGAGAGAGCGCCGCGAGGGGCCCCGATTTCGCGGATAATCCCCGTTGCGGAGTTGACAGATGTTGTGGGGCATTTTCTTTCTGGCCGCTTTCGTCCTTCTGCCGATTTTTCTGGTCGTCCTTCTTCTCCGCGGAAACCTCTCGTCCTTTGCGAAGCGGCACCGGGCGATGCTCTGGTTGTGCGTCGGCGCCGGGGAGCTCGCCCTCGGGGTTGCGAAAGCCCTCGAAGGCGTCACCGGCGCCAAGGAATGGGCGCAGCTCGCCTGGTACTTCGTCTCGGGCGTCGGCCTGATCGGGCTGGCGCTCAAGGCAAGACGCGAGGACCAGGCCCCGCAGATCGCGATCGACCGGAACCCGTAAGAGAGACGGCGCGCGACTCGGGCACCCGCCCCAGCGGGTAAACTCAGGGCGACGGGGCGTAGCGCAGCGGTAGCGTACCTGCTTTGGGAGCAGGTGGTCGCCGGTTCGATCCCGGCCGCCCCGACCAACAAAGTCAATAGCTTAAGAAATCAGAATTCCAGGGCCCGGGCAAAGGTCCGACTGCAGCCCGAAACCGACATGCTTTTTCATCGGCGGAAGGCCACGCCGCGCAAGTGCCGGCGGCAGGTCCGATCTTTCCACCCCCCACCAACGCCTAACTATGAACTACTTCCAACTGGTTGAAACTGGTCTTGCGAACGCGGGTGGAGGCGCACGCGCGGCTGGAGGAAGTTTGAACGTAGAACGCATGAGGCAGACCCTCGCGATGGCAAAGCGAGTCGGTGCCCCCAGCTTCGCTTCTTACGCCCTGGCCAAGCTGTTAGCGAGAGTGCTGCCCCGCGGCTGGAGTGTGCCGATATACAGCGATTATTCAGACGGGCTGCTGGTTGCCCGCTCGAGAACGAGCGACCTGAGCGTTTTCTGGCAGATCTTCATCTGCCGCGAGTACCGCTGCGTGGACGACCTGGTCGACGTCGACCTCGTCATCGACTGTGGTGCAAACGTGGGCTATTCCGCAGCCTATTTCCTGACCCGATTCCCCGACTGCCGCCTGATCGCGGTCGAGCCCGACGAGTCGAACTTCGAGACTCTCAACCGGAACTGCGATCGTTTCCGGGGGCGATACACGGCGTTGCGCACGGCGGTCTGGCCGCGAAAGACGGGGCTCAGGATCTCCGAGGAAGAGTCGAGGAACGCAGGTGAATGGGCGTACACCGTCAGGGAAGTCCGGCCGGGGGAGGCTGCCCAAATGGAAGGAGTGGACATCGAATCTCTCCTGGCGCTTTCCGGACGTGATCGCATCTCCATTCTGAAGATGGACGTCGAGGGAGCGGAGAAGTGGATTTTCGCCTCGGACGCCGAAAGGTGGTTGGCGAAGGTCGACACTCTGGTCATAGAGCTCCACGGCCCCGAATGCCGCGAGGTCTTTTTGCGGGCGATCTCTCCCTTTGAATTTGATCTGTCGACCTGCGATGAATTGACGGTCGCTCGGAAGCGCGACGTTCGCGGGTGAGGCGCGTGGGGTTCCGGGCGACGAATCAATCGGGCTTACCGGTCGCCGCGACCCCTTTGGCCATGAATCCGGAGGGCGACGCGCCCATCGATTGTGAGCTGCTGAGTCATGACGAGTCAAACCAGATCCAGCCGATCTACACGGGCTTTGCGATGCTCCACCGTGCTGGTGCCGTGCGACTTTCTCAGAAACTCACCAAACGCCCCCCAGTCATCGACACTGCCCCAGAACATCTTCGCTACGCGCGGGCAACCCATCTGACCGTCCGCGTCGATGGACGGGTTCTCGTCTATTACGACTCGCACGATAGCTTCGAGGTCGAGCCTTCGGCGCTCGACCGAGTCGATCACTACTTCAAACGGAGTTACTCCCGGGAGCGACTGCGCGGTAATCCCGGATCCGAAAAGGTTCATCCGCTCGGTCTGATCTACCCGGTGTACAGCGACGGGTTCGACCGCTTTGCACTTCAGCGCGCTACGCTGTGGCGTGGCCTTGGATTGATTAAGGCGGGCGTCCGAGCAATCGGGCTGGACCGTCTTTTGGCCGGCAGAATGCACACACCGCGTCTCCGGGACTTAGAGGGCTACCCGGCATTACGGCGAGCGCCCCGCGTTCTGTTTCTGGCGAAGGTCTTCGACCCTCAAACCTTTTCCCTCTATCAGCGGGAGCCAATCGAACGGCTCAACTCGATGCGCGCGGACTGCGTTCGCCTTCTTCGAAAAGAGCTCGGTAGCGCTTTTCTCGGCGGGCTCGCGCATAACTCCTACTCCACGCGGAAATTCAAGGATTGTCTCTTGCCTGACCCGGATTTGTCCCTTCCGCGGAACTACCTGCGAGTGCTGCGGCAGTTTCCGATCGGTGTGGCGACGAAGGGTCTGCACGAATCCAACGGCTTTAAGCTCGCCGAGTACGTTAGCGCATCAATGGCGATCGTATCGGAGTCGCTTCAATACGCAGTTCCGGGCTTCAGGCCCGGGACCAATTATCTCGACTTCAACACGCCCCGTGAATGCGCAGACGCAGCGGTCCGACTGATTGAGGAGCCGAACACGCGTTGGCAGTTGATGCTGAACAATTTTCACTACTACCGCACGCACCTGCGACCCGACGCTGTGGTTCTGAGTACGCTCAAGGTCGCTCTCGGGTCGTCAGATCCACGACCCGAGTGATGCTTTAACCGCCGGCGCCGAGCCGGCTACCCCGTGCACGGGCACGAGGGATCTGCCTTCGGCCAACGCGCCCGGCTCGCGCGGACGCGCGCTCGACCGGGCCCTGATCCCTCGCGCAGCTCCGGCTCCGCTGATGGACCGGGTCGGCGACTCGAGAGGTACCCGGGGATACGGTACTGACGAACCGCTAACCCGACGGCCATCTCGTTCCGCGGATTGCGGCCTGACATGACAAACTCACCCGACCCGCCGTGAAGCCGCTCTCCGCGCTGTGGCTCGTTCTGGCGATCTCCGGACTCGCGGCGGCGAGCGCTCCCGGCAACACGTACGTCGTCACTCCGGTCAGCGCGTGGTGCGGCGTCGTCAATGCTGCCGCGCCGGGAGACACGATCCTCTTCTCGGCGGGAACTTACCCGGGCACGTGCTCCGTCTCGGTCTCCGGCACGGCCGCGGATCCCATCACCCTGCGTTCGCAAAGCGCCGCTCCCGCCGACCGCGCGGTGCTCGCGTATTCAGGCGTGAGCAACAACATCATCGACGTGTACGGTTCCTTCCTGGTGTTCCGCTGGCTCACATTCGGGCCGACGGCGGCCGGCGCCGGGGTCAATCCGATCAAGCTGCGGAGCAGCGTGCAGGGAGTCGTCATCGACCAGAACGTCTTCCAGGGAACCGACATCGCGGTGGCGGCCAACTCGAGCGGCAGCACCTATCAGGACATCTCGGTCACGAACAACGTTCTGACGAATCTGCAATCGACCGGTCTCTACTTCGGGTGTCATGACGGCGCTTCGTGTCATGCGTTGAACATCCTGATCCGAGGGAACCTCATCGACACCGTCCAGCCGGGGGACGGTGTGGGCTATGGCCTGGAGATCAAGTTGAATTCCTACGGCACGATCGTCGAGAACACCATTTACAACGCGCAGGGGCCCGGAATCGACGTCTATGGCTCCAACCGCGGAGACCCGCCGAGCGTCGTGGAGCGCAACTACGTCGAGGGGTCGAAGACCGACGCGGGAATCAACGTGGGCGGCGGTCCCGCCATCGTGCGCAACAACATCCTGGTGCGCAATCAGTACAACGGGATCTGGGCGCAGGACTACGGAGGCCGGGGCCTCCAACAGAACGTCTGGATCGTCGACAACACCGTTCTCGGGAACCAGACCGGCGGCATCCAGGTGAGCAACTGGCAGGCGGGCGCCGGTAACGTGCTGGCGTTCAACGCGGTCGCGCCCCTCGGCGGCACTCCGGCATTGACTCCGGCGTCCCCCGTGGCCGATACCCTTCTGGGAAACATCGCCTGCAGCCCGGCGGCCGTCTGTTTCGACCAGCCGAACGCGAGTCCCTACGATCTCTGGCCCGCGCCGGGCGGTCCGCTGATCGGCGCGGCGGGGAATGGCTCCGAGCCGTGGCGCGCGGCGGACGACTTCCTGTGCGTGGCGCGAGGGACCGCGGCCGACGCGGGCGCCATGCAGAGAACGTCGTCAGGGACGGGACCGCTGCTGGGCGGTGGAAACTCGAGGCCGCCCTGCGGGCCTCCGGCCGTGCGCGGCGACTTCGACGGAAACAGCCGAGTCGACATCCTCTGGCGCAACAGCTCCACGGGCGAGAACACCATCTGGCTGATGAACGCGACGAACGTCGGCTCGCTCGCCGCGCTGCCCACGATTCCCGATTCCGCCTGGCAGGTGGGAGGCGTGGGAGATGTGAGCGGAGACGGGATGAGCGACATCGTCTGGCGAAACGACGTGACGGGGCAGAACACGATCTGGGTGATGAACGCCGGGACGTTGAGCTCGCAGATGCCCCTGCCGTCAGTCGCCGATGGGAACTGGAAGATCCGGGCGGTCGCTGATTTCAACACGGACGGCAAGCTCGACCTCCTGTGGCGCAACGTCTCTACGGGCCAGAACACCGTCTGGTTCCTGAACGGGTCGACCGCGATCGGCGTCGCGCCGATCGCCGGCGTCCCGGACGTGAGCTGGGAGATCGCGGGAGCGGCCGACTTCAACGGGGACGGCAACCCGGACATCCTCTGGCGGAATTCTTCGACGGGACAAAACACGATCTGGCTGATGAACGGCACGTCGGTCACCTCGCTCGCCGCCGTCCCTCCCGTCAACGACCTCAACTGGCGTATCGGGGGCGTCGGCGACTACACAAACGACGGCCAGGTGGACATCCTCTGGCGCCATGGGGCGACCGGGCAGAACACCGTCTGGCAGATGAGCGGGACCGGGGTCACCTCCGCGGTCGGAATCCCGCCCGTCGGCAACCTGAACTGGAAAATCGCGGGCCCACGCTAGTCGTTTCATCCCTCCACCCCGGCGCCCCGCGCAGGCCCCCTCGCCCGGCCCTTCCTTTGCACCGATATTTCGGGGACCCGTTCGCGCCGAACAAAACCTTCCCACTCAATCGGTTGGATATCGATTCCCTGTAACTTTGGAGGCGCATAGTCCGTACTTGAAAAGGGTTCAGAATACGCGGCGCGGAATCGTTCTCATGGGGACGTGTTCCCCGAAGAGAGAATCCCGAGCGAATCAGGCGGCGATCGGCGGACAGACGTGAGAGGCCGGAAGGGCCAGAGGCCTCCCGGCAGAATGGGACGGGACTTCAAACGATGAAATCCGACGCACCGCTTCCGCAGGAACCCCCGCGCGCGGAGCCTCAGAAGCCGCCCGTGCCTGAAAAGCCGGCCGGGCCGGAAAAGAGAGACCTCCCGTCCGGACGGGGACCCGCGGAGCCCGTGGCCGACGTTTCGACGCCCCCCCGCCGGCGCCGCTGGCCCTGGGTGGTGGGTCTCCTGGCCGTCGCCCTGGGCGTGTTCCTCTTTTCCCGCTCCGGTCAGAAGGAGAAGAAGGCCGCGGCCGCGGCCAGGACGTCGGCCGCCAACCGCGTCGTTCCCGTCGTCGCGGTGCCGGCGCGGATGGGCGACCTGCCCGTCTACCTGACGGGGCTCGGCACCGTCGCCGCCGTCAACACGGTGACGGTTCGCAGTCGTGTCGACGGCCAGCTCCTCCGCGTCCTCTTTCGAGAGGGCCAGCTGGTCCACAAGGACGAGTTGCTCGCGGAAATCGATCCCCGGCCGTTCCAGGTGCAGAAGCTCCAGGCGGAGGGCCAGCGCGCCAAAGACGAGGCCACGCTCGCCAACGCACGCGTCGACCTCCAGCGGTACCAGACGCTCGTCTCGCAGGACGCGATTCCGCGGCAGCAGCTCGACACCCAGGTGGCGACGGTGCGGCAGCTCGAGGCGACGCTGAAGAGCGACCAGGGCCTCATCGAGAGCGCCAACCTGAACCTGACGTACAGCCGGATCATCGCTCCGATCACCGGGACCGTCGGCCTGAAGCTCGTGGATCCCGGAAACATCGTGCATGCGACCGACCCCAACGGCATCGTCGTGATCACGCAGCTCCAGCCGATCGCGATCGTGTTCACCATTCCGGCGGACCAGCTCCCGCCGGTCCAGCAGGAGCTGCGGAGCGGCCGCAAGCTTCCCGTTGAGGCGTGGGATCGCGCCCTCAAGAACCAGCTCGCGACGGGAACTCTGCTCGCCATCGACAACCAGATCGACCAGGCCACGGGGACGGTCCGCATCAAGGCGCTCTTCGAGAATGAGAACAACGCGCTCTTCTCGAACCAGTTCGTCAACGCGCGCCTGCTGGTAAACACGCTGCGCGGCGTCGTTCTCGTTCCGAGCGCGGCGCTTCAGCGAAGCCCCCAGAACACGTTCGTCTGGGCGGTTAAGCCCGATTCGACGGTCGAGATGCGGACCGTCGACGTCCAGTTGACCGAGGGCGAGGTCACGGCAATCCGGACGGGCGTCGCGGCGGGCGAGCCGGTCGTGACGGACGGCGTCGACAAGCTCCAGCCCGGCGCGAAGGTCGCCTCCGGAGGTTCCCGACCCGGCGGCGGCGCCCCGCGGAACGGCGGCCCCCCGACCGGGAGCGCGCCGGGAGCGAACGGCCGCGGCGGGAAGCCGGCGGGCGGGCGCAAGGCAGGTTCTTGAGCCCCTCCCGGCCGTTCATTCTCCGCCCGATCGCGACCTCGCTCGTGATGGTCGGCCTGCTCCTGGCGGGGATCATTGGGTTCCGCCAGCTTCCCGTGTCGGCACTGCCGCAGGTGGACTACCCCACGATCCAGATCGTCACGTTCTATCCGGGGGCGAGCCCCGACGTGATGGCCTCCGCGGTGACGGCGCCGCTCGAGCGACAGTTCGGACAGCTTCCCGGGCTGAACCAGATGACGTCGAGCAGCTCCGACGGAAGCTCGGTGATCACGCTGCAGTTCGTGCTCGACCTGAACATCGACGTGGCCGAGCAGGAGGTCCAGGCGGCGATCAACGCGTCCGGCACGTACCTGCCTCGCGACCTGCCCAACCCGCCGATCTACAGCAAGACCAATCCAGCGGACACGCCGATCCTCACTCTCGCGCTGACGTCGAAGACTCTCCCGCTTTCGAAGGTGGAGGACTTCGCCGACACCCGCTTCGCGCAGAAGATCTCGCAGCTACCGGGGGTCGGGCTCGTCAGCATCAGCGGCGGACAGAAGCCCGCGGTGCGCATCCAGGTGAATCCGACCGCGCTCTCCTCCTACGGGCTGACGATGGAAGACGTCCGCACCGCCGTCGCCCAGTCCAACGTGAATCAGGCCAAGGGAACGTTCGACGGCCCGCGGCAGGCCTACCAGATCGCCGCCAACGACCAGCTCCTGTCGAGCGAGCAGTACCGACCCTTGATCGTGTCGTACAAGGATGGGGCGCCCGTCCACCTGTCCGACATCGCGACGGTCATCGACGACGCGGAGAACGTGAAACAGGCGGCGTGGATGAACGACGTGCCCGCCGTGATCCTGAACGTCCAGAGGCAGCCGGGCTCCAACATCATCTCCGTCGTCGACCGCGTCAAGGCGCTGCTCCCGCAGCTTCGTGCGTCACTCCCCTCGGCGATCGAAGTCTCCATCCTGACTGACCGGACGAGCACCATCCGGGCGTCGGTGCACGAGGTGGAGTTCGAGCTGATGCTGACGATCGCTCTCGTCGTGATGGTGATCTTCCTCTTCCTGCGCACCTTCGCCGCCACGGTCATCCCGAGCGTCGCCGTCCCCTTATCCCTCGTCGGCACGTTCGGCGTCATGTACCTGCTGGGCTACAGCCTGAACAACCTGACGCTGATGGCATTGACGATATCGACCGGCTTCGTCGTGGACGATGCCATCGTGATGATCGAGAACATCGTCCGCATGATCGAGGACGGGAAGAAGCCGTTGCAGGCGGCCTATGAGGGCGCGAAGCAGATCGGCTTCACCATCATCTCCCTCACCCTGTCGCTGGTCGCGGTGTTCATTCCGCTGCTGTTCATGGAAGGCGTGGTGGGGCGGCTGTTCCGCGAATTCGCCATGGTGCTGACCGTGGCCGTGCTGGTCTCCATGGTTGTGTCGCTGACGCTGACGCCGATGATGTGCGGCCTGCTGCTGCGCCCGCATGGCGAGGACAAGCCCGGCCGAATTTCCGACCTGTTCGAGCGTGGCTTCGAGGCAATGCGCCGCGGCTACGCCCGCACGCTGGATTGGGCGCTGGCACGGGCGGGGATGATGCTGGTGCTGGCGGGGCTGACGCTGGCGGGCACCATCGGCCTGTACGTGCTCATGCCGAAGGGCTTCCTGCCGCTGCAGGATACCGGCCTCATCACCATCACGACCGAGGCGCCGCAGGATGTCTCCTTTGCCCGCATGTCGGATTTGCAGCGCCTGGTGGCGGAGCGGGTACAGCAGGATCCGGATGTGGTGGCCGTGACCTCCGTCGCCGGCGCCGGCACGGTGAACGCGGCCCAGAATACCGGGCAGTTGACGGCAGTGCTGCGGCCGCGGGCGGAGCGCCGCGACGATGTCTCCGCCGTCATGGCGCGGCTGGGGCCGGAGCTTGCGACCATTCCGGGCATCGAGACGTACATGCAGCCGGTGCAGGACATCCAGATCGGCACACGGCCTTCCGCCACCCAGTACCAGTACACGCTGATGGATAGCGACGCAGCGCTGATCGCCCAATGGGCGCCACGCATGCTGGCGGCGCTGCGCGAATTGCCGGAACTGCGCGACGTCGGAAGCGACCAGCGGGAGGATGGGCTACGCGTGCTGGTGCATGTGGACCGGCTGCGCGCGGCGCGGCTCGGCGTGACCATGCAGGCGGTGGATGACGTGCTGTACAACGCCTTCGGCCAGCGGCAGATCTCCACCATCTATGCGCAGAACAACCAGTACCGCGTGGTGCTGGAGGCTGATCCGGCGCAGGCCAGCGATCCATCCGCGATCGGCATGCTGCGCGTGACGGGCGCTGCCGCAGGTGCGGCCATCGCGCCGCAGATTCCGCTGGCGGAGATCGCCACCATCACCCGCGGCCGCGGCCCGCTGACGATCACGCGGCAGGACCAGTTCCCGGCCGTGACGCTCAGCTTCAACCTGGCCCCCGGCACTTCGCTCGGCCAGGCGCTGGAGGCGATCCGCGTGGCGCAGGCGCAGCTCGGCCTGCCGGATTCCATGTCCGGCAGCTTCGGCGGCGATGCGGCGGAATTCACCCGGTCGCTGGCCGGCCAGGGCTGGCTGATCCTGGCGGCGATTGTCGTCATCTACATCGTGCTGGGCGTGCTGTATGAAAGCGTCATCCACCCGATCACCATCCTGTCCACCCTGCCATCGGCCGGCATCGGCGCGCTGCTCGGGTTGTGGCTGTTCGGGCTGGATCTTTCGGTGGTGGCGCTGATCGGCATCATCCTGCTGATGGGAATCGTCAAGAAGAACGCCATCATGATGA
>JBBRDK010000112.1:0-10419 GCA_038203955.1 Thermoanaerobaculia bacterium | reverse complement strand
GTCGTCGTCACGGGCGCCCTCGAGGGGGCGACCCGCGAAGAGGCCGAGGCCCGCCTGGAGAGCGCGGGAGCCCGGGTCGCCGGCTCCGTCTCGAAGAAGACCGACTATCTGGTGGCGGGGGAGGCCGCCGGCTCGAAGCTCGAAAAGGCCCGGTCTCTCGGAGTGCCCGTGGTGACGTGGGCCGAGATGCTTGTCATAATGGGAGACACACCCGACACCGCCGCCTGACAACTGGCAGTTGGACAACCGGGGACGCGCTCTCAGGAGGTCGTTTGGACTTACCCGCCAAAGTCGTCATCTTCTGCCCGACCCTGGAGCTGAAGAACAAACCCGGCCGTCTCATGGCCGTCTCCTCCAACGGCTTCTACGAGATCTGGCTCGACTTCGCCGAGCGCAACCACACGGTGCTCCTGCCGGTGCAGGGGACCGCGCTGGTCTTCTCGGAGCCGAACACGACGGGGGAGCCGGTCCCGGACATCGAGAGGTAGCGATTAGCTGTCAGCTGTCAGCACGCCGGTCAAGCTCTGTCCGGGAACTTCGCCAGCAGCTCCGGCAGGGTGAGCACGCGCTCCACGGGCTCTTCCGCGACCCCCGTGCCGATCAGGATCGCGCGCATGCCCGCGGCCCGAGCTCCCACGACGTCGATCGAGTAGATGTCCCCGACGTATACGCATTCGGACGCCGCGACCTGTAGCCTCTCGGTCGCCGCGAGAAAGATGCGCGGATCCGGCTTCTCGAAACCCACCTCGAAGGAATCGACGACGAATTCGAGAAAGGGCGAGAGCCCGGCGGTTTCGAGGAGCGCGCGCACCCTCCCGTCCGCGTTCGAGACGACACCGATCCGGTAACCGCGATTCCGGAGAGTCGAGAGCGTCTCGGCGGCGCCTTCCCCGGCGCGGGACCAGAGGTTCGCCCGCGCGTGCTCCGCGGAGACGGCGGCCGCCGCGGCCTTTCGCGCGGATTCCTCCTCGAGCCCGAGGCCGCGGAGGATCGCGTCTAAGAAAAACGGCACCCGCTCAGCATCCGTCGAGGAGGGATTGCGCACGATCCAGGCGCCGAGGGCCGCCGCGGCCGCGGACGCCGCGTCCCCGAACCGGGCGGCGGCGTGAGGAGCGCCGGCGGCGCGGCAGATCCGGTCGCCATCGAGGTGGATGAGCGTTCCGCCCGCGTCGAAGAGGAGGGCTTTGGTGGAGTTTTCAGTTCTCAGTGATCAGCTCTCAGTTCTCTTTTCCGCCTCCGGCTGACAGCTGAGAGCTGACAGCTGAGAGCTTCTTCTCCCTACGTCAGCTCGGCGCGCACGGCGGCCTCGAGGTCGCCCGCTATCTGCGAAACTTCGGCGGCGTCCGGGCCCTCGACGAGGATCCGCAGGAGCGGCTCGGTTCCGGAGTAGCGCAGGAAGATCCGGCCGCGGCCGTCGAACTGCTTTCGCGCGCGCGCCACCGCGCCGGAGACGGAGGGCAGCGTGTCGATGTCGATCCGGCGCGCGACGCGGACGTTCCGGAGGGCCTGCGGCGTCTTCTCGAGCGTCGCCAGGCGCGACAGGGGCTGACCGCTTTCGACGAGGATGGATGCCAGGAGCAGCGTGGTCAGAATCCCGTCGCCCGCGGGCGAAAAGGGGAGCATGACGTGGCCCGACGTCTCTCCGCCAATTGCCGCGCCGGACTCTTCCATCAGCCTCGCCACGTTCCGGTCGCCGACCGCCGAGCGGCGAAACGGGATCGCCTCGCGAGCGAGCGCCGCCTCGAGCGCGAAATTCGACATGACCGTTCCGACGACGCCGCCCGCCGGAAGGATGCCCTTGCGCTTCCAGTCGCTCGCGATGATCCACAGCACGTCGTCGCCATCCAGGATCCTCCCCTTCTCGTCCGAAAAGATCGAGCGGTCGGCGTCTCCGTCGTAGGCGACGCCCAGGGCGGCGCTCTTCTCCCGGACGGCGCCGAGCATGTTCTCCGGGTGGAGGGCGCCGCACCCCTCGTTGATGTTGCGTCCGTCGGGAGCGTCGCAGATCGTATCGACGTGCGCGCCCGCCCGGCGGAGGGCCTCGGGGCCGAGGCGAAACGCCGCGCCGTTCCCGGCGTCGACCAAGATCCGCGCCCCGGCGAGGCGGACGGGAACGCTCCTCGCCAGGCGGGCGAGGTAGAGCTCGCAGAGCGCCGGGTCGGGGTCGATCGACTTCGCCTCAGGCGGCGCCTCTTCCCTTTTTTCCGCGAGAAGCTCTCCCTCGAGCGCTTCTTCTTCCGCGTCCGGCCACTTGCGCGCGTCGGGGCCGAAGATCTTGATTCCGTTGTCCTGCCACGGATTGTGCGAGGCGGAGATCGAGACGCCGGCGCCGGCGCCGCGCTCGAGAACCACTTCGGCGACGCCGGGCGTCGAGATCACGCCCGCCGAAGCGACCGCGCCTCCCGCCTCCAGGATCCCCGCCGACAACTGCGCCATGATGCGGGGCGTGGACTCCCGCGTGTCGCCGCCGACGACCGCAGTCGCGTTGCCGGAGCCCGCGAGGCGGCGGCCGAGCTCGCGGCCGATCCGCCGCACGGTGCCGTCGTCGAGCGGAAATTCTCCGGCGTGCCCCCGGATGCCGTCCGTGCCGAAGAGCTTCATCGTTTCCGCGCCCGGGGCGAGGGAGTGGGGGGAGGCTCTGCGCCGCCCGTCGGATGAAGGTGCACGGTCACGGTGACGATCTGTCCCTCCCGCACCCGCACGCCCGGCGCGTCCGCGACGACGGTCGCCGGCACGCTGAAGGTCGTGGAGCGCTCCGAGATCGAGATCGGGTCCGTCGAAACCGACATCATCTTGGCGAGGACGGCTGAAGGGCCCGCGATCCGGGCCGAGCGCGGCTCGACGGACACGTCCCCGACCGCGTACCCGGCCGCCGGCGTCCCCGTCACGTTCGGCGCGATCGGGAGCACTTTCTCGGAGACCGCGTCGAGGACGATCCGCACTTCCGCCGGCGAGATCGCGATGACTTCGATCTCCGGCGCCACGTTGATGTCCTCGGGAGCGAGACGGTAGAGGCGCTCTCCGCGCGTCGCCCCCTGCAGATCGATCACGGCTTCGATCTTATCCGGGTCGACCTGGCGCAAGGCCGTGAACGGACCCCTCACCCGGACGTCGACCGTCGGAGGCACCGGCGAAGCGATGATCGTCCGCGCCGGGATGTTCACGACCGACAGCGCGATGCGGTAGCTGCGTTCCGAAATGCGCTCACGCCGTTGCGCGGAAAGCACGAACCACACCAGAAGCGCGATTCCGAGGGCGAGGATCTTCAGCCCGAGGTTGCGGAGAAGGGCCGGGCGCTGGACCATTACGCGGCCACCGTGAACTCGCGCAGGAGGAGATCGCGCAGGCCCTTGCCGTCGAGGTCCTCGATGAGCTGCCCGTCGCGCGCAACCGAGATCGTGCCGCGCTCTTCGGAGACGACGACCGCGAGCGCGTCCGTCTCCTCCGTGATGCCGATCGCCGCCCGGTGCCGGGTGCCGAACCGTTTCGAGAGGCCCTCATTGACCGAGAGGGGCAGAAAGCACGCCGCGGCGGCGACGCGCTCGCCCGACAGGATCACGGCGCCGTCGTGGAGGGGCGTGCCGGGGGCGAAGACCGTCACGAGGAGATCGTAGGAGACCGCGGAGTCCATCCGGACGCCGTTCTCGATGTAGTTCTTGAGACCCTCGCGGCGCTCGAGGACGATGAGCGCGCCTGTCTTGCGGGCCGAAAGCGACGTAACGGCGAGAACGATGTCGGAGATCGTCTCCTCCGCGTGGTAGCCCGAGAACCACGAGAAGAACGGCGTGCGCCCGAACGTCGCGAGCGCGCGACGAAGCTCGGCCGCGAAGAGCACGATGATCGCGAACGGGACGTAGAAGAAGAGCGCCTGGAGGACCGTGCGGAGCGCCGCCAGCTTCAGCACGACCGCCAGCTCATAGAGGAGGAAGACTGCCACGATCCCGAAAACCATCTGGACGGCGCGCGTGCCGCGGATCAGCCGCAGGAGGCTGTACGCGAAGAACGCGACGATCAGGATGTCGATGGCATCGCGCCACGTGAGGGAAAGGTGTCCGAGCGGTCCTAAGAGCCGCGAGATCGGCTCGATCACGAAGCGGCGGCTCCGGCGGCGGGAGCGAGCGATCCGGATGGCCTCGGCGGCGCGGTCCGGGCGGCCGGAGTCGCGATAGCGCCCCGCATCCGAAGATATCGGACGGTCTCGACCGCGTCGTGGACCCGCACGAGCGCCGCGCCTCCGTCGGCCGCCGCCGCCGCGCACGCGAGGGAGCCCGGCAACCGGTCCGACGCGGGGGAGTCCTCCGCGACGCCGGAGAACCGGCGCACGAATCCCTTGCGGGAAGCACCAATGACGATGGGGAGGCCCAGGGAGCGGAACGCCCCCAGATGGCGGAGCAGGACGAGGTTGCCTTCCGGGCTCTTCCCGAATCCGAGGCCGGGATCGACGGCGATTCCCCCGCTCGGGACGCCCGCGGCCGCCGCGCGCGCCACGGCCTCGGCCAGCGCGCCGGCGACGTCCGCGAGCAGGTGCGGGTAGGTCGTGTCCGACTGCATCGTCCGCGGGTCGAGCCCCCGCATGTGCATGAGGATCGTTCCGGCGCCCGTCCGCGCCACTGTCGCCGCCATCGCCGGGTCGAACCGGAGAGCGGTCACGTCGTTGACGAGGTCCGCGCCCGCCTGGATCGCCGCCATGGCGACCGCGGCCCGCCGCGTGTCGATCGAGAGGGGCGCCGCGGTCTCCCTGCGGATCGCCTCGATGACGGGGACCACCCTCGCGGTTTCCTCCTCGGGTGAGACCTCATCGGCGGCGCCGTACGTGCCGGGCCGCGTCGACTCCCCGCCGATGTCGACGAGAGCCGCCCCGCCCGCAAAGAGCTCGAGCGCGCGGGCGACGGCGCGGTCGCGGTCGAGATACAGCCCCCCGTCGGAGAAGGAGTCCGGGGTGACGTTGACGACGCCCATTACGAGCGGGCCGGAGGCGAGGTCGAGCGACCGGCCGTGGGCGAGCGTCAGCCGGAGATTCCTGTGAGCCGCCGCCGCGAAGGCCGCGCCGGCCCGCTCCCGGAGGCTCGCCGGCAGCGCCTTGAGGCTTTCGGCCCGGCGGGCGCGAGAGATCACCAGCGGAGGGGACGAGGAGCCGTCCAGTCGCACGACGTCGACGGGGAAGTCCGCCGCCGGAAAAGTCGCTGGCCGGAACCCGTCCCAGCCCGCGATCTCAGAGAGGACGGCCGCATCGACGGCCGGAATGACGAGATCAGTCACCCCGCGAGTTTAGCGTCTCAAGAGGCGGCCTCCCTCCAGGTCTCCCACCGGGATGAAAGGTATCGGCAATCTACGGGGAGAGCTGAGGAGGCGACCGGCACGGCTCACTTTCCTGCTCCCCTCTCCCCGCGGCGGGAAGGAGCAGGCTGCGCTTCCGTCGAGATGGTGGCTAAGCGGGAGCGTGAGCGAACGCAGTGAGCGGAAGCGACGGTTGGCTACGCGGGCTCAGGCACCATCGACCCCATGTCCCCGGACGGCTGGGGAACGCCCGGAGGCGCCACGATCGGGGGCCGCGGCGGGCCGGTCTTGCGCAGCTTCGCGATGTCGACGCCGGTCTCCTCGGCGAGGATCTGGAGGACCTCTTCGCCATCTAAGACCTCCTTCTCGAGGAGGGTCCGCGCGAGGCGGTGCATCGACTTCTCGTTCTCTCCGATGATCTTCTTAGCCCGGTCGTAGGCGTCGGTGACGATGCGCCGCACCTCGGCGTCGATCAGGTTGGCCGTGGCCTCCGAGTAATCCTGGTTGTGCCCGAAGTCGCGGCCCAGGAAGACCTCCCCGTCGGTCTTGCCGAACGTCAGCGGGCCGAGCTCGCTCATGCCCCACTCGCAGACCATCTTGCGCGCGAGATCCGTCGCCTTCTCGATGTCGTTGCCGGCCCCCGTCGTCATGTGCCCGAGGAACTTCTCCTCGGCGATGCGGCCGCCCATCATCACCGTGATCGTCGCGTCCAGGTATTCCTTCGTGTGCGAGTATTTGTCCTCCGCCGGCAGCTGCATCGTGACGCCGAGGGCGCGCCCGCGCGGAATGATCGTGACTTTGTGCAGAGGATCCGCGTCCGGCTGCAGCGCCGCGACCAGAGCATGTCCGCCCTCGTGGTACGCCGTGTTGCGCTTCTCGTCCTCGGTCATGATCATCGACTTGCGCTCGGGGCCCATCATGACCTTGTCCTTGGCGTACTCGAAGTCGATCATCTCGACCTTCTTCTTGTTGAACCGCGCCGCGTTCAGCGCGGCCTCGTTCACCAGGTTGGCCAGATCGGCCCCGGAGAAGCCGGGCGTCCCGCGCGCCATGATCGAAAGGTCGACGGTCTCGGAAAGCGGCGTGTTGCGCGTGTGCACGCGGAGAATCTGCTCGCGGCCGCGCAGGTCGGGGCGGTCCACCACGACGCGCCGGTCGAACCGGCCGGGGCGGAGCAGGGCCGGATCGAGGACGTCCGGACGGTTGGTCGCCGCGACGAGAATGACTCCCTCGTTCGTGTCGAAGCCGTCCATCTCGACGAGCAGCGCGTTCAACGTCTGCTCGCGCTCGTCGTGTCCGCCGCCGAGCCCCGCGCCCCGGTGCCGGCCGACGGCGTCGATCTCGTCGATGAAGATGATGCAGGGCGCGTTCTTCTTCCCCTGCTCGAAGAGGTCGCGAACGCGCGACGCGCCGACGCCGACGAACATCTCGACGAAGTCGGAGCCGGAGATCGTGAAGAACGGCACGTTGGCCTCGCCGGCGACCGCCCGGGCGAGCAGGGTCTTGCCGGTGCCCGGAGGACCGATCAGCAGCACACCTTTGGGAATCTTCCCGCCGAGCTTCTGGAACTTCGCCGGGTCCTTCAGGTACTCGATGATCTCCTGCAGCTCGACCTTGGCTTCCTCGACCCCGGCGACGTCCTTGAAGGTCACCTTCTTCTGCGTGGGGGTCAGGAGCTTGGCGCGCGACTTCCCGAAGGAGAGGGCCTTGTTTCCGCCGGCCTGCATCTGCCGCATGATGACGAACCAGATCGCGACCAGGAGGATCAGGGGCCCGTACATGACGAGCGCCGAGACGAAAGAGGAATCCTTGGTGGGCGTGGCCTCGATCTCGACCCCCTTGGCGGAGAGATCGTCGACCAGCTTGGGATACGCGGGAGCGTAGGTCTTGAACAGGGTCTCGCGCTTGCCGGACGAAGGGTTGTAGCTGCCGCGGATCTCGTCGCCCCGGATCGTGACCTTCTGGACGTGGCCCTGGGTCACCTGCGTGAGGAACCGGGAGAAGGTGATTTCTTCGACGGCAGTGGCGCCGGTCTTGAAGACGTTCCAGGCGAGGATGATCAGGACCAGGATGACCATCCAGAGGAGAAGGTTTTTTATCGTCGCGTTCAACGGTGGCTCCTTGCGGAAGGGGTCTTTTCCCAGGCGTTCAGCATAACGGAGGTCCGGAGGAATTTATTGCCCGCGTCGAGGAAAGCCGCGCGGTTACGCAGAGCCGTAAACCTCGGCAATGTATGGAAGGTTGGCGTGCCGTCCCTCGTGGTCCATGCCGTACCCGGCAAACCGGCCGCCCTCCGTCGAGAAGAGGGGGAAGTCGACGGCGATGTCGGTCGTCCGTTCCGCCGGCTTGTCCAGGATCGAGACGAGGCGGACGTGGGAGGCCCCCGCGGCGGTGAGCTGCGTGATCAGGTAGCTCTCGAGGACTCCGCTGTGGACCACGTCTTTCAGCAATACGACGGGACGCGAGAGCGGAAATCCGGTCGAGAAATCGATCTGGAGGATCTCTCCCGATCCGGCGTGGCGGCTGACCGCTATGTACTCGCAGGCCAGCGGGATCGTCATCTCCCGGGCGAGATCGGCCAGGAGAAACGAAGAGCCCTTGAGCACGGAAACCAGCGCGGGAAGCTCCCGGGCGAACTCCCGGTCGAGCTCTCCGGCGATCTCCTTGACCCGCGCGCTGATGCGCGTGCGGTCGTACCTCGGCTCAAGGCGCAGGTTCTCCATGAACGATCTCTCCCGCAGGAAGTTGCACAAGATCGTACACCTGCTCGGCCCGACGGGAGAGCCCGAATGACAGGACGGCGCCGCGCCGGCGGATCGCGATCCGGCGGCCCGCCTCGAAATGAAAGTCCTTGCCGGTCGCGAGGCGTTCCCGGACCTGCTCGCGTTCGCGCCCCGTCATCGGGGGCCGCCCGGGACGGGAAAAGGGGGCGGCCGCCGCCTCGAGGGCCATCCGCTGCAGGTCCGCGTGGCACCCCTCGAGGAGCCGCGCGTCGATCAGGGCCGCCCCGGGACTCCGGCGCAGAGCCGGAGCGATGACGGCGTCGAGCGCGGCGTCGAGCGCGTCCCGCCGCCGACGGCACTCCGCCGCGCCCGCTTCCCACTCGTCCCGGAGCGCCGGGGCGGCTCCCGCGATGAGCCGCCGGATGCGGTTGCGGGCGAGGCCGAGGTCTCCGTTGGTGCGGTCCCGCCGCCACGTCAATCCGCGGGCTTCGAGGTCCTCCGCGATCTGCGCGCGAGTGACTTCGAGCATCGGACGCACGACCCCGTCCTCCCGTCGTTCCCGGGGGCCGGCGAGAGAGGCGACCCCGCCCCGGCGGTCCCGCGCCATGAGGTACGACTCCAGGACGTCCCCGGCCTGGTGCGCGGTCGCGATGCGGCCGGCGCCGGCCTCGCGTCTCATCTCCTGAAGCGCCGCGTATCGAACGTGCCGGGCGCCCGCCTCGGGGGACAGCCCCTGTACGCGGGAGGCCGCGCGCGCATCGGCGCGGCGCGACAGGAAGCGGAGGCCGAGCCTCCGGGCATGATCGGAAACGAACGCGAGGTCGAGGTCGGCGTCGCGCGCTCGCCACCCGTGGTGGACGTGGCCGACGGTCAGGCGCCATTGAAAGCGCGGCGCGAGCTCCGCCGCCGCGTGCAGGAGGGAGAGGGAATCGGCTCCCCCCGAGACGGCGAGCAGGATCGAACCTTCCCGAGGAAGGAGGCCGGCCTCCTCGGACCGGGAAAGCGCGTGGAGAAGAGGACCCACACCGCGATGGTAAGCCCGCTTGCGGGAACGGGCACGTGGACCGCCGGCGCCGGCGCTGTGCTAGCATCCGCGGTCCCTCCGCCGGGGCGGTGTAGCTCAGTTGGTCAGAGCAAGCGGCTCATATCCGCTGTGTCCGGGGTTCAAATCCCTGCACCGCCACCACTACCGTCGCTTCGCTCGCTGCGCGACGCGCGTTCGCCGCCGGCGAACGCGCCGGCGAGCGGCTCGGCCGGATGCGGCCTCGACCGCTCGCCTGTCCCTCCGCTCGCTTCGCTCCCGCAGCGTGAGCCTCCTCCCTCCCTTCGGTCGGGAGACTTCTCACGCTGCGAGCTTAGCCTCCTCCCTCCCTTCGGTCGGGAGACTTCTCACGCTGCGAGCTTAGCCACGATCTCGACGGAAGCGCAGCTCTGCCCCCTTCTGCTCCCTCTCCCCGCCGCGCCGGGGGATATGGCTGGGGTGAGGGGCGGCCCTTATATGGAGGGCGATTCTGAGAAAAGACCCTGCGTGCGGCGTCCCCGCGTGCCGGGGGGGAGGGCCGGGGTGAGGGGGATGTTGCTTCTTTCGTGGTCGCCCTCATGCCGGCGCGGGTCCTTTCCGTCGTTTTCGGGGGATTTTTGGCGGTCGAATGTGGATAATGGGTGGAGGAAGCAGGCGTTTCGGCCTGACTCACGCAGAACGAGCGTGCAGACTCTGAGCAATTCGTGCCCATAATGAGAGTTTCCGGCCGGGGCCGCGCTTGCGTCGGACGTGAGCGATAACGAAACGAAGATCCGGAGAAGAAGCCGATGTTTCTGGAAATGGTGATCGGAAAAATTCATCGCGCTCGCGTGACGCAGGCGGATGTGAACTACATCGGCTCGATCACGATCGATTCGAGGCTTCTCAAGGCCTCGGGCATTCTCCCCTACCAGCGGGTGCAGGTCGTCAACATCAACAACGGAAACCGCGTCGAGACCTACGTGATCGAGGGGCCGGAGGACTCGGGCATCATCTGCCTGAACGGCGCGGCGGCGCTCCTCTTCAAGGTGGACGACCTCGTCATCATCATGGCGTACGCCTACATGGAGCCTCACGAAGCCGCAAATCACCGCGCGCCCCGCGTCGTCTTCGTCGATCTTGCGAATCGGATCACCGGAACGTTGAACCACGGAGACGTTCCCTGGAACTACGTCCCGGAGCAGCAGCAGGCCTGACGCGCGAGAACAGTTTTTTCGGGCGACGCTCCCCGGGAAGCCCTGAGAACCCTCGGAAGTCGCCGGTCTGCGGGCGCACGTCAGACTCGCTCCTTGTCGGACTCGCGTAGAAGGCG
Organism: Thermoanaerobaculia bacterium; assembly: GCA_038203955.1. Classification (GTDB taxonomy): domain Bacteria; phylum Acidobacteriota; class Thermoanaerobaculia; order UBA5066; family Gp7-AA6; genus JALYUA01. The sequence continues at coordinate 86 of JBBRDK010000112.1, read as the reverse complement.
TCGCCGGCTTCGATCGCGTCCGCGCACTCGCGGTCCGGCGGGCCTCTCACCCGGCCCGTCTGAGTCCTCGCCCGTGGATGGGATTC
>JBBRDK010000111.1:0-10891 GCA_038203955.1 Thermoanaerobaculia bacterium | reverse complement strand
GTCGACGGTTCCAGAGGCTTCACCGCGAGCGCCGCGATGCGCAGGCTGGTGAGGCCCGCATTCGCCGGCAGCCAGACGGGGGACGGCGACGAGGTCGAACGGCGGATGCGGAGCAATGGCCCTGGAAGGCCTGGGAAGACGCCGAAGAGAATTGGCTCAAACCCCGTCAGGCAGCTTCGCCGAAGGAGCGCGGCGATTCTCGGCGCCGTGAGGGGAACGACTTACCCGGGAAGCCCCATCACCGCCGCAAGGGACGGGATTCGATATTTCGGCGCGATCGCCGGGGGCTCGCCGCCCCGGTCGACCCAGACTACCGCGCGCCCGGCGCGCGATGCCCCTTCCGCGTCCCAGCCGTTCGAGCTGACGAACAGGGTGCGGGCTTTCTCCGCCTCCGCGTCGAGCAACGCGTAAACGCGGGGATCCGGTTTGTAGACGCGGACGTCGTCCGCGGTGAGGATGTGGTCGACGTCGACCCCGGCCGCTTCGAGCGCGCCCGTGATCATGGACCGCGTTCCATTGGAAAGCACGGCCCGCCGGATCCCCGCGGACTTCAGCGCCGCGAGCGTCGCGCCGGCGTCCGCGAAGGGGGGTACCGACAGCCACAGCCGTGCGAGACGGTCGCGGGCCTCGATCGAAAGCAGGGGCGCAACCTGTTCGAGCGCGCCGAGCGTGACCCGGTCCCAGGGTTCGTAGCGCAGCTCCCGGTTGAGGCGCCAGCTCCGCTCGACTTGCGCCGCGCGCCATCGGCTGAGCAGCTCCGCGGCCCCTTCGCCGACAATCGGCCGCATTCGGGCGGCCAGCCCGGAGATGTCGAGAAGGGTTCCGTACAGGTCGAACGCGACGAGGTCGCAGGCCGGTACGCCCCGGTTCTCGGTCGTCATCGATCCTCTACGTTACAGCGCGAAGCTCTCAGAAGGGCTCGCCGGCCGGTCGGAATTCGAACCCGCGTCTCCCTGTTCGGCGACAAGAACGGAAGTCGAGAAAAACATGCGACAAACCGACTCGATCAGCCGCCGCGACTTTCTGGCATCCGTCGCCGCAGCAGGCGCCGCATCGATTCTCGGGCCCGCCACCGCCTCCGCGCGTCCCGACGCCGCGGCGTCGGCGCGCCCGGGATCGATCCTGACGCGTCCGGTTCCTTCGACCGGCGAGAAGCTCCCGCTCGTCGGCCTCGGCAGCTGGATCACGTTCAACGTCGGGGACGACGCCACCGGACGGGATGCATGCGCGGACGTGATGCGCGCTTTTTTTCGCGAGGGCGGCCGGGTGATCGATTCCTCCCCGATGTATGGCTCTTCGCAGGCGGTGATCGGATACGGCCTCCGCAAGCTCGGCAAGCCGCCGCAGCTCTTCTCGGCCGACAAGGTCTGGATCTCGTCGGGCGCGCGCGGGCCGCAACAGATCGAGGAATCGCGCCGGCACTGGGGCGTGACTCGCTTCGACCTGCTCGAGGTCCACAACCTGACGGGATGGGAGGAGCACATGCCGAAGCTCTTCGCGATGAAGGCGGCCGGCAGCCTCCGGTACGTGGGGGTCACCACCTCCGAGGGACGCCGCCACGATGAGATCGAGAAGATCATGCGAAGCCATCCGATCGACTTCGTGCAGGTCTCCTACAACGCGCTCGACCGCGACGTGGAGCAGCGGATTCTTCCTCTGGCGCGCGAGCGCCGCATCGGGGTGATCTGCAACCGCCCGTTCCGCCGGGGCGAGCTGTTCGGAAAGATCGGGCGCGCTCCGTTGCCGGGCTGGGCCGGCGAGATCGACTGCGCGAGCTGGGCCCAGGTCCTCCTGAAGTTCATCGTGTCGCATCCCGCCGTCGTCTGCGCGATCCCGGCAACGAGACGCGTGGACCATGTGGTGGAGAACGTGGGCGCGTCCTACGGGCGTCTGCCGGACGAGGCCATGCGCCGCCGCATTGCCGCCCACGTCGAGAAGCTCTGATGTCGGAGTGGTGGACCTACACCCTCTCCGACTTCCTTCTCTTCTCGCCCCGCACGTATTACCGGCTGTTCGAGATCTACAACGCCGCGATCTGGCCCGCGCAGATCGCCGCGGTCGGGCTCGCGATCGCGATCCTCGTGCTGCTCCGGCGGGGCGCGGCGGACCGCGGGCGGTGGATCGCGGCGATTCTCGCGGCGAGCTGGCTCTTCGTCGCGATCGCCTTTCACGCGCACCGGTACGCCACGATCAACTGGGCGGCCGTCTACTTCGCCTGGGCGTTCGCTCTCGAAGCCGCGCTGCTCGTGTGGATCGGAGTCGCGCGCGGACGCCTGCCATTCGAGCGGCCGTCCGGCCGGGCCGCCCGGGCGGGGATGTGGATCTTCCTGGCGGCGCTCATCGCAGAGCCCGCCGCGATACTTCTCAATCGGGGATGGAGATCGGCGGAAATCTTCGGAGTCGCCCCGGATCCGACCGCCATCGCGACGCTGGGGATCCTCCTGGCCGCGGGCGGGCGGGGCCGATGGCTCCTGCTGCCCATCCCGCTGATCTGGTGCGCTATTTCGGGCTTCACTCTCCTGGCGATGAAATCGCCGGAGGCGTGGATGCCGCCGCTCGCGGCCGTCCTCGCGGTATCGCTCGCGATCTCTCAAGCGCGTTCCCGGCGACGGCGGCTCGCAATAGCGGGACGCTGACGGCCGTTTCCTGACGCTCCAACGACGCCCACGCCCACCGCGGAGCGGTCGTTTCCCCTCACCCCACCCCTCTCCCCGAGCCCGGAAGAGGGGGAAGAGGGGGAAGAGGGCGAGTCCAATCCTTTACCAGCCCTCTTTCAACATCCCTCAGCGCGCTGTTTCTGTCGGGTTGAAAGAGTACGCGTAGAGTCAGGCTGTCTCGATGTGGTGAAACATGCGGGCCCTCCCGTCGTTGAGGGTTCGGATAATAATCTCCGCTCAAGAGCGTCACGAGACAAAAGGAGGATGACGATGAGGGGAAGACACGTCCTGGCGTTTGCGGCGTCGTTCGTTCTGGCGGCGGCAGTCCTGGCGCAGCCATCGGGAGGCGCGAAGGCGAAGAGCGGAGCGAAGGCGGGCTCGAGCCGGGCCGTCATTCTGCCGAGCAGCGACGAGAAGTGGGCCGATCTGGGCGGCGATGCTCCGGGAGTCAAGATCGCGGATCTCTGGGGGGATCATTCGAAGGGCGCGTTTGGCGCCTTGATCAAGTTTCCTGCGGGATTCTCGGCTCCGCTCCACACGCACACGAGTGACATGAAGGTCGTCATCGTGTCGGGCACCTGGATCCATGGGCCGGAGGGGAAGGCCGAAACGCGGCTGGGACCCGGCTCCTACCTGATGCAACCCGGCGGGAGTTACCGCCACACGACGACGTGCGACAAGGCGTCGGATTGCGAGATCTTCATCCAGAGCGCGGGCAAGTTCGACATCAAGATGGTGGACGCCGCGAAGGCGCCCGCGAAGAAGTAGGGCGCCGAGGAGATCGGCTCGAGGACCCTCTCCTCCGCGGCTTGGGGAGAGGGTTCGTCTCCGGCGGCGTTCCTCGTCCGAGAGCTAATCCCCTTCGGCGGATTTCTCGGGCTCCAGGTGGAACTTGTGCAGGAAGCGGTGGATGACCGGCGCCAGGACGAGGCCCACGACCGAGATCAGGGTGAGGCCGCTATAGAGAGCGTAGAGACCGGCAAAGATTTTTGCGGACGTGGTCTTCAACTCGCCGACCGGTCCCATGCCCGAGAGAATCATCGCGGCGTTCAGGAACGAATCGGGCCACGTCTGTTCCGCGATGTAGCGGTACCCGAGCATCCCGCCCACGAGCGATACCGCGATCAGTCCGAGACCGAGGGCCACGGCCGTCGCCAGACGGGCCCGGAAGGCCGGCCAGGGGAGGAGCTCCGTCGAGTGATGTTCGAACATTCGGCGTCGCCTCCGCGTGGGAATGTCGATCAGTCTAGACCGTCTCCCCAGACTCCGGGAAAGAGGGTGGCTACCGAACCGTCGGCGGCCCCGGCACCCTTTCGTTAACCCCCCACCCCGACCCTCGCCCCGAGCGCGGGAAGAGGGGGACAGGTAGGGATGATCGCGGCGGGCCTGACGATCGCACTGGTGGATCCCCTTCTCAGAAAAACGGCGGTTCCGGGCGTCGTTTTTCGAAAAGTCGCCCCCGCGGTGTTCTCCGAAACCGGTGTCATTTTTCGACGAGAGCAGCCGTCGCCGCTTCTTCCCTCGTTCCTCCTCTCGCTCCGGAAAACGTCCCGGGGACGATCGCCCGGTGACGCGCGGTTTGAGCGAGGAGCCCGCTCCCGCACGGGCCGCGCCGCCGCGAAACGTTGACAAGAGCGCTGGCGCGGGGGTATGAAGCGCGCAACGTGAGGCCCGTCGTGCGGGGCCTTTTTGAAAGTGCCTCGAACGGCAGAGGAGGGTTTCATGTCCTACCGGCGTCTTACGATCTCCGTGGTCTGCGTCGCGCTGCTGCTCGTTTCGGCGGCTCCCTCCCTTGCCCAATCCCCCACGGGACGAATCACCGGGATCGTGCGCGTCGCCAACGGGGCCACGGTCGGCGGCGCCACAGTCACGATCACGAACCAGGAGACGGGCGCCGTGAAGGTCGTCCGGTCCGGGGGAAACGGAGCGTACGAAGCGGCCGACCTCCCGGCGGGCGTCTATACGGTGTCGGCCGACGTGCAGGGGTTCCGCCGGGGGGTCTCGAAGGACCGCCGGCTCGACGCGGGCGCGATCCTCTCGATCGATCTCTCGCTGGAGGTCAAGATCGCGGAGGAAGTCACGGTCACGGCCATGAAGCGCGAGGAGACCATCCTGAACACGCCAGTCTCGGTCGCCGCGCCGACAGAAGAGGTCCTGCGCGAACGCGGTGTCGACAGCCTCGAAGGCGTCGCCGCCAACGTGGCGGGCTTCTCCGTGCAGAACCTCGGGCCCGGCCAGAATCAGGTCTCGATGCGAGGGGTCTCCTCGGGTCAGATCGCGCGCGACCAGCCGGGCGTCAAGGAAGGGGTCGGGGCGTATCTGGACGAGTCGGTCATCTCGCTTTCCCTCTTCACCCCGGACATCGACCTGTTCGACATGAATCGCGTCGAAGTGCTGCGCGGGCCCCAGGGCACCCTGTTCGGCTCCGGCTCGGAATCGGGCACGGTGCGCTACATCACCAACCAGCCCGAGCTCGGCGTCACGCGGTATTTCGGAGAGCTCGCCGGCAGCACGATCTCCGGTGGCAACCAGGGCGGCAACGCAAAGGTGGGCATCAACGCGCCCTTGGGGAGCACCGCGGCGCTGCGCATCGTCGGGTACTACGATCGGTTCGCCGGCTACACGGACGCGGTGCAGCCGAACTTGAGCGTCAAGAAGGACGTCAACACGGGCGACCGCACCGGCGTGAGGGCCGCCGTCGAGATCGCTCCGGACGACCGGCTGACGATCATTCCGCGGCTCGTCTACCAGAAGGTCAAGATGGACGGCTGGAACCGCAGGGATGCCTTCAACATCCTGGCCAACCCCTTCACGACCACGCGCCCGCCCGTCACTCTCGGCGAGCGCCAGATCTTCACCCAGATCGACGAGCCCTTCAACGACAAGTTCTTTCTCGGCGACGTGAACGTGAGGTACAACTTCGGCGAAGTCGCGCTGACCTCCGTCACTTCCTACACGCACCGCGACGTCGACGTCGTGCGCGACGCCGGCGCGCTCACCTCGAGCATCACCGGCGGCAGCTTCGGTCTTCCCCCGAGCGTCTACAACCTGAACTCGCCGCTCGACGACGCGACCAAAGCGAACGCCTGGACCCAGGAGCTGCGGCTGTCCGGCGGAAAGACCGACAGCCGCTTCAACTGGGTCGTCGGCGGCTTCTACAGCAACTCGAGACGCGCGTACGGCCAACAACTTCTCGTCTCCGGCTACGAGGCGTTGGTTCCGTCCGGTGATTTCGTCAATACGCGGACCGTCGCTCCCAGGGACGTTCTGTTCTATTCGAACCTCCACTACAAGCTCGATCAGTTCGCCCTCTTCGGCGAGGGGACCCTGGCCGTGACCGAAAAGTTCAACTTGACGGCGGGTCTGCGCTACTACCACTTCTCCGAAGACAAGGAACAGATCTTCGACGGCATCTTCGGCGCCGGCGCGGACGGCAAGCCCCAATCGCAGCCAGGCTCGACGAAAGCCGACGGCATCGCGCCGCGCTTCATCGCCTCGTACAAGGTGACCGACTCCACGAATCTGAACGCCCAGGTCTCGAAGGGCTTCCGGCTGGGCGGCGTCAACGATCCGCTGAACGTCAACCTCTGTACAGCCCAGGACAAGGTGACCTTCGGCGGACGGGAAAACTGGAAAGACGAGACCGCCTGGAACTACGAGGTCGGCTCGAAGTCCCGGCTGTTTGGCGGGCGCGGCTCCTTCAACCTGTCGGCGTTTTACGTCGACATCAACGATCTGCAGGCCACCGTGACCGCCGGCTCGTGCTCGTCGCGTGTCATCTTCAACGTCCCGAAGGCTCGCAGCGTCGGAGGCGAAGTGGAATTCGCGGCGGCGCTCAACGACCACTTCGACTTCTCCATTTCCGGCAGCTACAACGACGCCACGCTGCGGTCCACCCTGTCCTCCACGGGCGCCAACGGCGTCGTCACCGTCGTCTCCGGCATCCAGAGCGGGAAGCGCCTGCCGAGCGTGCCCAAGGTCCAGGCGGCGCTCGCCGCGACATACCAGCAGCCGCTCACGCCGGGGATGAACGGCTATCTGTCCGCCACCTATAACCACATCGGCTCGCGGTTCACGCAGGTCGGGGACGACCTGCTCGGCACGCTGAATCTCAACTCGTTCGGCAGCAGCACGATCGGCGGCCCGCTGACGCAGAGCACGTTCCGCTACAACGCGGAGCTGCCGGCGTACGACCTCGTCAACCTGCGGCTGGGCGTCCGACAGGGCAACTGGGACATCGCGCTATTCGCGAACAACCTGACGGACGAGCACGCCCTGCTGGCACTGGACCAGGAGCGCGGCACCCGGGCACGCATCGGTTTCCTCACCAACCAGCCCCGGACGTTCGGGATCACGACGCGACTCGACTTCTGATTCGCGGCGGCTACCGTCGAGGGAGCCGCAAGAGAGAGCTCCGCTTAGTCTCACTCAGCACCCTCTCCCCGAGCGCGGCGAGGGGGTGTTGAGGGTGGCGGCGACGACCTAATTCTGTTTGCGCTCGCGCCCGGGCGCCCGGAGGAGGCGGATCGCAGCGGCGACCAGGATCGCGTCGATCAAGAGAGCGCCCGCCCCGAAGAGAATTCGGCCGGTGGAGACCGCAGAGCCCTGGCGAACGCTCACGAAAGGGATCGACACCATCGAAGAAAATTCGCGCGGCCCGGGCCCGAAGGCGATCCAGTGGAACGGTGCGGCGAAGAGGAGCAGCCCGGGAATGAGGACCATGAGCTGGATTCGCGCGGAAGGCAGATTGTCGTCCGGACGGCTCGCGTCGTAGCCGCGCGCGTACAAGGCGGCAGTCCAGCCGCCGAAAACGAGAAACGCTGATCCCGCGCACGCGACGACCCAGCGCGGCGAAGAGAACCTCTCCGGAGTGCCGAAGACCGCGAGGGCGAGGATTCCCGCCCCCGCGAGCGCAACGACGGCGCCGACGAGGACCGAAGCCGCCCTCGACGTCCGCGTGTTCTGAAGAGGCACCCCCGCCATTCTGGCCGGACGCGATGGTTCCGTCCATCGGGGGGCGGGACGTCGGCAGGGAGAGGACCCCGGGCGCATCGGCCGGGGCCGTCTTTAGCCCCGGCAACAGTTGAAGGGAACCCCACCGGCCGGGATTCTGCGGGTTCCTCTTCCCTGCTACATTGGGGCCAACCCGATGGAGGCAAACATGCACCGAGGCCGCGCCAACGGATCCTGGGTCCTGCTCGGCTTCGCTGTCACCGGATTCGCGTCCGCGAAGACGGCCTACACCACGAAGTCCGTGAACATGCGCGCCGGTCCCGGCCGCGAGTACCCCGCGGTGACGCGGATCCGGGAAGGCACTCCCGTCGAGGTCGCCGGATGCCTCGAGGACTGGACGTGGTGCGACGTCATCGCGAAAGGGGATCGCGGCTGGGTCTATGCGGGCAGTCTCGACTACCCGTATGAGGGGGAGCGCGCGCCGATCCTCTCGCGGGGTCAGTATTACGGCCTCCCGGTGATCGGATACTCCCCCGGTCTCTACTGGGACACGTACTACCGCGGCCGGCCCTTCTACGGCCGGCGTGACTACTGGGTGAGCCGTCCGTTCGCCGGGCACCGGTCCGTGGTGATTCATCCCGGAGGGCCGCCTCGCCCCGGCTCCATCGGACCGAGGCCCATCGTTGTCGAGCGTTCGCGCCCCGGTTATCGTTCCCGCGTCGATCATCCGCGGACGGTGGAGCGGTCACGCACGCGGACCGTGGAGCGGTCCCACGTCGAGACGCAGCGCCGGGTCGAATCGCCACGCCACGTCGAGTCGCAGAGGGCGAGGCCTCAGCCCCACGCCGCCGCGCCGCGGCCCGACCGGAAGAAGCCGGGCGGACCGCGCTGAAGCGCGAAGCGAGCTTTCCCTCTCCCCTCGCCCGTTAACCTCTCTCCGACCCCGGGGGGGGAGGGGCAGAGGGGCTCACCCTTCGCCCTCCTCCTGAAATAGCATCGCGCCATCGGACCCGTCGCAAGGGGGATCCCATGCTGCCACGTCCCCGTGTCCCGCCTCTCGTTTCCCTCGTTCTCCTTCTCGCTTTCGCGAGGCCGTCTTCCGCCGGCGTCAACGCGTGGAGCACGAACGGACCCGTCGGGGGGACGGTCACCTCCTTCGCGTTCGATCCCGCGATTTCTGCGACGGTGTACGCCGGCACGAACGGCGCCGGCGTCTTCAAGAGCGCAAACGGCGGGGCAAGCTGGACTCCCTTGAATACGGGTCTGGCGAGTCCCTTCGTGAGCTCCCTCGTGATCGACCCGTCGGCTCCGGGGACTCTCTACGCCGCGTCGATCGGCGGAGGGATCTTCAAGACCACCAACGGGGCCGCGAGCTGGTCGGCGGCGCGCTCGGGGCTCACGAGCATCTTCGTCAACGTGCTCCTGATCGATCCGACGGCGCCGGCCACGATCTATGCCGGCTCGCAGTCGACCGGCGGCGGGATCCACAAGAGCACGAACGGCGGCGCGAGCTGGACCACCCTGAACAACGGTCTGACGACTCCGGACATCTTCGCGCTCGCCCTTCACCCTTCCGCGCCGGCGACGGTGTACGCGGGAAGCCTGACCGGAGGGGTCTTCAAGACCACCGACGGCGGGCAGAGCTGGGCGGCGGTCAATGCGGGGCTCTCGAACCTCCGGGTCGGCACCCTCGCCATCGATCCGTCCGCGCCGGGGACCCTCTACGCGGGGACCAATGGCGGCGGTGTGTTCAAGACGACCAATGGCGGGGCGAGCTGGACCGCGTCCAACGCCGCTTTCAACACGTCTTTCGTGAATTCGATCGTCATCGATCCCTCGGTCCCGGCGACGGTCTACGCCGCCACGTCCGTCGGCGTCTTCAAGAGCACGAATGGGGGGACGGCCTGGACGGCCATCAACGCCGGCCTGACCCCGTCGTTCGTTCCCGAGCTCGCCATCGATCCCTCGAGCACGGCCACGATCTTCGCCGGCACCAACAACGGCGTGTTCAAGAGCACGAACGGCGGCGCGGCGTGGAGTCCTGCCAATGGAGGACTGACGGCCACCGACGTCAACGCGGTGGCCATCGATCCCTCCGCACCGGCGACGCTCTACGCGGCGACGGCGGGCGCGGGAATCTTCAAGAGCACCGACGGCGGGGCGGGCTGGACGGCCGTCAATACGGGCCTTCTGAGCCTCGGAGTGAATGCGCTGGCGATCGACCGCACGACCCCGAACGTCCTCTACGCCGGGGCTTCCGCGAGCGCGACCGGCGGCGGCGTCTTCAAGAGCACGAACGGCGGCGCGAGCTGGACGTCCATCAACACCGGCCTGACGACGAGCGTGATCTTTTCTCTGGCGATCGATCCGACGAATCCGGCGATCGTCTACGCGGGATCTTCGGGCTCCGCGGCCCAGTTCGGCGTCTTCAAAAGCACGAACGGCGGGGCGAGCTGGTCGCCCGCCAACACCGGTCTGACGGGTTCCTTCGTCAACGCTCTTGCGATCGACCCGTCGGCGCCGCAGACGATCTACGCGGCCATGGCGGGCGGAGTCTTCAAGACGATCAACGGCGGCGCGACGTGGACGCCGCCCGCCAACGCCGCTCTCGCCGGCTCATTTGCCAACGCGGTCGCCATCGATCCGCAGGCTCCGGCGACGGTCTACGCCACGACGAGTAACGCCGGGGTCTTCAAGAGCACCGACGGCGGTGGCTCGTGGACGCCGATCAACAGTGGAATGCCGAGCACGTTCGTTCTCTCCCTGGCCATCGATCCCGCCGCGCCGGCCACCCTCTACGCGGGCACGGGAGACGCCGGTGTCGCCCGCAGCACGAACGGCGGCGCGAGCTGGACGGTCTTCAATGGGGGCCTCACCAACCCCAATGTCAACGCGCTGGCGGTCGACCCGGCGATGTCGACCCGCCTTTACGCCGGTACGGGGGGCGGCGTGTACGACTACCTCACCCTCGAGGCATGCGCCGCCGGGACGAACACACTCTGCCTGAACGGAGGACGCTTCAAGGTCGTGACGAGGTGGGTGACGCGCGACGGGCAGAGCGGTTCCGGGAACGCGGTCACGTTGTCCGGCGACACGGGGTATTTCACGTTTTTCTCCGCCGCCAACGTCGAGATGCTGGTGAAAGTGCTGAACGGGTGCGGAGTGAATTCCCACTCCTGGGTCTTCGCGGGAGGACTCACGGACGTCAACGTCGTGATGACGGTGACCGACAGTCTGACCGGCGCCGTCAAGTCGTACGCCAATCCGCAGGGCACGGCGTT
>JBBRDK010000110.1:0-11115 GCA_038203955.1 Thermoanaerobaculia bacterium | reverse complement strand
AAGGCGCCCGGCTCCGCCAGGGCCCGAACCAGACGCTGCTCGTCTGACTGAGCGATCGGGCGGCGCGGCAGGGCGAGGCAGGCCCGCCCCAGCACATCCTCGTTCAAGTTGAAGGCGTAGATCGAATCCGTCGCGGCGAGGCGGCTCTGGACGCGCGCGAAGAACCTCCGGGCGCCCGCGTCGGGATCCATCCGACGCAGCGAGAAGAGATCGAGAATCAACAGGGAGATCATCGCGGTCGCGAGAGAAGCGCCGACCATCCGAGTCGCACTCTTCCGTACGAAGAACGTGGTCAGAAGGCAGAGCAGGAAAACCGACGCCGTCAGGACGGACTCCTCGGCGCTCAGGCGGCCGTCCGCGAGGGCGGGCACCAGAGGTGTCGCGGCGGCCGAAATGGCCGGGGGGGCGAATTGCGCCCAGAGCGCTGCGCCGGGAGCCTCGGGTCCGAATTTGAGGCGGCGGTCGAGGAAACCGCCGACCGCCACGGCGACGACGGGCACGACCGGCAGAAAGTAGACCGTGCGTTTTGTCCCGGCAGCCGAAAGGAGGAAGAGGCCGAGGGCCGCGCTCGCCAGGAGAGAGCGGAGTGCGATTTTCGAGAGATCGCTCCTGTCCCCTTCGCGAAAGGCGTGACGCGCGGCTGCCGGAAGCGTGACGATCCATGGGAACAGCATGCCGGGCAGCGCCGCGAGGTAGAAGAAAAAGGGCTTGAGGTGGTGGGAGTATTCGCGGGAGCGGAACCCGAGAAAGCGCCCTACCTGCTGATCCCAGAACGCCTCGACGACAGCCTCGCGCCCGCCGGCGACGTAGACACCGAGGGCCCAGACCGTCAGCGCGGCGATGGGCAATCCGATCGCCGCAAGGCGGATGGAATCGCGCAGCGGCCGACGCTCCCTCGAAAGCCACCAGAAAGGCAGAGTGATGGCGATTGGCAGAACGACGCCGACGAGGCCCTTCGCCAGAAGGCCGCCGGCGGCGGCGATTCCAAACAGAGGACCCCATCGCGGGAAACCCGCCCGCCGGCTCTCGACCAGGAATCCCAGCAGGGCCGCTGCGACGAGGGTCGTGAGCGAGACATCGATCAGGCAGTCATGCGCGTTGACCGCAAAGAGATACGAAGTGGCGAGAACGACCGAAGAGAACAGGGCCGCGCGGAGGTTGAAGAGGATCCGGGCGATCGCCGCGACGCAGAGAAGGGTCATTGCGGAGAAGACGACCGAAGGAAGGCGAACCGAGAAAAGCGAAACTCTTCCGTTCAATCGGATCGACGTAGCGACCGCCGCGTAGAAGAAGGGAGGTTTCTCATGGAGAGACGCGCCGGCAAGGCGTGTGGAGAGAAACTTTCCGGTTTCTTCCATTTCCTTTGCAATCGCGGCCTCCCGCGCTTCCGATCCGGTGGAGATCGGCCGGCTCGTGACGCCGAGCGGGGCCGTCACGAGCAGGAGGACCGCAATCGAGAGGGCACACCTGTTGCGAACGAGAAAATGCCGCAATTTAGGATCTCCAGAGAGGGTTCTTCAGCGAAGGATAGCCGAGATGCCTCCGCCGCGCCGACGAGAAGATGGCTTTCGAGTCGCGCCCAGAACCGTCCGGAAAAAGGTCGACGCTGTCAGAGAGGAATGTTTCCGTGCTTCTTCTTCGGCAGGCTCACCCTTTTGCCCTCGAGCAATGAGAACGCCTGGATCAGTTTCTCGCGCGTCTCGGAGGGCTCGATGATCTGGTCCACGTAGCCTCGCTTCGCGGCGACGTAGGGATTCGCGAAGTTGTCCACGTACTCGGCGACCTTCTCCGCCCGCTTCTCCGGCGGTGCGTCCGGCGGCAGCTCCCGGCGGTACAGGACATTGACGGCGCCCTCGGGGCCCATGACGGCGATCTCGGCCGTCGGGAACGCGAAATTGAAGTCCGTGGCGATGTCCTTGGAGAGCATGACGCAATACGCCCCCCCGTACGCCTTGCGGGTAACGACGGACACCTTGGGGACCGTGGCCTCGGCGAACGCGTAGAGCAGCTTCGCGCCATGCCGGATGATTCCGCCGTATTCCTGCTGAGTCCCGGGAAGAAACCCCGGCACGTCTTCGAAGACGAGCAAGGGAATGTTGAACGCGTCACAGAAGCGGACGAAGCGCGCGGCCTTCACGGACGCGTCGATGTCGAGAACCCCGGCGAGGTGCATCGGCTGATTCGCCACGACCCCGACCGACCGCCCCCCGAGGCGCACGAACCCGCAGAGGATGTTCGGCGCGAAGGCGCCCTGGACCTCGAGGAACAGCCCCCCGTCCGCGACGCGGCGCACGAGCTCGGCCATGTCGTACGGCCGGTTCGGCTCCTCCGGGATGAAGGAGTCGAGCTCGGACGCGCCGACCGGCGGATCGAGGGCCTCCGTGCGAGGCGGATCGTCGAGGTTGTTCGACGGAAGGTAAGAGAGAAGCTGCCGGATTCCGGCGAGCACCGCCTCGTCGTTCTTCCGGACGAAATGCGCGACGCCGGAGACGGCGGAATGCGTGCGAGAGCCTCCGAGGTCTTCCTTCGTCACCTCCTCGTGGGTCACGGTGCGGATGACGTCGGGTCCGGTGACGAACAGGTACGAAGTCTTCTCGGTCATGAAAATGAAGTCGGTGATCGCCGGCGAGTAGACCGCCCCGCCCGCGCAGGGGCCGAGAATCGCGGAAATCTGAGGCACGACTCCGGACGCGCGGGTGTTACGAAGGAAGACTTTGGAGTAGCCCGCGAGGGAAACGACGCCTTCCTGGATCCGGGCTCCCCCGGAGTCGTTCAACCCGACGATCGGCGCCCCGTTCTGAACGGCGAGGTCCATCACCTTGCAGATCTTTTCCGCATTCGACTCGGACAGCGATCCTCCGAAGATGGTGAAGTCCTGCGCGAAGACGTAGACGGCGCGGCCGTCGATCCTTCCCGCGCCGCAGACGACTCCATCCCCGGGAAAGGACGTCTTCTCCATGCCGAAATCCCGGCACCGGTGGACGACGAAGGGGTCGAGCTCCAGAAAGGATCCGGGGTCGAGGAGCAGCTCGACGCGTTCGTGGGCCGAGAGCTTCCCCTCCGCGTGCTGGCGCGCGATCCGCTCGGGGCCGCCCCCTTCGCGGATGCGGTCCCGCAGCGCTTCGAGATCCGCGATTCTTTTTTCGACGGTCATGGGAGGAAAAGCTATCAGCTATCAGCTGTCAGCTCTCAGCGCCGCGAGACAGCGTGCCCGCTGGGACACCACGATCGAGGAGGGCACCGGAGGGCCGTTCCAAACACGTGCCCACGGAATTGGAGACCGCGGTCAGAATCTGAGGGGTCTGGCTGAAAGCTGAGAGCTGAAGCTGAGAGCTAAAGAACGATCCCCCTCTGCTCCGCGAGCTTTCTTCGTATCCTCCGGAAGAGCTCCTGGCCATCGACGCGGCCGGATGCGATCTCGGCTCTGGCGGCTTCCATCATCCGGCGGGCTTCCTCATCCAGCGTGCGCTCCTTCTCGACTTCCTCCGCGAGCGCCGCGAGCACCGAGCCGCGCAACGCGCCCGGCACGCGCTCCTCGAAGAGCTTTCGCCCCGCGAGGCCGCGCGCGGCTCTCACGGCGATGAATTCCTTGCGAGTGTCGGCGGCTCCCATCGGGGAGCAGTATAGCCGCGGGTTGCCGGTTCCCATCTTCGGATCGGCCGATCAGTTCCCGCCTTTCGCGCCGCCGTTCCATCGTACCCTTGCGGCCCATGGAACTGGACGCCGCGCGCATCGCCGGATGGATCGAGCCTCTCGCGAAACGGCCGGGCGAGCTCGCCGAAGTGTTCGTCGAGAGCCGGCGAGAAGCGGTTCTCGAGCTCGAGGACGGGCAGGTCGTCGGTCTGCGCGCGGCGCGCATCAGCGGGATTTCGGCGCGATGGGCCCATGCCGGCGCCGAAAGTCTGGCGTTCGTCTCGCGCGCGGACGAAGCCGGCGCCCGCGACTGCGTGCGGGCCCTCCAGGTGTCGCTCGGCCGCGCGCCCCTGCCGTCCCGTCCCGGGTCTCTCCCTCCCGCGGAGACGCCCGCGGAGACCTCCGATCTCGAGCGCTGGAGCCGACGGTTGACGGCGCTTCTCGCGCGGCACGCGCCGCGGCACCGGCTGCGGTGGACCCTCGTGGAAAGCGCGCGGCAGGTCATCCCGTCGAAGGGCGCGGCCGCCTCCTTCTCGCGCAGGCTTCTCTCGCTCGAGGGGACCTTCCGCGCCGCCTCCCGGCGCGGCGACGAGACGCGCGCGTTCGCTTTCCACGCTCCCGACTCGGACGCGACCGCGGACGAGCTGCGCAACGCCTTCGCGCACGCCGTCGAGCCGCGCGACGCGCCCGTCCCGTGCGGCGACGGCGCCATGGACATCCTGCTCGCGCAGGGCTGCGCCGCCGTTCTGTTCCACGAGATCCTCGCTCATCCGCTCGAAGCCGGCGAGGCGTCGCTGCTCTCCACCCTCGAGCAGGCGCGCGTGGCGATTCCCGAGCTCGACGTGCGGGACGACCCGACCCGCCTCGAGCTCTTCGGCGGCTACGAGCGCGACGACGAGGGAGTGAAGCCGCGCGCCGTGAAGCTTCTCGACGGAGGGCTCCTCGCCGGCCGGCTCCTCGGGCAGGCACACGCCCCCGCGGGAGGGTCCACCGGTCACGCGCGGCGCGCCGCTCCCTCCGATTCTCCCCTTCCGCGAAGCTCGAACGTGATGGTGGCGGCGGGGCATGCGACCGCGGACGAGATGGCGCGACGCCTCGGCAACGGCCTCTGGATCGGCGACCTGGGCGGCGGATCGGTCGAGCTTTCCAGCGGCCGGTTTCGCCTGCGATTCCCCCGTGCGCGCCGGATCCGCCGGGGACGCCTCGCCGACGAGTGCGGCTCCGGGGTTCTCTCGGGAGAGATTCTTTCGACCCTGAAGGCCATCGAGGCCGGCCTCGGGCGGGAGGTGCGTCCCTACCGGGCTCTCGGATGGTGCTCGCGCGCAGGACAGGTGGTCCCCGTGCAGGGCGCCTCTCCCGACATTCTCATTCGCGGCATGTCGGTTCGTTCGAGCGCATGAGCGCCGGCGCCCTCCGCCACGAGCTCGAGCGCCGCGCGCCCGGGGAGTGGGAGCTGTACCGCAAGCGCGCCGAGTCGAGGCAGACGTCTTCGTCGGGAGGGCCTCCGCGGACGGTGTCCCGGTCGGAAGAGGGCTGGGCCGCGCGCTGGTGGGAGGACGGCCTGCCGCGGTTTGCGGCCGGATCGACCGAGTCGGACCTGCGGTTCGCGATCCGCGACGCCGCCCGGGCCGCTTCCGCCTCCGAGCCGCCTCCCGAGTGGCCGGTCTCCAGGTGTCCCCCTCTGGAGGACCCCGCTGCCGCGGACGCTCCGCCCGAGCTCTACGATGCCCTGTCGCGCCTCGTCGCCGCCGAGTCGCGCGGCGACGCCGTGCTGGCCGAGCTCTCCGTCTCCTCCGGCACGCGGACGGAGCGGGTCGTCAACGGGCGGGGGGCGGACGCCTCCGTCCGCGCCGTATCCCTCGAGGGTTTCGCGCGCGCCACCGGCCGGCGGGAAGCGCGGGCATGCGACGCTCGCGTCGTCTTTCGCTGGGAGGGGCCGCCGGAGCTCGACGCTCTCGCGAGACGTCTCTCGGACCGCGCCACGCTCCCCCTGTCGGAGCGCGCCTCTCCTCTCGCGCACGGCGAGTGGCTGCTCGACCCGTCCGTCGGCGCCGCGCTTCTCGCCGCCCTCGCTCCGCTCTTCACCGCGAGCGCTCTTCCCACCTGGGTCCAGCGCGGCCAGCTCTTCTCGAAGCAGGTGACCGTCGTCGACGACGCCGCAGCGGACGGGGCGTTCGACGGAGAGGGCACGCCGACCCGGCGCGTCGTCCTCGTCGACGAGGGGGCGCTGCGAGCCCGCCTCTACGACCTGCGGTCGGCGCGCGCGAGCGCCACGTCCTCCACCGGGCATGGCGTCCGGACCTCGTATCGCACGCCTCCGGCCGCCGGGCCGCGGCGGCTCTTTTTCGAGACCTCGCGCGGAGCCTCGGCCCGGGACCTCCTTTCGGCCGTCAAACGCGGACTGTTCGCCTCGGCGCTCACGTCCCCCGTCAGGATGGATTTCGGGGGGGACCGCTTCGAGGTCGAGTTCACGGGCATCTCGATCGTCGCGGGTCGCGCGCAGGGACCGGTCGCGGGGGCGCGGGCCCGCGGGCGCATCTCCCAGCTGTTGCGGCGAGTCTCCGCCGTCTCGACGGACCGGCAGTTCTTCGCCTCGCCCTATCCGGTGGGGTCACCGACTCTGTTGATCGAGAGAGCGGAGTTTGATTGAGAAGTTGAGAGTTAGGAGTTAAGAGTTAAGAGTCAGACTAGAGATCTTCGCGTCTGAACTCTCAACTCTCGACTCTCAACTCTCAACTTCCCTGAGGCAACGGGGTCGGCAACGGCGGCCGCGGGCGAAGGCCCAGCGGATTGTCCTGGGGCGCGTCGGCGGGAGGGCCCACCGGTGGAGCGGGATTCACCGCGCCCGGCTGCGGCGTCGGGCCCAATGGCGGGGACGTCCCGGGGGCGCCGTCCGGCGGCGCGGGCCCCGCGCCGGAAGGCGGCGGCGCGGGGCGTCCGCCGAGCTCCTGCGGGCGGACCTGGCCGGGCGCGGCCGGCATCGCGGCGGGAGCGCGCGGAGACACCGCGCGCGGCGCGTCGACGGGCTCCGGCTCCAGCGAGTCGACGACCTCGCTCGTCCAGACGGGCCGGTCGGTCGGGATCTTCCGGAATCTCACCTCGTCCGCGTAGACGGCCTGGCTCGCGAAGGACGCCCGTGCGACGTCCTTCTCGTAGTTTGCGAGCGACACGCGGTCGAGCAGCCTCGTTTCGGCAACGAGCGGGTTGCGGCGAACGTCCCGCATCGACGGGTCGATCTGGAGCACCCGCGCGTACTGCTCGACGGCCGCGGCGGTCGATCCCCGCCGTTCATAGAGGCGGCCGAGACGGAATCTTGCCGGAGGAAAGCCGCGGTTGCGGTCGATCGACTTCTCGTAGGCGGAGATGGCGGCTCCCATCCGTCCCTCTGTCTCCAGGACGATCCCCATGTTGTACGGCGCGAGGAAGTTCGTCTTGTCGAGCTTCATGGCGGCCTCGTATTGCTCGCGCGCCTCCTTGGGAAACCGGCGCGCCGCCAGAAGGTTCCCGAGGTCGTTGTGCAGGGGAGCGGAGTCCGGATTGGAGGCGATTCTCTTTTCCTGCGCGCGGATCTTGTCGTCCAGCGGGGTGCCCGCGATGAGATAGCGGCGGTAGAAGGGCTCCTCGGACTTTTTTTCACGCGCCTGCGCGGAGAGCGCTAGGAAAGCCCCGGCGAGCAGGGCCACGGTCCACAGTCTTTTCGACTTCATGATTCTTCCTCCCGGACGCCGCGCGAGGGCCGCCGGCTTCTCATGTTTTGCGCCTCGCCACGAGCTTGACGCGTCCGTCCCGCTCCGCGACGTCGAACTCGACCTCCGCCCCTCCGAACCGCTCCCTGACCCGCTCCGTCTCCCGCTGCAGGCTGTCGGCGAAACGCTCGAAGTTCAGCCCTTCCGCCGATTCGCCCCGGGCTTTGCGGGCCGCGAGGTACTTCTCGAACAGCTCCCGCCGCGAATCGGGCGAAGCCGCAGGAGGCGTCTTCGAGTCTACGGAGCGGGAGGCGGCCGCGTTGGGCGGCCCGGACGCCGCGGCCTTCTCGCCGCTCGACGCGGCGAAGCGGCCGTAGATCCCCGGCCTCTTGCCCGCTTCCTTTTCCCCCTGGAGCCTCTCCCACCGATCGACCAGCGTGTTCCATCGCCCCTGAATCGTCGAGAAGCGGTAGCGGTCCGCCGCCGATTCGGGATCGCTGCGGCCGAGCTCGCGGATCAGGCGTTCCACGTTCTTCCGGCCCTCGACGGGGGGCTTCGTCGCCGAGCCGTAGAGGAAAGCGTCGTACTCGGCGTTGACGAGCGCGATCGCCCTCTCGAGGGACTGCAGGTCGAGCTCCCAGGACATGGACCTATAGTAACGGGGGTGAGCGGCAAGCGGTCTCCGGGACGGAGCCGGACGTGAAGACGGGGCCTCCCCCGGCGCCGCCGGAAGAGGCGGAGTCCGGCGCGGATCGGGCCGATCTTCCCCTGCGCCCTCCCTCGATGGACTCCCTTCTCTCGAACGCCGCCGCGGCGGAAATGCTGGCCGCGTTCGGCCGCGAGGCGGTCAAGGAGGAGCTGCGCCGCGCGATCGCGGAGGGGGCGAGGAAGCCCTCGGAGATCCTCTCCCGGGGGCGTGAGGCTCTCAGGGAGCGCTTTACGCCGAGCCTGCGGCGAGTCATCAACGGCACCGGGGTTCTCCTTCACACGAACCTCGGCCGGGCTCCCCTCTCCGAGGCGGCGCGGCGGGAGATCGAAGTGGTCGCCGCCGGATATTCGAGCCTCGAATACGACGCGGCCAGCGGCGAACGCGGGCGGCGACAGGACCACGTTCGCGATCTCGCGCGCGACGTGTTCGCCTGCGAAGACGCGCTCGCGGTCAACAACAACGCCTCGGCCGTCTTTCTCGCCCTCTCCGCGCTCGCGCGGGGACGCCGGGTCCTCATCTCGCGCGGGGAGCTCGTCGCGATCGGCGGATCCTTTCAGGTCCCGGCGATTCTGGAGGCGAGCGGAGCGCAGCTCGCGGAGGTGGGCGCCACGAATCGGACCACCATCGACGACTACCGCCGCGGGCTGACTCCCGACGTCGCGCTCCTCCTGACCGTTCACCCGTCCAACTACGAGATTCGCGGGTTCACGGAGACCGCGCGTCCACTGGAGATCGCGGCGCTCGCGCTCGAGGCGAACATTCCATGGCTCCACGACCAGGGAACCGGCAGCGTCGTGGATCTCGCGGAGTTCGGAGTCGCCGGCGAGCCCACCGTCGCGGGCTGTCTCGCGGAGGGCGCGACTCTCGTGACCTTCTCGGGCGACAAGCTTCTGGGCGGCCCGCAGGCCGGGATCGTCGCCGGCGCGGCGCAGGCAATTTCCCGGCTGGCGAAGCACCCCGTCGCGCGCGTAGTCCGTCCCGACAAGCTGACTCTCGCGGCCCTTCACGCGACCCTGGCGGCGTGGAAGACGGGCCGCTGGCGGGACCTGCCGATCTATCGCGCCGCCGGAGCGTCCCTCGACGCTCTCGAGCGGCGGGGTGAGGCGATCCGGTCGCGCGCGGCGGCGCCGGAGCTCGAGGTGGACGTCGTCCCGTCGCTCGCGCTTTTTGGCGGCGGCACGAGCCCCGAGAAGCGCTTCGCCTCGCGCGCCCTGGCGCTGACGCACCGCCGCCTCTCCGCCGACGCTCTCGCCCGGCGCCTTCGCCTCTTCGGCCCTCCGGTGGCCGGAAGGGTCGAGGACGACCGCGTCCTGCTCGACCTTCGATCGATCGCGCCCGAGGAAGACCCGATCGTGGCGGCGGCCCTGACGGCGGTTTCCGGGCAAGCGTGAGA
Source organism: Thermoanaerobaculia bacterium (assembly GCA_038203955.1). GTDB lineage: Bacteria > Acidobacteriota > Thermoanaerobaculia > UBA5066 > Gp7-AA6 > JALYUA01. Next base: position 1,694 of record JBBRDK010000110.1, on the reverse strand, counting down.
AAATGACCTCGATGCGCCGCCCGCTCTTCTCCATAGCTCTCGCGACGACTCTGGGGCTGACGCTCGGCGCGGCCGCGGCCTGCAACCGCAAGGCGGCGGGCCCGACTCCCGGCCCGGCGAAGGCCACGCCGGTTCCCTCGCTTCAATACACGCCCATGCCCGCGCCGCCCACACCGACGCTGCGCCCCGGAATGCCGACGCGGCTGCCCTCGCTGCCGGGGTAGGGGTTTAGCCAGGCGGAGAGGCGCGGGGCGCTGGGGGGGCTAGGCGCTCCCCGACAACTGATAGCTGATAGCTGATAGCTGATAGCTGATAGCTGATGCTGACAGCTCTACTCCTGATCCAAAGCGTGCTCTCTCAGCTTGGCCTCGAAGCGGCGGGCCGAGAGTCCCAGAGATTCCGCCGCGGCGGTGCGGTCGCCCCTCGCCCGGTCGAGGGCGCGCGCGAGCCAGGAGCGCTCGGCTCCCCGGGCGCCGCGCTCGCGCACTTCGTCGAGCGTCTCCTCCTTCGCGGGCGGCGCCGGTGCGGCCGCGAAGTCGGGAGTCAGCCGCAGGTGGCGCTCCTCGATGACGGAGCTCTCCGCCAGGATCATGGCGCGCTCGAGGCAATTGCGCAGCTCCCGTACGTTGCCCGGCCACGGATACGTCCGCAGCCGGTCCCGGGCTGACGCCTCGAGACGCAGCGGCTTCTTCTTCAATTCGCGGGGCAGGGCGGCGAGGAACCAGTCCACGAGCGGATCGATGTCCTCCGGCCGGTCGCGCAACGGCGGGATCCGGATCGGAAACACGCGAACACGGTAGAACAGGTCTTCGCGGAAGAGGCCCGACGCCACGAGCTTGTCGAGGGGCCGGTTCGACGCGGCGATGATTCTCACATCGACCTGGATGGCAGCGGTGCCGCCCACGCGATGAAACGAGCGCTCCTGGAGAACGCGCAGAAGCTTGGCCTGCGTCGCCGGGGTGAGCTCCCCGATCTCGTCTAAGAAAACCGTTCCTCCGTCGGCGAGCTCGAACTTGCCCAGGCGGCGGGAGGCGGCGCCCGTGAACGAGCCTTTCTCGTGCCCGAAGAGCTCGCTCTCGAGCAGCGTGTCCGGAATGGCCGCGCAGTTGATCGCGACGAAGGCGCGCCGCGCCCGCGACGACAGTGCGTGGATCGCGCGCGCGAAGAGCTCCTTGCCCGTGCCGCTCTCCCCCTCGAGGAGCACCGTCGCATCCGTGACCGCCACGCGTGACGTTTCCTCGCGCACGGCGCGCAGAGCCGCCGACTCGCCGACGATCGGGGGCATCAGCCCCGATTGCGCTTCCGAGAAGAGAAGCGATTCCCTGCGGCCCGCGCGCCGCTCGATCGACCTCGCGACCAGGAGTCTCAGGAGGTCCGGATCGACCGGCTTGGTGATGAACTCTTCCGCCCCGCGCTTCATGGCGTCGACCGCCGTCTCGATCGATCCGTAAGCAGTCATCACGATGACGGGCAGCGTCGCGTCGACGCTCCGCGCGGCGTCGAGCACCGAAAGGCCGTCCGCACCGGGCAGGCGCCAGTCGGTCAGCACCACGTCGAATTTTTCGCCGGCGCGCAGCCTGTCGGCCGCCCCTTCCCCCGTTCCGACGCCTACGACCGTCCAGCCCTCGGCCTGAAGCATCTCTTCGAGCATCGCGCGCAGCGAGCTCTTGTCTTCCACGACGAGGATGTTGGGC
>JBBRDK010000109.1:0-11366 GCA_038203955.1 Thermoanaerobaculia bacterium | reverse complement strand
ACACGGTCGTGAGTTGCAGCGGCACGGGTTTACGGTCGAGCAAGTTGTTCACGACTACGGCGACCTCTGCCAGGCGATAACGGATCTGGCGTTCGAGCGCGATGCGCCGATCTCAGTTGACGAATTCCGAACCCTCAACCGCTGTCTTGACAACGGCATCGCTGTCGCCGTCACGGAATTCACTTTCAAACGCGACACTGGTTTTGCGGAGGTGCAGACGAGCTCGCTGAATGAACGGTTGGGATTCTTCGCACACGAGCTGCGAAATCGCCTCTCGACGGCCAACCTCGCGCTTGCCGCCATCAAGGCTGGGAAAGTGGGATTAGAGGGGGCGACCGGTGCGGTACTGGACCGTAGTCTGGTCGGGTTATCCAACCTCATCGATCGAACCCTCAGCGAGGTTCGTCTGGCAGCCGGAGAACCGGCGCACCAGCGGCTATTTTCTCTCGCGGACTTCATCGCTGAAGTGAAGCTGTTCGGATCGCTGGAAGCGCAGGTCAAGGAGTGCGTCCTGCTCGTCTCGGATGTCGACCCACAACTTGCGATTGGTGCTGACCGCGACCTGCTTTTTGCGGCGGTCGGGAACGTATTGCAGAACGCTTTCAAGTTTACGCGCCAGCACACCGAAGTCAGACTGAACGCGTACGCGGCTGGCGACCGGATCCGAATCAACGTCGAAGACAACTGCGGTGGCCTTCCGCCGGGCGATCCGGAAGACATGTTTCTGCCGTTCAAGCGAGGCAGCGCGGACGACACCGGCCTCGGACTCGGCCTGTCGATCTCTCGAAACAGCGTCAGGGCAAACGAGGGGACCCTCACCGTGCTCGACAAGCCCGGCTTCGGCTGTGTGTTCACCATCGATCTGCCTTGCCACACGATGCCGTCATCCGTTCTCGTGCCGTGAGGGTTCTAGAGGACTCTGTGGCCAACCGATAAGGCAGGAGCCGGCGGTCCTCCGTCTTTTCCGCTCGGGGGAAAAGAGCCGATGAAAAAAACAACTCGTCGCCGTCGCAATAATCGCTCTCATCGTCGGCGTTGGCATCGGCTGGCCAAGCGCCGGGTATTATCGTAGACGGAAGGCCCTGAGACTTCCCCGCAAACGCCGACAGGCGGTTTTTCATCGCGCGGCTAGGGTCATGATTGAACGCTTGAGATCCCGATGGACGATGCCAGTCCCGCTCCGCCGCGCGCGGCCGTCGCCGATTTGCGATGCGAACCCGAGCGCCTTCGGGAGAAAAAGCGTCATGGGCAAGGCCCGACCGGAGCGTTGCTCTCGAGAAGCTCTGAGACGAGGAGGGGAAAAGCGTCCTCGGTGCCAACATCGCAAATCGTCAGGATGTTCTGGTGATTGACAGCGCTGCGACGGCGTTCGCCTCGCGTTGGAATCTGGGCGCTAGGGATCCTCTGGAATGGACTCGGGCAGGACATGATGGCGACGTCCCGGTCGAGCTTTGAGTCGCGAGCCTTGTATACCTCCCCATTGCCCCTGCGCGGATAGGGGCGAGGATCTCGTAGGGACCGACGCGTCAGCCTGATGGGAGGGCCAAGTTGGCTGGATCTTAGTCCGATCTCACGGCGCCGACCATATTTTCCGGCGCACGGAAGAAGACCAGGGACGCTGCGACCGCGTCCTCCAGTAGGCTCCGCTGATGTAGCGTGGCTGTGTCCGGGTATTCCGTGTAGCGGGGCCGACCCATCCCGACACAGGCTGGGAAAGACCCCTCGAGAGGCGTCAACCCAGTTGCTTCTTATCGCCCCGACTAGACCTGCCCTCACGGTCAGAAGCCCTGCAAACCACTGTGCCGGAGACGGTACCGGGGTTCGAGCCGGAGCGAAGAGCGAAGCTCGGCGCGGAGGCGGCGGCGGTAATCCTCGGTCCATCTCTGCTCCTCCGCCACCTGAGTCCGTGTGTCCGGGGGTCGAGCCGGAGCGCACGGAGGGTTACAGCGCGAGCCAGCGCCGACGAATAGAACCGATCTGTGGGAAAAATAAGAAAGGAGCCGGACGCTCGCGCATCCGGCTCCTCGATCAGAATTTCAGAACACAGGGTCGGTCAGGGGAAATGTTCGTACGGCAAAGAGGCAGGCTCCGGTCACGGCACCGCCCTGGCAGCCGAAGGTCATGTTCAAGGCGCCCGTGAAATTGTTGATGACCCGGTAGTTCCCGTTCTGCTGCCACGCCGGGTACACGATGATCGGGGGACCCGCCGCGACCGTGAACTGTCCGATGTAGAGCTGCGTCGGCTGTGCGGGACTCATCGCGAGGAACGTGCAGGCGCCGCAGATGATGTAGGCGGCGATGCTTCCGAACGCCGCAGACGCGCTGTTGACGACGGGGGTCCAGCCGATGACCTCCATGGCCTGGTTGTTCGAAAAGCTCAGAACCACCGTGGAATTCGTGTTGACGAGAACCTGTCCGGCCCCGGTCAGCGCGGAGGCCGTCGAGCAGGAAAGAATCAGACCGAGAACCAGCGCAGGGAGAACGCCTTTCCGCATCGTGGCCTCCTTCGACCGGCGCGAGCGCCGGCACTGCCGAATTGTTTCCGAGGGGAGATCGACCGGAATCGTTTCACAGGAGGCTTCGCGTGAACCGGTTTTTTCGGCGCCCGGAAGAGTGAGCGGGGTTTCGTAGACAGGAAGACCGGGGAGACTAGTGGGAAACGCCCGATTCCGGCAGGTCCTCCCAACAATGCTCGGCGACGATCGACAACAACTTGTCGAGATCGAAGGGCTTGGGGATGAAGCGGCTGGTGGGAGCGAAGCTCGCGGGGAACGCCGAGATGAAGAGCACCGGGTACTTGGACAGCCGGGGGTCAGCCTGCATCCGCTCGTACATTTCCCATCCGTTCATGCGCGGCATCATCAGATCGAGCAGTATCAGGCACGGGTGCGATTCGTGGCTCAGGAGCTCCAGCGCGTCCCGGCCGTCGCCGGCTCCCTGCACACGGTAGCCCGCGTCATCTAAGGCCGTACAGATCGCCGACCGGAGGGCGCCGTCGTCTTCCACCACGAGGATTCGGCGCAGAGAGCCCTTCGCAGCCAGTCTCTGCACATCCATACACCATTCTCAGCAAGGCGCGGGCCAGAGGGCTCGGAGGGAGGGCTCGGAGGGACCCCGGCGCCACTGCGGGTATCGGGCACAGATCCTGCTCTACCAATGGCCGGAGGTAACGATGCTACTCACAATTGGCGTCATTCTGCTGATCTGTTGGGCGCTCGGGCTCTTCGCGTTCCACGCGGCGGGTTTCATCCATCTCCTGATCGTCCTGGCGGTGATCTCTTTCATCGCGCACCTCTTCATGGGGCGCCGGACGGTCGCTTAACAGGCCTTGATAGTCCCGGGAAGCCCCCGTTTCGGGGGCTTTTTTTTGCCCTCTCCCCTCCTCAGCACTCGAGAACGACCAGCGTGACGTCGTCCTCGAAAGCCGCTCCCTCGGACCAGTCCGACACCCGGCGGATGACGCGGTCCAGGACGGCCCCTGGCGGCAGGTCGCGATGGTCGGCGACGATCCGGCGGGGGTTGTCCTCACCGAGCAGGTCGCCGCCCGGTTGCGCGCCTCCGTCACACCGTCGGTGCGCCGCGACCATCAGGCCCGCACCCGACGGAAGGCTCCGGGGCAGGGTCGATCTCCGGCGGCGCGGCGAGCCCCGCGGCCGCGGTGGACGGGACACTCGCCCCCGGCAAAGCCCGGGTCCGCTCAGACCTTCGATTCCTGGATGCGCCGCGCGACTGCTGTGACGACCCGGCGCGGCGAGATTCGAACCGCCTGCATCATGACCTTGTTCACGAGTCCCGGAACGATGACGCGCCGGCCCCGCAGCATCCCCCGATAGCCCGCTTCCGCGATGAGGCGCGCATCGCCGACGAGCGGGCCGGCGGCCAGAGGCGTCCCCTTCAGACCCGCGCGCTCCTGGAACGCCGTCCGGGTCGGGCCCGGGCAGAGCGCCGTGACCGTCACGCCGGTTCCCGAGAGCTCGTTGGCGAGGGCCTCCGAGAAGGAAAGGACGTAGGCCTTCGTCGCGTAGTAGACGGCCATGAGAGGACCGGGCTGGAAGGCCGCGGTCGAGGCGACGTTCAGGATGCGCCCTGACCGGCGGGCCGTCATTCCCGGGAGCACGCCGCGGGTGAGCTCGGTCAACGAGGCGACGTTGACCTGGATCATTTCGAGAGTCCGGGCGAGGTCCGCCGCGGCGAACGGCCCGTAGACCCCGAAGCCCGCGTTGTTGACGAGCACCTGGACGGCGAGGCCCCGCCGCTCGATCTCGTCGAGAACGGACTGCGGGCCTTCCGGCCGCGCGAGGTCGACGGCGAGGGCGGCCGCGGTCTTTCCGGACTCGCCGGCAAACCGAGCCGCTACTTCGAGCAGCTTCTTCTCGCCGCTCGCGACGAGGAGGAGGTCGTATCCGTCCGCCGCGAGCAGCCGGGCGATCTCGAGGCCGATTCCGCTTGACGCGCCGGTGACGACGGCGGCGCCGCGTGAGAGGGGCGCGGTCCGGGCTGGCTCCGCCGGTGTCATCCCGAGCGTTCCGCTCTCAGCGGGGGAGTCGCCGGCGCGCGGCGAGGCATCAGGGACCGCGCCTAGCCCGCGGCGCGCGGGTAGGCCGTGTCATCGGAAGCCGGTTCCGCGGCGGGTTCCGCGGCGGGCCGGGTCTGCCGGGCCGGACGGGCCACGTAACTCCAGGCGTTGGCGATCTCCGCCTTTCCCCAGCGGAGAAGCCCGTGCGCGATCATGACGAAGAGCGAGGAACGCACGGAAAAACCGACGAAGCCCGGACGGCGGCCGTCGTTGTGATTTCCGTAGATCCCGAGAGCCATTTTCCGTTTGGCGATCGCCGTCAGCCGCCGGTTGTAGAAGCGGATCGGGTAGTAGCCGATCTCCGCCCCGTCCTGAAAGAATGGCGGGAATCCGAGTCGTTCGTGCGACCACTTGTAGACGGGCATGATGGCCGCGGCGTAGTAGAGGCCGGTGTCGAGAAGAAACGCGGTCGTCATGGTGTCGTAGTCGCCCATGACGTAGTACTTGTCCTTGTAGATCGATTCGTAGAAATAGCGCAGGTAGCGGTCGTAGCAGCGATTGTGCTCCGCGTACGCCTTTTCCATCTCGTCGGAGGGCGCGCCTGAAAAGGCCTTCTTCATGAGCTCGACCCTCGAATAGACGGAGAACGCCATCTGGTCGAGGCCTGGGGAGTAGAAGGGATCGAGGAAACCCCCCGCGTCGCCGACGCACGTCCAGCCCGGGCCGATGAACTTGTCGACAAAATACGGAAGGTGTCCGTAAGACCGGCAGTCCCCCTCGACCGGCGTCGCGTGTTCCAGCAGCTCGCGGGTCAGCGGATTCCCGTCCAGGAAGTTGCGCAGCTTCTCGAGCGGCGTCGATCCCGTCGGGGTGACGAGCCGTTTGTCCCACACGAGACCGACGCTCGTCTCTCCGTCCTTCAGCGGAATGAACCAGATCCAATAGCCCCATCCTGTGAAGTGATTCGTCGCGAGCCTCCGCGACGCGAGCACGGAGCGCGAGAACGGATCCGATGGATCGGTACCGGCGACTTCCGGACCGTCCATGTCCTTGACCCCGTTGTAGCGGACCCAGAGCGCGGACGTCGGGTGCGAGTCGATCGGCGTCACGCCTCCGCGTTTTCGCGCGAGCATGGCGTGGCGCCCGGTCGCATCGACGATCCAGCGGGCGGACACCTCGATGCGTTCGCCCGTTCCGCGGTCGACCGTCAGGCGATTGCCGGCGTCTCCGCCGAGCTCGAAGCTCGTGACGCGCGCCGGACGCCACACGTCGGATCCCTCATCGGCGGCCACCTTCAGGAGGTGCTCGTCGAGCTTCGAGCGGTCGAGCTGGAAGGAGGGCGTCCGCGCGAGCTGGGTCGGCCCCACCTCGGACGCCTCCCGCAGCGACGTGACGCGGTCGTTGACGAACCAGTAGCGAAACGCCTGCTTGGGAAGCTGCTCGCGCGAGAGGTGGTCGTACTGCTTGAGCACCCGCGTCAGAAAATATGCCGAGATCTCGACCGTGGACTCGCCGACCTTCCAGTCGAACCGGTCCGTTTTTTCGACCACCAGGATCCTGAGCCCGGGCATCTGCCGTTTGAGCAGAATCGCGGTCGACGCGCCCGACACCGCGCCGCCGACGATGACGACGTCATAGGAATGGGGTTCCGTCATGGGCGCCTAGTTTACGGCAGCGAGCGGGGAGGAACCTGGACACCGGGAGCCGGCGCGGCGCCTTCCACCACCACGAGAACCCGGTCGACGGCGTCGATCGGGCCCAGGCTCTGAACCCGGCCGGACGGCCACCGGATCGAAAGGTCACGGAGACTCGTCGCCGGCCCGAGCCCGAGGTGCGCGATCGGGCTTCCGGTGGCGAGATATCCGCTGGCGTTTCCGGTCTCGACGATCGTGCGCCGCCCGTCCGGGAACGTCGCCGTCAACCGCGCGCCGACGCCGTCGGCGTTGTCGACGCCCGCCGTTCCACGGAGGCGCACGCGCAGGAAATGCTCCGCCGGTTTTCGCGCGCCGAAAAAGATCGCCTCCGGCGCGCCGATCGACCGGACGTACACGTCGAGAGCCCCGTCCCCGTTGGCGTCGAACGCCACGACGGCCCGACCGTTGGTCTCCAGATCGAGGCCGTCCAGAAAGGCGCGCTCCTCGAAACGGGCACGGTCCGCGGCGGTCGACGCGGCCTTCCCGCGGTTGCGGAAGTAACGGTCTCGCTCGATGCCCGCGATCCCCGCGCCCCGCCGGTCGAAGGTCTTCTTCCCGTCGATGTAGTCGTCCCAGTACGCGAGCGTCTCCCACCAGAACTCGAGCTCCCGGTCGTGATCCCGGCCGTCGCCCCACATGCCGTTGGTGGCGTAGAGGTCGGGCCAGGAGTCGTTGTCGAGATCCGCGGCGGCGACGCTCCAGTTCCATCCGGCCCGGCGGGCGCCGGATCGGTCGGTCGCGTTCGTGAACTGTCCCGGCTTCAACTGCAGCAGGAGAGTGTTCCCGCGCGCCATCTGCTCCATCCACTCGATCGCGACGGGAAGGAAGAGCCGGCCCGCCAGCGGAATCGGCAGACCCGGGTACTCGTGGAGGAAATACCACTGTGTGTCGCAGCCCGTCGTGTAGAGGTCCAGGCGCCCGTCGCCGTCGAAGTCCGCCCACGCCGCGGACATTCCGTAGGCCCGCACCTGGGCTCCCGATCGGTCCGTCACGTCCTTGAACATCCGCCCTTCATTACGGTACAGGTTCTTCAGGCCGAAGTCGTTGGTGACGAGAAGGTCGGGGCGGCCGTCGCCGTCGAAATCCGCGAAGAGCGAGGACAGCGACCAGCGCGTCGTCTTTTCGAGGCCCCAGGCCTTCGTCGCTTCGGTGAATCGCCCGTGCCCGTCGTTGATGAAAAGCACGTTCGCGCGGCCGTCGTTCGCGTCGAAGGGCGGGTCCGGCATCTGGTTGTAGTAGTCGCCCGTGACGGCGACGAAGAGGTCGAGATCGCCGTCCCCGTCGACGTCCGCGAACGCGGCGGAGCGCGCATTTTTCGGAACCCGGATGCCGGAAGCGGCCGTGAGGTCCTCGAACGTGCCGTCGCCGCGATTGCGGAAGAGGCGAGCGGCGCCGAACGCGTCGGTCACGAAGAGATCCGGAAAGCCGTCCCCGTCGACGTCTCCCGCCGCGACGCCCGTCGCCGCGACCCCTTCGTCGGCCGAGCGCGCGAGCCCGGCCGAAATCGTCACGTCCGTGAAGCGGCCATGGCCGTCGTTCCTGTACAGGATGGAGCGCACGCCGTCTCCCACGAACAGGTCCTCCGCGCCGTCCTGATCGAAGTCGAGGACCGCCACGCCGGAGCCCGGCCAGATGTCGGCGATCAGGCGATTGGTGAGCCGGAAGCGCGGGTCTCGGCGCGGTGCTCCGAGCCCGGCCTCCCGCGTCGCGTCCCGGAAGCGCGGCGCAGCCTCGGAACGCTCGGACACCGCCGAGGGAGCCGAGACTTCGATCCCTCGCGCCGGCCCGCCGGGGCGGACGGTCACGGTCGCGCGCGCCGAGCGCTCGATTCGCTTCCCGTCGAGGCCGAACCCGCCCACGGTGAAAACGACGGCTCCCGCGACCACGTCCTGCGCCTTGCCTGCTCCGAAGGACGGCTTGCGGACTTCGAACGTGACGAACGCGATCCTGTCGAGGCCCTTCCAGGCCCACGCGCGCAGAGGGACCATCCCCGCGGGGTCGCCCGGTCCGGGCCCGGCGCTCTTCAACGCCCGCTGTACGGCCTCGGAGCCGTCGCGCCACCGTCCGAGCCTCTCCATCCACGGGAGAAACTCCCGGCGCAGCCGCGGGAGAGAGACGTTCGCGTACACCCATGCGCCTCCGCCGGCGAGCAGGAGAAGGAGTGCTCCCCGGAGAAGAGGACGTTTCAATCCGCGCGACCTCGTACCCGAGCGCGCCGGCCTGAGGCGGCTCAACGCGCGAGGGGCGGAGCGCCGCCCTGGGGGACGAGCGCGCCGGCCGAGACGATCATCTTCATCGCCTGCTCGCCGGTCATGTCGAGGTAGACGATCTTCTCTTCCGGAATCAACAGGAGAAACCCCGTCGTCGGGTTGACGGCGCTCGGAATGAAAACGCTCCGAAGGCGATGGCCGGTCTTATCCCCGGCCTCTCCCGACAGGGCCGAGGTTACGAAGCCGAGTCCCCAGGATCCCGGCGTCGGGAACTCGACGATCGCGACTTTGCCGAACGCTCCCGAACGTCCCGGCCCCAAGAGCAGCTCGGCAATCTGCCGGAGAGTCGCATAGATCTTGTTGATGAGCGGCACGCGATGCATGACGCGATCCCAGAGTGAGAACACCCGCCGGCCGAGCAGGTTCGCGGCGAGAAAGCCGAGCAGGAGAAGAAGGGTGTTCAGCAGAACGAAGCCGAGGCCGAAGACGGAAATCCCGCGCGCGCGCAGCTCGTGGCCGAGGATGTTGTCGAAAAAAGTGAAGAGGCTCCATACGACCCAGGCCGTCAACGCGGTCGGAGCGAGGATGAAGAGGCCTGCGATCCAGTATCGCCGCAGGCGCGACCAGAAGGGATGGGTCACGGAGGGGAGTGTAGCGCCGCGATCAGAAGAAGCGGGTCAGAGTCAGGGACCAGGTCGTGCCCTGACGGAAGGATTCGTCGGAAAGGCTCTTCGAGTAGATCTCGCGATAGACCCCCGGGGAGATCCGGAATCCCTTCCACGGAAGAAAGGTCGCGCGCAGGAAGACGCCTCCGTTGTGGAACCCCGTCCCTTCGTCTTCCTCGCCGTTCCAGCGCCCGATCGCCTGGTACTGCCCGGCATACTGCAAAAGCCAGGCCGGTCGTGCCGAGGGGGAGACTCGGGCCCACGCTGTAACGGATCGTCGCCGGAGCCTTGAAACCCTTCGAGTTCCGGTAGAGCGGGAGCTGCGCGTCCGCGGACGCGGCGAGAACGACCGGTCCGATCGGATGCGACCAGACGGCGGAGACGACCGGATCGACGGTGCCGCTCCCGAACTGGATGTGCTCGTGCTTTTTGCCTTCGCGTCCGAGCTCGATCGGGTTCTCCTCGGTGCGGCCCAGCGGAAGCGAAAGCCCGGCGCCCACCTGCAGCGCGTTTCCGAGCGGGAAGAGCGCGGTCAGCTGCCCGTCGCTGACGCCGCGCAACGTCTCCGATCGGTGGTGGATGTCGCCGTACGGCGGGACGAACGGCTCTCCGGACAGGGTCGTGTAGCGCACCTTCTGGTCCTTGACGTCGTACGGAACCCGCAGCGACACCGTGACGTTGCTCGTCGCGCCGAAGTCAGCCACGAGCTCGGTGTGAACGAGGTCGAGCCGGACGACGTGACGGTGGTGGGGAATCGCGATCGTCCCGCATTCCGGCGCGACGTCGGGGCAGGTGGCGACGTGGGACGTGTTGAAGCGGCCGTACGCGCTGGCCAGCGTGACGCGCCACGCGCCTTCGGGGAGAAGCTGTCGATCGGCCCCTCCGCCGGAGAGGTTGGGATTGGCTCAGGCCGGTCAGGCGAACGCGGCCGGCGCGGTCAGGAAGGCGAGGAGAAGAACCGCGCCAAAGGCCGGGCGGCGGAAGACCACCTCAGGCGCCGCCGGCGGCCTGCGCCTTTTCGACGAGCTTCAAGATTTTGTCCCACAGGCCGCCGGTCTCCGAGCCGACGAATTTTCCGCGGGCGTCGTAGACGCGGACGTACGGGAGCGCCTCGGCCCGGAAGTCTTTCGTGGCCTGCTTCGCGGCGGGGTTGTCCCACTTTCCGATGTTGACCCGCCGCACCGCGATCTTCGGGTTGCCCTGGACCAGGTGCTGCAGCCGCGCATCGAGGAGATGGCACGGGCTGCACCATTCCGCCCAGTAGTCGATGACCGTGATCTTGCCCGGCACGAGAGTCTTCGCGACGTCGATCCGATCGCCCTCGCTTGCGGAAGCGATGTCGAGCGTGCGGAGGACTTCGTCGGAAAGCGGCTGCAAGTCCTTGCGCTCTTCGCCCGCGAAAACGGCCTCGTAGCCGCTGTCCTGGAGCGCCTTGCGAATCTTCTCGCGGTCGAATCCGTCCGCGACCTCGACGGTCGCGGTGCCCGCCTTCCAGTCGAGCTTCGGGTTCTTGACACCCGCGACGCCGTTCAAGGTCCGCAGGATCGGCGGCGCGCACGCGGCGCAGTCGATGCCGACGACCGTGAATTTGAGAGGCTCCGCCGCGAGGAGGGGAAGGCCGACGGCGATCAGGACGACGGCGATACGGGCGAGTCGCGCGCCTCGGATCTTCATGCTGGGAACCAACAGCAGGGCGTGCTACCGGAATTCCGCTGCCGACAAGCCGGCGATCGAGCCGTCGAAATGGCGGAGAGGACGGGATTCGAACCCGTGGTAGGGGTATTAGCCCTACGGCGGTTTAGCAAACCGCTGGTTTCAGCCACTCACCCACCTCTCCGGTGAACGCGGGAACGGCTCAGTCTACGAGATCGGCGGATGAGTGCCAACCAGCGGTTCCGCGCTGCGCGCGGCGGATGGGGAGGCGCCGGCAAGAAGCCGGCGCTGGCTTCGGCTCAGCCACTCACGCCGTCGCTACCGCTCACTGCGTTCGCTTTCGCTCCCGCAGCGGGAGGCTCCCCTCCCTCCCTCTGGTCGGGGACTCCTCCCGCTGCGAGCCTAGCCTGACGTAGGCGCAGCTCTGCTCCCTCTCCCCGCGCGCCGGGGGAGAGGGTTGGGGTGAGGGGCGGGGCTCATGGGGAAGGGGAGGCGGAGAACAGAATTTGCTTACGGCGTCCCCCGGGGGAGGGGCTGGTGAGGGGGCCCGGCTCCGGCAATCAACCGAGACCTGGCCGATCTTCCGTCAGCGGCGGCGGAAGGAGCCGATCATCGAGACGCCCCAGGG
>JBBRDK010000108.1:0-11594 GCA_038203955.1 Thermoanaerobaculia bacterium | reverse complement strand
CCGCTCGTTCTGTGGTCGCCGGGGCAGATCCCCGCGCGCTCGGATCCCCGGGCTGCGCGGCACGTCGACGTTCTGCCGACCGTCATCGAGGCCGCGGGAGGGGGAGCGCTTCCGCCGGGCGCGACCGGGCGCTCCCTTCTCGCGCCCGTCCCGGCCGCTCCCTCGAAGAGCAACGCCGCCGTCGCCGACACGTCCTATTTCGAATCTCTCAGCTCCTTCTACACGCGTGGGTGGGCTCCTCTGCGCGGCGTGATCGGCGGAGGGTTCAAGTACGTGGACCTTCCTCTTCCCGAGCTCTACGACCTTCGAGCCGATCCCGGGGAAGCCAGGAATCTCGCGGCGACGCGGCTGGACGTCCTTCGCGCGCTCAAATCGCGACTGCCTGCCTTCTCCGCGGCGGCCGTTGCACCGGGATCGTCCTCGAACGAGACCGCGGGAAAACTGAGAAGCCTCGGATATCTGTCGGGCCGCGCCGCGGGAAAGGACCGTTTCGGGGCCGAAGACGACCCGAAAAACCTCGTGGCCATCGATTCGCAGACGCACGAGATGATCGACCTCTACCAGCGGGGGCACGGCGCGGAGGCGATGGCGCTGGCGCAGAAGATCGTGCGCGAACGTCCCGGGATGGCGAGCGGTTACGAGTACCTCTCCTTTCTCCAGGGCCAGTCAGGGGACGACCCCGCCGCGGTGAAGACGCTGCGCGAGGCCGAGCGCCGCGGCCTCCTCGACGAGCGGCTGAAGAGCCGGCTCGGACTTCTCCTGTCGGGCATCGGCCGCGGCCCGGAGGCGCTCGCCGTCCTCGAGCCGCTCTCGGGGAGCGAGGACCCCGACGTCGCCAACGCGCTCGGAATCGCGCGCGCCGGCGCGGGGCGGACCGCTCCGGCGATCCAGTCGTTCGAGCATGCGCTCCGGCTCGATCCGCGCAATGCCGTCGCCTGGCAGAACATCGGGATCACCCTCGTGCACGCCCGCGATCTTCAGGGCGCGCTTCGCGCCTTCGACAAGGCGTTCGCGTTGAACGAGAGGCTTCCGCGCGCCTGGAACGGGCGCGGGGTCGTGCTGGAAGAGCTCGGCCGTCATGCCGAGGCCGTGGCGGCGTGGAAGCGGGCCGTCGCCCTCGATCCGGGGCAATTGGACGCGCTGTTCAACATCGGGATCGTCTCCGCTCAGCAGGGAGACGGCGCGACGGCGCGCGTCGCGCTCGAGCAATTCGTGGCCCGCGTCCCGGCCTCTCGCGCTCCCGCGGACGTGACTCGCGCCCGCGAGATCCTGTCGAGGCTCCCCGGGTGAGACTTGCTGACTCAACCCTCGAAAGAAGCTTGTCTGAGCAATGCCTGAGAACCGGCGTCGGCCCCCCTTTGGGTGTAGGCTCGAACGACGTCAGGGGCGTGCCACGGTGAGGACCTTCCACATTGCGCTCGCGGGCCTTTTCCTTTCGGCCGCTCTGCCGGCCGGCGGGCCGAAACCCGAAAAGACGACGGTTCGCGAGACGGCTTCGGCGTCGCTCGTCGAGGTGCCGGTGCACGTGATCAGCCGCGACGGAAAGCCGGTGCGGGGCCTGACCGCCGCCGACTTCGAGGTGGAGGACGACGGGCGCAGGCAGGCGATCACCGCCGTGGACGTGGTCGACCTGAACCGGTCGCGGGAGGTCGACGGCCTTTCGTCCGAGCTCCCCGCGGCCTCCCGGCGGCATCTTCTTTTCCTCTTCGACCTGACGTACGCGACTCCTGCGGAAATCGTCCGGGCGCGGGAAGCCGCGACGCGCTTCATCGTGAGCGGCCTCGACCCGGAAGACCTCGCGGCGGTAGCGACCACCTCGGTGGAGCAGGGAGCACGCCTCCAGATGACATTCACGGCGGACCGCAGGCAGCTGGTCCGCGCGATCTCCTCCGTCGGCCTGCCGAGCCAGGACGAGGGGCACGCCTACGACCCGCTGGCCTTCGTGTTCAGCCTTCCCGGTGAACCCACGTCCAATTCATCCGTGCAGGAACAGAGCCACGGCACGAGCACCATCATCGATCCCACGTCGTCGACGCGGCTCTATGCCGCGATGGCGCAAAAGGACGCGGACGACTACGCCGTGACGCGCGTCGGGCGCCACCTGGGGTCGATGGGATCCCTCGCGGCCGCTCTGGACGCCGTCCATGGACGCAAGACGATCGTCTACTTCTCAGAGGGCTTCGATGGGCGGTTGCTCTCGGGAAGCGTCGCCCGGTCAAAATCCACGGAAAGCGTCGTCTCGGAGAACAACGCGATGTTCTCCGGGCAGTTCTGGACTTTCGACGTCGACCGCCGCTGGGCCAATGGACCGCTTCACCGCGACCTCTCCGATACCGTCGACCTGCTCCGGCGGTCAGACTGCATCGTGTACGCCATCGACATCGCCGGCCTGAAAGGGGAGGGCGATACTTCGCTCGGCTCCGCGGTGGGGCGCGGGGAGGAATCTCTCTTTGCGCTGGCGCACGGGACGGGCGGGGAAGTGCTCAAGAACACGAACGACCTGTCCGCGCAGCTCAAACGGATTTCAGAGCGGACCAGCCTGACATACGTGCTGGCGTTCCAGGCGCCGCGGACCGGAGAGGATGGACACTTCCATTCCCTCAAGGTGCGCGTCAAACGCAAGGGGATGCGCGTCTCGGCGCGGGCCGGCTACTACGAGACGAAGTCGTTCCAGTCGATGACTCCTCTCCAGAGGATGCTCTCCGCGGCCGACGTGATCACGCAGGAGAAGCAGGAAGGGACCCTTCCCCTCGAGCTGCTGGCCCTCTCCTTTGGGGGAGAAAAAATCAGCCGCGTTCCCGTCCTCCTGCAGATTCCGGCCGCCGCGTTCGCGTCGGTTCCCGCCGGACAATTTCCTCTGGAGCTCTACGTCTACATCACGGGGGAGGACGGCCGGGTCGCCGACTTCTTCACACGTGTCGTGTCGGTCGACACGGCGGCGAGCGGCGAGCGGCTGCGGCGTTCCGGCCTCGTCTTCTACGGAACGTGCCGGCTGGTCCCCGGAAAATACCGGGTCCGGGCCTATGCGCGCGACGGACGGGACGGGCGGTTCGGTTTCCGTGTCGCCGCGCTCGACGTGCCGGAAACCTCTTCCGCCGCCATGCGCGCCCTCCCGCCCCTGTTCGTCGATGCCGAGGACGGCGTTCGCCTGAGGGACCATGCGGCGGGCGCGCCCATCGCGGGAGAGGCCGAGCCGTTCCGGGTCGGTAATACCGCCTTTGTCCCTCGGATCGTTCCGACGGTCGTGGCGGGTGGGACCTCCCGCGTGTGCCTGATGCTGTACCGAAAGACTCCCGGCCAGGCCATGTCACCCTTTGAAATCCAGGCGGAGGTGGTGGACGCGGATGGACGCGCTCGGCGTCCCGCGCGGCTCTCTCTGATCGGGCGGTCCGATCCCGATGCGGAGGGGCTCGTCAAGATGCTGCTCGACTTCTCGGCCATCGGTCTTCCGACGGGGGACTATTCCCTGCGTGTCATCTTCCGCGACGCCCGCGACGAACGCCTGCAGAGCGAGAGCGAGGCGCGATTCCACGTCTCGTGACCCGGCCGGTGGTCGCGGCGCTCTCGCTGGCGGGTCTGCTGCTCATGGCGAACGTCTCGTCCCTTCAGGGCCAGCGGCCTGCGGATCACGCGGACTCTCCCGCCCGGAGGCTCCAGAAGTTTCGTGAGGACGAACGCCGCCATCCCCTGGCTGCCCGGGAGGCTTCGGCGCGCCTCGCGGAGATCGCGCGCGGCTTCGCGCGGGCGGGCGACAGAGCCCGGTCGATAGAGATTCTTTCGGAGGCGGCGGTCCGGGACCCGGACAGCGGTGAGATCCTCGCGGAGCTCGCCCGCGTGTACCTGCAGAACGGCGACTATGAGTTTGCGAGCGCAACCCTCGACGCTTCGCTCGAACGCGCGGAGCTCCGGCCCGCGCCGCCCGAGCTCTACGCCGCCATCGGCGAGGGCTTCGCCGCGGTGAACCGGCTCGAGGACGCGGTCGCCGCCTGGGAGCTCGCCCGGAAGTCGGGAGCAGGCGATCCCGCCATCCGGGCGCGCCTCGAACGCGCCCAGCGGGAGCTGTCCGTCACACCGGGGCAGCGCCTCGTGCAGAGCGAGAGGTTCGCCGTCTATTCGGACGCGGCGGTCGCCGAATCCGTGGTGGCGGCGGCCGAAGCGCACCTCGAGAACGAGTACGTGCGGCAGCGCGAGTTCTTCGGCGCCGAAGACCTTACCGGCCCGCAGATCGTCATTCTGTACGCCGGCCGCCGCTTCTTTTCCCTCGTCGCCGTCCCGGACTGGGTGTCGGGTGTGTTCGACGGCAAGATCCGCATCTCTTTCGATCCCGCGGCCGGCTTCACGCCGGAGCTTCGGTCGGTCCTCTCTCACGAGCTGGCGCATGCTTGGATCCGGTTTCTCTCGAAGGACCATGCGCCCGGTTGGCTTCACGAAGGGCTGGCGCAGTGGTGCGAGGGGCGGCGATTTCCGCGAAAGGATTTCCACACGGTCTTCGCCCGCGTGCCGGCGTTCTCTCTCCTGGAGATGGAGGGCAATCTGGGCCGCCGGGGGGATCGGGCGGCGGCGCGCGCCAACTACGTCGAAGCGCTCGGCCTCGTGGAGTACCTCGCCTTCACACGGGGCGAAGGCGCGCTGGTGTGCCTCCTGCGCGCGCTTTCCGACGGAACCTCTCTGGACGAGGCCCTGAGACGCGAGACGGCCGTGACATCGGCCGAGCTCGTCGCGCGCTGGAAGGCGTGGGCGGGAATTTAGAAGTTATCAGCTGTCAGCTCTCAGCTCTCAGCTCAGGGCTTTTCCGGTCCGGCATGAACTCTCAACTCTCAACTCTCGACTCTCAACTTCTTCAGCTCGCGACCGCCGCGGTCGGCGCCGAGGCTTTGTCTTCCGCGGGTTTCGCGGCGGCGCCTTCCTGCGCCTCTCGCGCGTGCGCCAGCCACCACCGGCGCGCGCGCTCGTCGTTCCATTCACGCTCCAGCGGGACGGTCCGAAGCGTTGCGGCCAGCTCCTGCATGGTCTGAGGCCTGTTGTTGGGATCCTTCTGCAGGCACGCCATGAGGATCTCCTCGAGCCGCGGCGGAATGACGTTGGACGTCCGCCGGGACGGAGGAATGGGCGGCTTCTGGACATGGTCCATGATGATCTGCATGGGCGGCCGTTTCGGATCGAACACGGTCTGCCCGGTGACGAGCCAGTAACCGACGGCTCCGAGGGCGTAGATGTCGGCCCGCCAGTCGAGGTCCGTCGTTGCCAATCCCATTTCGGGCGCCATATACCCGGGCGTTCCGGCCAGCACCCCCGCGAGCGTCAGCTGCCGTTCGTTGCTCTCGGAGCTCGTGTTCTTGACCAGCCCGAAGTCGAGGATCTTGACGAAATCCCACTCGAGCCCGTACCGGCACACGTAGATATTCGCCGGCTTCACGTCCCTGTGGATGAGGCCGCCCTGATGCGCTTCGGCGAGCGAGTGACAGGCCTGAATGAGGATGTGCACGGCGCGCTCGGCGGGCACAGGCCCGAAGCGCTCCACCAGCGTCTCGACGTCGAAGCCTTCCAGGAGCTCCATGACGTAATAGAAGGTGCCGTCTTCCGTCGTGCCGAAGTCGTAGATGTCGACGGTGTGCGGCGACTGGAGGCCCGCTGCCGCCTGGACCTCGCGCTCGAAACGCTTGATCGACTCCCGGCCGTCGCTCCCCGTCGAGTCCGGCCGGATCAGCTTGATCGCAGCCGAGCGCGCGAGCAGTCGATGGCTCGCCTTCCACACCTCGCCCATGCCGCCGCTGCCAAGCAGCTCCTCTAAGTGGTAGCTGCCCATCTCGTGGCCCCTCTCGGCCTCGACGTTCATCTTGTAAACGATGCCGGACACGACGATCGCGACCGTTGCCGCGACCGCCGTCGGCAGGAACATCAGCCACACCGTGGGCCCGTGCGGCGGCGGGTTGCCCGCGGCCACCTGCGCGAGAAGCCCGACCGGGTCCATCGCCGCCGTCGCCACCGTCGCCAGGATGACCTTCCCGCGGGTCGCGGGGACGATGAGCGGGTAGGCGAGGGCCCAGACCGCCACCGCGGACCAGCCGCGCGGGATCCCGGCGGTCATCGGGGTCGAGTGGATGTTCACGGCGAGGAAGAAGCCCATGACGACCTCGTACACGAGGGCCGCGTCGAGCAACCTCTCCGAGTCGAGCATTTCGCGCCCGGCGATCCAGGCCATGATTAGGGAGGCCCCGATCGCCCCGGCGACGCCGATCAGCCAGAGGGTGCCCGAGGAGCCGGGATGGGGCCCCGAGAACACGCGATCCAGAAGGGCGAAGAGCGACAGGGTCGCGGCGGCGACCAGCGCCATGGTCGTGATGCGGCTCGCCGACGCCGCGACCAGATCGGGCGGCAGGATGGCGGCACCCGAAGGCGCCCGCGACACGTCGCGAGCCGGCGGGCCCGCCGTGCCCTCACCCTTTTTCCAGATCCGGAAGCTCATTTTAGGGAGAAGCCGATTTTAACCTCTTGGAAGAGATACGTCGTGCGGCCGCCGGCGATTCGGAAACCGCGCGAGACGGCGGCGAGAGGGTGTCCGGGGATCCAGGGGAGCGCGCCGGAATCAGCGGGGGGTCCGCCCTTCGCCCTTGCCCGGCGCGTCGACCCGTTCGCCGACAGTGAAGCGGACTTCCTGCCCGTAGAGGTCCTGGACCTCAGTCAAGAGTTCTGGGGAGAGGGTTCGGACGCCGTCGGCGCACCTCGCTTGCACGAGCCAGGTGCCACCTTCTGGGAGCTCGACTCGAGCCACATCGTGCTCGATAGGGAAGTTCCGGATCGCCGCAACGGTACCGGCGTCGATCGGTCCGACGACGGTGAAGAATCCACCGGAGCAACCAACGCCGCTGAGCCTGGCGAGGAACTCACCTTCCCCAGTGAGAATAAGGTCTCCCACGTCTGTGCGGGCGGGCGTGAGCTCGGTGACGTCGATGCGCCGGCGAGCGGTGCCCATGGTCGCTGCCCGTGCTTCTAGAAAGTAGCCGGAAGGCGCTGGCGCAGAAATCTCGAAGTGGCCCGAGCCGTCTGTGAGCGCGTCGGCTTCGGGCGGGACCAGGAGAAGCTTGTCAGTCGCACGCGCATAGCTCTCGAGCATTGGGACCAGTCGCAGATGCGCGTTGGACGCCGGCACTCCCGAGCGAGACACGGCACGTCCCGTGAACTGCCATCGTGGCGAGATCGCGAAGTCAACGACGTCGGCTCCTGGCGACAGTTCTTTCTCCTGGCATCCCACCCGCGAATGACATGCGCGGAGGCGCCTGACATGTGAGTCAAGCTCGCCCAAGACGTAGGACCCCTCGTCGTCGGCCTTCGTCGAGGCGGCAAGAACCGGCTTGCTCCGAACGTTTTCGCCGGAGCGCGGCTTTTCCTCCTCGAGCGCAAGGATGGACGCTCCTGGGAGGGCCTTGCCGGACCTATCTGCGACGGACCCGCGTACATCTCGGCTAGGAGACAGCGCGACGCGCAACGGGTCACCGCACGGCCGGACTGCGAGTTCGTCGATCGAAACCCGCCCGCTGCCGCCTGGTCGGCGCACCAGGAGATGGCTGTCGGCCACGACGGATCCGTGGACCCAGTAGAGCGCGCCGCCCAGCGATGTGCTGGAAAGAGGCTTCACGGCGTGAGTCTGTCCGCCGCCGCCGCCGGGACTCACGAGCGTGAAGGAGGGCGGAGGGGACCCCGACGTCTCTCCGTCGATGAAAATTCCGACGGCCCACCCGTCGGTCAGGAGGGTCGTCTCTCCGGAAGAAGCTGTGGAGACCTCCGCAAAACGTGGTTCCGAAGATGCCGGGCAGAAGGCGAGCACTCCCGGGGTCCAGACCGGGAGGGCGAGGCACTGCCATCGCGTCCTGTGATCGGTTTCACAAAGGGCGTCGTGGCTCGAGTCAGCCGAGAAGTATCGAAATTCGCCGCTCTTCCCGGCGCCGGAATCGGACCCCCACAGAGTGCGGGCCGGACTCGGACGGATTTCAATCTCGCGCGACTCCGAGGGCCACCGAAGTGTCGGCAAGATGTCGTAGCCCCCCTGGCCGGGCCTTCGAAGGATGAGGAACGAGGAGTGTCCTCCCGGCCCGACGAGACGGACTTCGCCGCCCGCAATCCTCGCGCCGTTTCTCCATGCCCAGCGAGGCCAGACGCCCGGCCTTTCCTGAAAGAGATCGATGCGCCCTCCCTCCGCTCCGCGAATTCGCAGCAGGACGGCTACGCCCGACATCGACGATGCCCGGAGCGCAGGCGATTGGAAGCTCGCCCGGTCGCCCGGCTCGAGGTGGAAGGCAAAAGGGACCGGTGACAGGTCCTGTGCTGGCAAAACCTTTGAAACGGCTAGCGTCGCAAGCAACCAGAATGAAAGCGCTTTCACGATGGCTCGCTCCGACGATCGAACTCCTCGAGAAGACCGTTAGGACCGCGTGCCGTGTTCATTTCTTCCCGGCTTCGGACCGACACGAGCCCATCCCGGAGAAATGCGAATCGATCGCAGACTTCCGCCAGTTCATGGAGGCGATGCGAGGACACCAAAATCGCTGCGCCTTTTTGCGATCGTTCCGCAAGCGCGGCATTGAGCCATCGTGCGCCGTTCGGGTCGAGACCCTCCCAAGGTTCGTCGAGTAACACGATCGATGTCCCCGGACGTGCGAGGGTCGCTTCGAGACCCAGAATCTGACGGGTGCCGCGCGATAGATCCCGCACGCGCCGGCGTTCGTCGCCCTTCCAGGCGCCTTCCGAGACGTCTCGCGCCCAGCTTCGTGCCGAGACACGAGGAGGAATCGTGTGTCCGCCGCCGAACTGCGCGAGCCCGCGCGGCCCGGTCCCATGGGGGAGCACGCCGGATTCAGTCGAAACGACTCCCGCGTCGGGACGGATGAAACCCGAGAGGAGCCTCAAGAGAGTCGTTTTTCCGACGCCGTTCGGGCCGATGAGACCGGTGATCTCCCCGCCCGCAAGTACGAGGTCGGCGCCGGCGAGCACCGAGTGCCCTCGATACTTCTTCCAGAGATCCCGGGCGGAAAGGAGGTCGCTCACGAACCTTCCTCCTCACGGAGAGGAAAATCCGCGCGCGTGATCCACTCGACGGTGGCGGCGAGAGGCGCCAGGGTGATTGCGGTCAGCGCGCCGAGCGCCGAGGCCGGGCAGGGCGATCCCGGAAGGGCCATGGGAAAGGCGAGAGCACCGAGTATCGTCTTCGTCACCGGAACATGCGCGTCCACGCGGACCGCTGCGAGCAGGGGAAGGCCCATGCCGCTGATGGCGAACGAAACAGAAGCGAGCAGCCAGAGAACTCCGCCCGAAAGAGGCCCCAGGCGCGCGCTGACCGCCCAGGGAATCGTCGAGACCATGAGAAGAGCGACCCCTGCCGAGGGGTCGAACACCAACACGCCGAACGAGCGTGCGCTCACGACCTCTACGAGCCCGATTGCGACGAAGATCGCCGCGCCGGGCCAGGCAGCGGCCGCGAAATGCGCCATTGCGGCGGACCGGCGGGAGCTCCGCTCGAGGACCGGGTCGTAGAATCCCCGCCGTGCGTGCGAAAAAAAACCCGTCGAGACCGCCATCATTTGAAGAAGGAGAAGGCTGATGACTGATCCGGAGGACGATCCGGCGTTGGCCATCTCCAGCCAGATCGCGAAGAGAAGGGTCGCCGCCATTCCCACCCAGCACCAGCCTCGAAGGGGTGTGACTCGTCCAAAGAAGCCCATCATGCGCAAGAAGGTCATCGAGTGGGCTTCGCGGGAATCCGGCAATCCGCGGCGCTTCCATCCTTAAAGAGGATGAACGCCGAGTCCCCGCCCGCGTCCAGGATTGCCCGGGCAGCGGAAGGCAGCTCGAGAGACTCGAACCTGCGCTCCGACGGCGAGTATCGGATCAGACGCCGCGCGTCACCCGCAAGGCTCTCCTGGCTGGCGGGGGGGTCGTTCACGAGAAGCCAGAATCTGCCATCCGCCGCCGCGGTGGCATCTCTCAAGGGATACCGACCGCCGGGGGCGAGCTGCGCTGCAAGATCGATCTCCCGGACGAGGCCCGAAGCCTCCACCATGGCAACAGAGTTTGAAGCCAGAAACCAGCAGGGCGTCGAACCGGCGAGGCCGACTCCGCAGGTAAAGAGATTCGCAGTCATCGTGCCGAGCGAGTCGGCCATGCCCCGGCTGCGAAGCGAACTGAAAGATTTTCCATCCTCGGTGTGAAGAAGGGGTCGATCGGGGCGCAGCTCATAGTCGGCATAGATGAGCCGACCGGCGACATCCCAGATTCCTTGGGCCCTCGTTGGAAGCGCCCGATCTCCGGCGGTTGTGCCGCTTCTCTCGTCGAGGCAACGCAGATGCCGGCCGAGATGCGCCAGCGCGCAGAGAGTTCCGTCGGCCGCCCGGGCCAGGCCGCTCGGGTCGAGAGAGGACCCCTCCCGGCCGAGATCGACGCGATGCGGGGTTGACACGCCCCAATGCCAGGAAAGGAGGGACGATGTCTTGCCGAGGTCGAGGATCGTCGTCGTGTTTCCTTGAGTGTGTCTTCCGGCAAACACGCCGACCGTACCAGTCGAGAAACCGGCACGGCCGGCGCAACCGGCAGAAATCTTCGTTCGCGTCACCGATCCGGATGTGAATGCCAGAACGATAAGCGGAATGAAGATCATCCGTCTCAGGCCCCGAGGATCGAACGGCGGACGCACCCAGCGAACTGGATCTGACAATCCACGCCTGCGACGAACCGATCCCACGGGTCGAGAAGGGCGGCCGCATGGTAGTAGCAGTCGAGAAGCTCCTTCGTGCAGTTGACCCGTCCGTCCGGATATGTCGTCGCCGACGCTGAAGAGAGTGTCAATCCGAACAGGAGAAGCGCTGAGGCTGCAAGGCGGGATGCGCGGGTTTTCAGAAACATGACTGAATCCTCCTTGCATCCTTGTTGTCGCCGCGGCAAAAGAAATCGCGATGAAACCGGGGGGAAATTTTCTTTACAGGGTACTCGGAGGTGGCGTGTGCAAACGCAGAGATGCCGCGGGGCTCCAGGCCTCCGCGGCGTTCATCGCCTCGACGATTGCTCTAAAGATTCCTAGTCGAACACCCACGCCTCGACGTCCACGACGGCGCGCGACAGGGAAGGGGATTCGCACCGGGATGGAGTTCCACCCGCCGCGGGAATCGTTTCTCCCGCTCCCTCGGCGAACAACTCGAATTCGACCGAGCGGCCATCCGGCGAATAGCCGACGTTGCGCCACCCGGAGCGGCCGGTCATCTCCCGCTTGCGCAGGAGGACACCCCGCTCAGGATCTGGTCCTTGTCGGCCTTGGATCGATCGATCGGCTGAATCGCGGTGACCACAAATCGCTTGCCCCGAGACTCGCACCCCTTCGCCTCCACGGTGAAGGCGCGTCCGACCGTAAGCAGGTGGCTCGGGCGTTGAGGGCGTTCCGTCGGAGCTTCGGGAATGGTTTCGGCGCCGGCGGGGGCGCAGGGAAGAAGCAGGATCGCCGCGACGATCGCGGCCGGCAGACCGAGTGTCATGACACCCTCCTTTCGATTCACTCGTTTCTACGGGCAAACCGGCGCAGCCGTTGATACGCGGACGGACCGGGCGCGCCG
>JBBRDK010000107.1:0-11741 GCA_038203955.1 Thermoanaerobaculia bacterium | reverse complement strand
CTCAACGCTCAACGGTCTTCCGCGCCTGCTACACTCGTTTCACTCGATGTCCTCCGCCATCAAGAGCTCTCTGTCGTCGCTCGCCCGGCGGTTGAGCGCCTTCTCGGAGGCGCGGTCGGAGACCGACGCCGCGAGGCGGTTCTGGGACGACGGGGCCCCCGGCGAGCCGGAAAATCACTACTGGGGGGCGCAGCCGCTCGTCCGGCGCGCGATCAACCGCCGGGTGACGGGCGACCCCAATCGCTGGCCCATGGAGTGGTTCGCGCGCCGGTACGCCCCGCGGCCGCTCGGTCGGGGGCTGTCCGTCGGGTGCGGACCGGGCCTTCTCGAACGGGACGTCATCGAGAAGGGCATCTGCCGGGCGGTCGAAGGGATCGACTTCTCTCCGGAAGCCATCGCGCAGGCGCGCCAGGGCGCCCAGGAGGCCAACCTGTCGCGAGTCCTCGAGTACCGGGTCGGCGACGTCAACGCGCTGCAGCTTCCGGAGCAGGCCTACGACATCGTCTTTTTCCATGGCTCCCTGCACCACGTCCGCTCCGTCGAGCGGGCCCTGGCCCAGGTCCGGGGAGCCTTGAAACCCGGGGGAGTTCTCTATCTCGATGAGTACATGGGACCTTCCCGGACCGAATGGCAGGACGCTGACTGGTCGTTTGCGCGCAGCGCGTTCGACGCGCTCCCGGACGAGCTCAAGAACCGCCGCGAGCTCATGGTCCCGATCCCGATGGACGATCCGCTCGAATCGATCCGCTCGAGCGCCATCCTTCCGGAAGTCCGGCGCCTCTTTCGGATCGTCGAGGACCGTCCCTACGGGGGCAACATCCTCTGGTTCGTCTTCCCCTGCCTCGACATGGCGCGCCTTCGGGAAGACAGGACGGAAGCCCTCTCGCGTCTGATCTCGCTCGAAGACCACCTGCTGGACCGCCACTGGGTCGAGTCCTACTACCGCGTCATCGTCGCGAAGAAAGGGCTGAGCGGGGCGCCGTAAGCAAGCGCTGTTCTCGGCATCCGTTTCGGGATGAGTGCCGCCCCTCACCCCAACCCTCTCCCCCGGCGCGCGGGGAGAGGGGGCGGAGCTGCGCTTGCGTCGAGATCGTGGCTAAGCTCGCAGCGTGAGAAGTCTCCCGACCGAAGGGAGGGAGGAGGCTCACGCTGCGGGAGCGTGAGCGAGCGCAGCGAGCGGAAGCGACGGTAGGGAGGAGCCTCCCGCTGCGGGAGCGCAGCGAGCGGAGGGGCGAGGCGAGCGGTCGAGCCCTCAGGCGAGCCGCTCGCCGCTGCGTTCGCACGCGGCGAACGCACGCCCCGCGGCGAGCGAAGCGACGGTTATGCCCAATCCCCCGCCTTGCGCGAAAGGATGGGCGCGCCATCGAGGAAAGTGAGGATCGATTTCGTGTTCTCGGCGACGGCGAACAGGATCCGGTCCTCCGGCCGCGCATATCCGCTTCGGATCGCCAGATCGAACTGGGCGAGAAGCGGGTCGAAGAAGCCGCCGATGTTGGCGAAGACGATCGGTTTGCCATGGATGCCGAGCTGCTTCCACGTCAACATTTCGATGACCTCTTCCATTGTTCCGAACCCTCCCGGAAACGCGACGAACGCGTCCGCGAGGTCGAAGAGCGCCTGTTCGCGCTCGTGCATGGATGACACGACCTTCAGCTCCGTCAATCCCCGGTGCGCGGCCTCCCGGCCCTCGAGAGCCTTCGGCACGACGCCCGTGACGAGGCCGCCGGCGGCGAGCACCTCGTCGGCCAGGGCACCCATCAGCCCTTTCGAGGAGCCGCCGTAGATGAGGCGCACCCCGCGCCGCGCGATCTCCCGGCCGAACAACCGGATCTCCGTCTCGACGACGGAGTCCCTCGAAGAGCTCGAGCTGCAGTAGACGCACACGCTGCGAAGGTCCATTTAAGAGAGTCTATAGCCGGGAAGACAGTACAGAGTTCAGAGTTCAGAGTACAGAGTTCTGAGTTGGACCCTTTACTCTCAACTCCCAACTCTCAACTCCCAACTCTCAACTTCCCCAGCGGCTCCCCGGCGTGTCGAGGGAGATGCCGCGTGCGCACAACGGGCACTCCTCCTCGGTCCAGGACGGGACCTGCACGGTGAGGAGGGAGCGGGAGGGGAGGGCGAACGCTTCGGGCGGCAGGCCTCGATCGACGATCGATCCGACGGCGACGACCCGCGCGCCGAGGCGTTCGACCATCTCCACGACTTCCCGGGTGGACTCTCCGGTCGTGAAGACGTCTTCGACGATGGCGATCGCGGTGTCCGGCTCGAGCCGGAATCCCCGGCGGAAAGTGAACGTCCCCCCCTGTCGCTCGGCAAACAGGAAGGGCACGCTCAGGGCTCGCGCGACCTCGTGCCCGATGATCACCCCTCCCATCGCCGGAGACACGATCGCGGAGGGCGAAAAGGGAGCCAGCGCCCGGGCGAGCTCCCCGCCCGCGGCCGCGGCGCGCGGCGGCCACTGGAGAAGGCGGGCGCACTGGAGGTAACGCTCGGAGTGACGCCCCGAGGAAAGCCGGAAGTGCCCGGTGAGAAGCGCCCCCGTGGACTCGAAGTCGGCGAGGCTGGTCACGGGAGGAAGCTATCAGCTGTCAGCCCTCAGTTTTCAGTTTTGGGTTCTCAGTTTTCAGACTGAGAACTGATTACTGATCACTGATTACTATCTACTCGTTCAGCTCGCGTCTTTTTCGCGCGAGATCTTGTGGTGCTCGATCTTTTTGTAAAGGTTCGACCGCGGCGTGTGGATGACCTCGGCCGTCCGGCTGATGTTCCAGCCGTTTTCCCGCAGTTTCGTCACGAGAAACTCGCGCTCCGCGTATTCCTTGAACTCGGAGAGCGTCGCGAGCTGGAGTCCGCGCTCTGAGATTTCCGTTGGCGAGACGCGCGCTTCCGGGGGCAGGTCCTTCGCCTCGATGGGCTCGGAGTCCGTCATGATGAGCACCCGCTCGACGAGATTGCGGAGCTCGCGGACGTTCCCCGGCCACGACCGCGCCTTCAGGACGTTCAGGGCGCTCGGCGCGAACCGCCGCGGGCGCTGGTTGTCCCGCTGGGAGAAGAGCCGCGTGAAATGCTCCACGAGCTCCGGGATGTCTTCCGTCCTCTCGCGCAGAGGAGGCGTGCGAACGGGCAGTACGTTCAAGCGGAAATACAGATCCTCACGGAAGCGGGAGTCCCGGATGGCTTCGGTTAAGTCGCGATTGGTCGCGGCGATCACGCGCACGGTCACCTGGCGGACCCGCGCGGCCCCGACGGGCTCGACCTCTCCCGCTTCGAGCACCCGAAGAACCTTTGCCTGGGCGCGCGCCGACATGTCGCCGATCTCGTCTAAGAAGATCGTTCCGCCGTCCGCTTCGACGAACTTTCCCGTCTGCCGCCGCACCGCCCCGGTGAACGAGCCCTTCTCGTGTCCGAAGAGCTCCGACTCGATCAGCTCCTCGGGGATCGCCGCGCAGTTGACCTGGATGAAGGGACCGGAGGCGACCCGGGAGCCCTGGTGGATCTCGCGGGCGACGAGCTCCTTGCCCGTGCCGCTCTCCCCGACAACTAGGACCGTCGCGGTCGTGGGCGCCGCGCGGGCGACCTCGGCCCGAAGCTGGGCCATGGGAGCGCTGCGGCCGACGAGGACCGATTCCTCTTCGAGCTTCTGACGCAGCCGTTCGTTCTCGGCCCGCAGGGAGGTGCGCGAAAGGGCGTTCCGGATCGAAACGAGGATGCGCTCGCGCTGCGGCGGCTTTTCGAGGAAGTCGATGGCGCCGCGGCGGGTCGCCTCGATCGCGGTGGCGATGTCCCCGTGCCCCGAGATCATCAGAACCGGAGGCGCGTCTTCCCGCGCGACGATCCGGTCGAGGATCTCGAATCCGTCCATGCCGGGCATCTTGATGTCGAGGAGGACCGCGTCAATGCGGGTTCCGTCGAGGTCGGCGAGCGCCGTCTTCCCATCGGGCGCCGAGAGGACTTCGAAACCCTCGTACTCGAGGATCATCCTCAAGGCGTCGCGGATGCCGGAATCGTCGTCGACTACGAGAACCTTCTGAGCCATGAACCCTCTCCTAGCAAACCTCACGCCCCCGGGGCGGCCGGGACCCTGAAAACGGTTGCGCCCGCCGCGCGGGCGGGCGCAACCCCGGGAAGTCTCGCTTTCGGGCTCTCAGTCGTCGATCTTCACCAGGGCGAAAAAGGACTGCTTGGCCTGGGGGCGAAGAACGTAAAACCGCAGGTACTCGCCCTTCGGCGTGTTCTTCACGATCCGACCGAACTCCTCGGTGCTGCCGATCGGTTTCCCGTTCACGGAGGTGATGACGTCTCCCTCGCGCAGCTGGGCGTCGGCGGCCGGTGAGACCTCCTTCACGTGCTGCACGTAGAGCCCCTCCACTCCCGATTCGAGCCCGGCCATGCGCCGGATGTCGGGTGTCAGACTCTGCACCGAGATCCCGATCTTGCCTCGCGATTCGTCGCCGCTTTTGCTGCCCTTTCCCGCCTCGACGGTCGAGTCGGCGCCGCGCTCGGCCAGGGTGACGGTGAACGGTGCTTCCTTGCCGTCGCGCATCACCGAGAGCTTCACGCGCGTCCCGGGCGATTTTGCCGAGACGTAGCCGATCAGGTCGCGGGTCTCCTTGACGGGCACGCTGTCGACACGAACGATGGTGTCGCCGGGCTGCAGCCCCGCCTTGTCGGCCGGCTCGCCCTTCACGACCGACTCGACGAACGCGCCTTCCGCGCCCTTCAGCCGGAACGCGGCGGCAACATCCGGGTCGACGTTGCGAATGTTGATTCCGAGATACCCGCGCGTGACCTTGCCCTTGTCCCGCAGCTGCGGGAGGACCTGCTTCAGCGTGTTGATCGGCACCGCGAACCCGATGTTCTGAGCCGGCCGGAACATCGCGGTGTTGATTCCGACGACCTCGCCGTTGACGTTGATCAGCGGGCCGCCGGAGTTGCCGAAGTTGATCGCGGCGTCGGTCTGGATGAAGTTCTCGAACGAGCGCGTCGCGGCGTCCGCGGTCAATCCGCTGCGTTCCTTCGCGGAGACGACGCCGACCGTCACCGTCTTGTCGAACGTGAGCGGGTCGCCGATCGCCATCACCCATTCGCCGACGCGCAGCCGGTCGGAGTCTCCGAGGGGGATCGCGGTCAGCTTCCGCTTCGCGTCGATCTTGAGAAGGGCGAGGTCCGTCGCCGGGTCGCGGCCGACGATCCTGGCCGGAAACCGCTCCTTCGCGAGCCGGACTTCGACCCGGTCGGCGTTCTCGACGACGTGGTTGTTGGTGACGACATACCCGTCGTCGGAGATTACGAAGCCGGTGCCGCCCTGAACTTCCTTGTGCTCTTCGTCGTCGCCGCGGGGCTGGTTGCGGCGTGGGCCGAAGAAAAACTCGAACGGATCGCCCTCGCCCTGGCCGCCGCCCCCGCCGAAGGGGTTGCCCCGCCGGCCGGCGCCCTTGACGAT
The DNA here is from genome assembly GCA_038203955.1 of Thermoanaerobaculia bacterium. Lineage (GTDB taxonomy): Bacteria > Acidobacteriota > Thermoanaerobaculia > UBA5066 > Gp7-AA6 > JALYUA01. The sequence goes on along the minus strand of JBBRDK010000107.1, from coordinate 6,295 downwards.
GTCCGTGGACGTGATCGATACGACGGACGGCATGGCCTCCTCGGCGATGTCGGCGAAGGATGGAACGCCGAGAGGGGACGCCGTTCGGGGGCGGGCCGGAGCCTCGCGCTGCGCTTCCGAGCGCGGAGTCACGTTCACCGACCCTGCGACGACCATCCCGAAGACGACGGCCGCGGCGATCAGGACCGAAAAGGAGAGAGCTCGCTTGGTGGACTTCTGCATACGGATCGTTTCTCCTCAGTAGCCCGGGGTACTTGCCCGGGTCGACAGGCGCAACACGGTTGTGGAATTCCGAATTCCTGGGTCGAGGTGGGCGGTTCCTGCCCCGTCCGGTTTCCCTCTCAATCGAGCTCTCCCCGGCGCCTCATCCGCTCCCGCTCGACCAGAATGCACCGATCCATGGCCACCGGGATGCCGGCCGCCTCGAGCCGGCGGGCCGCGTCCTCGTCCTCGATCCCCTGCTGCATGAAGAAGAACCCCGCGCCCCGCGCGATCGCCTGGTCCGCGATGGGCGCCACGGCCTCGGAACGGCGGAACACGTCGACGATGTCGATCCGCGTTTCCGCGGGGATCTCGGTGATCGACCGGTAGCACGGGCGCCCGAGAAGCGTCCGGTGCCCGGGGTTCACGGGGACCACGTCGTAGCCGCTGTCGAGCAGATATTGCGCGATCGAGTGCGAAGGCCGGTCGGGATTGGGCGAGCAGCCGACGACGGCGACAGTGCGCGCCCCGCGAAGAGCCTGACGAATCTGGTCGGGGTCGTTCATTGGAGTTATGCGTTAAGAGTTAAGAGTTAAGAGTTAAGAGTTGGACGAAGCAGATCCGCCAAGGTTTCCGCCTTGCCCCTCCCGTGTCCCGCGTTCCCCTGACTCACATGCCCTCCGACGTCGGGTTCTTTCCCGGCCGCATGTTGTAGAAGAAGGTGACGGTCACGCCTTCCCGGTCCTTTCCGGGCACCTCCTTTAAGAGATCCTTCGGCAGCGGCCGGAACGGGTTGGATTTCAGAATCGCCTGCATAGCCGCGTAATCGAACGGGGGAATTCCAGACCCGGCGACGATCGTAGCGCCCGAAACGCTCCCGTCGACCCGGATGTCGAAGTGGATCGTGAGCTTGCCCTTCCAGCCGAGCTCGGCGAGCTTCGGGACGTCCCAGTGAAGCTTGATCCGCCGGACCATCTCGTCGGCGTAAGGGCCCCAGTCGTACCAGCTGGTCTCGAAGGAGAGCGGCCCGGAGTCCATGAATCCCCCGTCGGGGTTGGGGATGCCCGCGCCGTGCTCGCCCGGCCGGCCGACCTGGCTGCGCGCCGCCTCCTGGATGACCGAATCCAGGTTGGCGAGCCGGCTCGCCGAGGCTCCGGTCCCCGCCGCGGCGTCCGAGCCCGAGGACGCGCCGGCGGGGTTTCGAAGGGCGTCCGGCGGAGTCATCCCGGTCGCGGACCTCTCGGCGGGCGCTCCGCTTTGACCGGTGCGCGCTTGGCCCCCGCGGGACCCCGACGGCGCGGCCGCCATGCGGGGCGCCGAACCGGGCGCGAGGCCCTCCGTTCCGGGGAGCACCGGCGCAAAGGGCGTGTTCGACTTCGGTCTGGACCGGTCTCCGCCCCCGGCTCGGCGGTTCTTGTCGGAGAAATCGGAGGGCTTTCGATTTTCCCGCTCGGGTCCCGGAGCGGCCCGGAAAACGATCGGAATCTTGTCCTCCTCGGACCTGGGCTTCGCGGTCATGCCGGGAAAGAGCGAGTGAGTTGCGGGACCCGAGGAGGGGGCGTAGAGAATTAGAAGGAGAAACAGGACGTGCAGCGCGAGCGAAAAGAGGATCGCGCGCTCCACCGGAAAAGCCCGCGCGCGGTCGCTCTTTTCCAGCGCGAAGATCTCCCGCTCGAGCTCCGGAACGGGGATCGCGGGCCGGTCGGCTAGCCCGCCCCCGCCGAAGGTCGGAGCCTCCGGTCCCCCCGAAGGAGCCACCGCGCCGGGACGACCGGGAGCGCTGGGACGACCGGGAGCGGACGGTCGCGCGGCAGGGGGTAGAGGCGGCGGCGGGCCCCCGAGAGGATCGGGAGAAGGCGGCACCGTGCGAACCGGCGCTTCCAGTCCGAGGAACGAGCGAGTGACCGGCGCCGCCTCGTCCTCGGCGACGGCCTTCTCGAGCCCCAGCAGCGATCGGTTCACCAGTCCCTCCGGGCCGCGCATTCGGGTACGGGAACGACACTCAGAGCAGCCCTCGGCCGCCGGGAACACACTCCCTACCGTCTAACGCCGCAGAGTCGTGAAGGATTTCGGCCCCGTCTCAGTTTAAGCCCGGCGGGCCGGTCGGCCGGAGGCGCCGTCGCCGTCATGCCGTCATAGAGTCCCTGCCATGGTGCCGGAGGACGACGAGACCGGGCGGCGCATCGTGTCGGTGGTGCATATCGCGATGCTGTCGGCCATCCCCCTCTATGCCATCCTCCTCTGGCTTCTTCGCGGCCAGGCCGGCTTTTCCGGCCCGGCGAGCTCGCGGCCGCGGTTCGCCCTGGTTCTCCTGGCCGTCGGCGCCGCGGAATGGGGTCTCGCCAGCCTTCTCGGCCGGGCCATGCTCCGGTCCGCCGGTCCCGGCGCCGGAGTCGTCCTCCGCGTCCGGCGCTATTTCCTGATCCGATTCGCGGCCGCGGAAGCGATGGCGGTCTTCGGCCTGTTTGCGGGCTTTACGGGAGGAACGTTCCGCGACGTGGCGTTCCTGATGGCGGCGTCCGCGCTCGCCCTGCTGGCGTCGACGCCGACCCGGGCCGCGTATGCCGGCGCGTTCGAGCAGACGCGGGCTGGGAGGTAGGCGGGAGGCGGACGGGGGGCCGGGAGCCGAGCGACCAGAGGGAGCGAGCGGCCGCGGTACTCCGCGGTCAACTAGTTCGGGAGCCGAGCGACCAACGGGAGCGAGAAGGCCGCGGTACTCCGCGGTCAATTAGAGGAATCGGGAATCGAAAAGGCAGTCGCGGAAGGGATCTCTCGCCCGCCGCCAACCGCCCTTCCGGCGTCCTTCGCCCTCCCCCATCCGCCCTCCTCCATTTGCCGCATCGCTCGTGTTTCTGATAAAACCCGTGTTGTCGGGCTATTGCGGGCGAAGGCCCGCTTTTTTATTCGATGAAAGTGAGCGAAAACACGGTCCAGGAGGTCGCCTCGATCGCCGCGGACAAGGGCTGCCGCCTTCTCGCCGTCGAAAGCGGGGGGACCGGCCGTTTTTCGACGCTTCGGGTCGTCCTGGAACGCGCCAACGGCGACCCCGTGACGGTCGAAGACTGCGAGGCGGTCTCGCGGGAAGTTTCCGAGCTGCTCGACCGTTCCGAGGAGATCCCCCATCGGTACGCGCTCGAAGTCTCGTCGGCGGGGCTCGAACGCAGGCTCTACTCGCTCGAAGACGCGACGCGTTTCGTGGGCCGGAAGGTCAAGGTCCGGAGCGAGACGCCCGTCACTCCCGAGAGGCTCGTTCCCGAAGGGCGCGGCGCGTTGTCGCCCGCACGGAACTTCGGAGGACGGCTCGATCGGGTCGAGGGGGACGTTCTCACGGTCGTTGATGAGGCGGAAGGCAGAATTTATAATGTCCGTTTCGGCGAGATTCGAACAGCGAGGCTCGACTTCCAGTGGCCGGAGCGCCGGTAGGACGAATGGAGAGAGCGGTCCCAGATGATTATTGATCCGTCGGTCATACGACAGGTTTCGCGCGAGAAGGACATCGATCCGGAAAAGATGTTCGGCGCGCTCGAAGAAGCCATGTCTTCCGCGGCTCGGAAGTACTACCACGACAAGGCCGTGGTCACCTCGATCGACCGCAAGACCGGGGAAATGACGGCGTATTCGCGCCGGACCGTCGTCGAAGAGCTCGACACCGAATCCGAGGAGCCGCCGCCGCAGATCCTCTTAGACGAGGCGAAGGAGCTCATCGGAAAACACGGCACGAAGGGCGACGTGCGGATCCTCCGCCCGTCTTCGATCGAGGGCGAGTCCCCCGCCGAAGTGGCGGAGCTCGCGCTCGGCGACGAGATCCGCCAGTACCGCGAGCCCGTCGGGCTCGGGCGCATCGCCGCCCAGACCGCGAAGCAGGTGCTGTATCAGAAGGTCCGCGAGGCCGAGCGCGACAACATCTACAATGAGTATTTCCCCAAGCTGGGCGAGCTGATGAGCGGGACGGTGAAGCGCTTCGAGCGCGGCGACATGATCGTCGATCTCGGCAAGACGGAAGCGATCATCCCCCGCGACCAGCAGTCGCGCGCGGAACGTTACGGCCAGGGCGAGAGAATCCGCTCGATCCTCTACGACGTCCACCGCAATCCGAAGGGACCGCAGCTCGTGCTGTCGCGTACGGATCCGCGCCTGCTGATCCGCCTCTTCGAGATGGAAGTGCCCGAGATCTACGACGGCACGGTGGTGATCAAGGGCGCCGTCAGGCAGCCGGGCGAGCGCGCCAAGGTGGCCGTCCGCTCCCGGGAGCGGGACGTCGATCCGGTCGGGGCCTGCGTCGGAATGCGCGGCAGCCGCGTGCAATCGATCATGCGGGAGCTGCACGGCGAGAAGATCGACGTGATCCTCTACTCGGAAGACCTCATCACGTTCGCGCAGAACGCGCTGGCTCCCGCGAAGATCACCCGGGTGTCGCCGATCCATCACGAGGACGGCGCGATGAGTCTCGACTGCGTCGTCGAGGACGATCAGCTCTCGCTCGCGATCGGCAAGAAGGGCCAGAACGCGCGCCTGACCAGCCGGCTCACCGGTTGGGAAATTAACATCGAAAAAGAAGCGCCGAGCACGAGCGCGGTCGAGCAGAAGGTGGCGCACGCGGCGCAATCGCTCGCCAGCGCCCTCCCCATTACCGAGGAGCAGGCGATGACGCTGGTGAAGACCGGCTTTACGAAGTTGGAAGGTTTGCAGGATGCCGAGATGCAGGACCTCGTTGAGATCTTGAGCGTGGACGAAGAGAAAGCGCGCGAGATTTACGAGGCAGTGCATGCTGGTGCTCAGGCAACTTAAAAATGGCTACGCGCTAAATTGCTCATGGCCATGAGCGGAAAAATTTTCAATGCCCACAAAAACGACGACGACCAAAACGACGGCGCGCAAAGCGCCTGCTGCCCGCAAGACGACCAAAACGGGTTCGTCAGCGGTAAAGTCGTCATCGACGCGGGCGCGCGCGGCTGCTGCCGCTAAGCCGGCAAAGACGGCGAAAGGCGCGACGAGCGATACTGAAAATCAGGTGCCTGCTGCTGTCGCGAAGACTGAAGAAATGATTGCCGAACCGGCACCGGCGGCCGCCAAGCCAGCCTTGGTGAAAGCTGAACCCGCCAAGCCCGCGGCGACTAAAACTGCCCCAACCGTGGCACCGACGCGTTCTGCTTTTGCGCCGATTACCGGTCGCAAACCGGCTGAAGCCAAACCGGCGCCAGCGCCCGCCCCTGCTCCTGTGTCCAAGCCGGCGAGCGAAGCGGTTTCTCTGATTGATCCGCAAACCCCGAAGCCCCGGCGCGTTCTCGCCGAGGGGACGGTGAAACGTTCGATGCTCCCTCCGATTTCCAAAATTCGCGACCCGCAGCCGCCCGCGCCGGAACCAGTCGCCGCGCCCGCTGCGCCGGAAACTCCGGCCGCGCTCGAGATTGCCGAGGGCAGCAACGGCGAGGCGGAAGTGGCCGAGGATGGTCGCCCGATCATTCACATCAAACCGCCGATCATCGTGAAGGATCTCGCGACGCATCTCGGGGTGAAAAATTTCCAGCTCATCAAGGAGCTGATGGATGAATTCAATATTTTCGCGAACCCGAACCTGACCGTCGAGCCCGAGGTGGCGACGAAGATTTGCGACAAGCACGGCTTTGCGTTCGAAATGGAACGCCGCAAAATAGATGGCGGTGTCCATAAGGTCGTCGAGGTCGTGGTCGCGCCCCCGCCACCGGTCATCGAGACCGAAGAGGAACTAAAACTTCGCGGGCCGATTATCACTTTCATGGGCCACGTCGATCACGGCAAGACGTCGTTGATGGATGCGATCCGCAAAACCCGCGTGGCTGCGGGTGAAGCCGGCGGCATTACCCAGCACATCGGCGCCTACACCGTCGATTACGAGGGCACGCGCATCACTTTTCTCGACACGCCGGGCCACGCCGCCTTCACCGCGATGCGGGCGCGCGGCGCCGATGTCACGGACATCGTCGTGCTCGTCGTCGCTGCCGATGACGGCCTTATGCCGCAGACGATTGAGGCGATCAACCACGCGAAAGCCGCGCCGCATGTCACGATCATGGTGGCGGCGAACAAGATGGATTTGCCGGGGGCAAACCTCGAC
>JBBRDK010000106.1:0-11845 GCA_038203955.1 Thermoanaerobaculia bacterium | reverse complement strand
GATCTTCGCGGCGGGAGAGGATTTTCCGAAGAGCTTCCAGGCGGCGGTTCCGGCGGCGGCGAGCCCGGTCGCGGCCATCCCGGCGACCTTCCACTGGACGCGATGGCGGCGCACGTCATCCACGACGTCGAACATGGCGCCGGCCGCACGCTGACGCTCGAGCGCGCCGCGCGCCGCGAGCTCGGTCAGCCGCGTCGATCGATCTTTCCCGTCGTCCCTCTTTCCCCGGCCGGGAGCGGTCATTCGGAGCCTGCGCGGAAGCGCGCTTCGAGATCGTCCTCCTCCTCGTCGTCTCCGAGGGGAGGCGGCGTGCGGATGGAATCCTTGATGGCCGCCCAGTCCTCCTTGAGTCCCTCCTTCGTCGCGGGAAACTCGAAGGGCTTCAGACGCTTGAGCGCCTGGATCCCGACGAAACCCGCGGCTGCCGCGCCGGCGAGGTAGAGAACGAACGCGACTAAGATCCCGAGCCAGACGCTGTCGAACAGCTTCGCGAGGAGGACGGCGACCAGCGCCGTGAACAGGAGCATCGCCAGCCATCCGACCACAAGCGCGATGCCGAGTCCGGCGGCGCCGCGGCGCGCCAGGCTACCCTTCTCGGAGACTTCTTCGCGAAAGATCTCGGCGCGGGTTCCGATGAGGCCTTTCGTCGCCTCAAAAGCGTCTTTCAATCGGGCGAAGATGCCGGGAGCCGGCTCTTCCTGCTTCGGCGGCAGACGGTTCGTGTTCCACATGTTCGACCTCAATGCAGAGGGGCGGCCGCCTGAGCGCGCCGGTCCCGTGAGGGGGTGACTTCGAGCGGGGCGATCCGGATCCCCTCTTCCCGGAACCGCTCATGAATGCGCCGGGCAAACTCGGGGGCGCCGGGCGTGTCGCCGTGAATGCAGAGACTGTCGGCTCGCACCGCGATGGTGGTTCCCTGGCTGGTCACGACCCGGCCGTCCCGGGCCAGTGAGAGCGCCTGTTCCGCGACTTCGTCGGCCGAGCCGAGAACCGCGCCGTGCTCCGTGCGCGGGAGGAGCGATCCATCCGGCATGTACCGGCGGTCGACAAAGGCCTCCGCCGCAACGGGAAGGCCGGCCTCCCGTCCCGCTTCCATCAGGAGAGAACCCGGTGGACCGAAAAGCACGAGGCTCGGCCGCAGCCGGCGCACCCCTTCGGCGATCGCGCGTGCCACGTCCGGAAATTCGGCGGCCGCATGGTAGAGCGCGCCGTGCGGTTTGACGTGCGTGAGCGTTCCTCCGCGCGACCGCACGAAACCGTCGAGCGCCGAGATCTGGTACAGCACGAGCGCCTCGACGGCGTCGGCGGACATCTCGACGCGAAGCCGGCCGAAGTTGGCGCGATCGGCATATCCCGGATGAGCCCCGACTCGGAGTCCGTGGGCCAGCGCCGCGGCGACCGTCTCGTCCATCGAGAAGGCGTCGCCGGCGTGGAGACCGCACGCCACGTTGGCCGAGGTCAGGAAGGGAAACAGCGCGGAGTCATCCAGACCCTCGCCGACGTCGGCGTTGAGATCGATGCTCACGACGCCGTCATCCTACGCCTCGAAGCGACCGCGTCCTCTGCCGATACGGCGCGAAAACGAACGAATGCCCCGGGCCGCGCCTGCGCGACCAGCCGGAAATCCCGCGAGATCACGGTACCGATCTTGGGATATCCGCCGGTCACGGGCCGGTCGGGGCCGAGCACGATCGGCTGGCCATCGCCCGGGACCTGGATCGCTCCGAGCGCCGTGCCCTCGGGGGGAATCTCCAAGCCCGCCCGAGACGCGATGACGGGACCCTCCAGGCGGATCCCCCGACGATCGCTCGTCGAGGAAACGCGGAATGGCGAATTCAGCAAGGCGGCGACCCCCTCATCGGCAAACCAGTCTTCCTGCGGTCCCAGCACGATGCGTACCACCGCGTCTGAAGTCATCTCGACGTCTCCGGCGGGGGCCCGTCCGGCCGCGGCCCCGCCGGGGACGGCGCCACGGGATCGAAAGAGCACCTCGCCCGCGGTGGTCCGGTCGGGGATGTCGAGAGGCCCGGGCGGCGCCAGCCCCCCCGCCACGCAGAGGTACGACCGCACGCCGCGCCGGACTGCGCCGAGCGCGAGCCGCTCCCCCTTTCGCAGGCGCGTGGCGGCGCGGCAGGCGATCGGTCTCCCCTCGAGCGACGCGTCGCAGGGGGCGCCCGAAATCACGACCGTGGCGTCCTCGAGCACTTCGAGTTCGGGACCCGAGACCGCGAACTCCAGCGCCGCGGAGCCGTCCGGGTTTTCGAGGAGTGCATTGCCGTCGGCCAGTGCGATCTCGTCCATCGCGCCCGACGGCGGAAGTCCCGACGCGCCCCGGCCGCGGAACGGCGGGCCGACGGGCGCGCTCCAGATTCCCGCGGCGAGGACTCGAAAAACGGGCGTCCCGGCGCCGCAGGGGCGGGCGGAGTTCGTGGGCTGCGAGGGTCTCTCTTCGGGCAGCGCGTCGGCGCGCTCGAAGCGGACGCGGTCCCCCGGCGCGAGGAGGGCGGGCGGGTCCCGGTCGCGATCGAAGAGACGGGCGGCGGCCCGCCCGATCAGATTCCAGCCGCCGGGACTCTCCGCCGGGTAGATCCCCGAGTAGCCGCCGGCCACGGCGAGGCTTCCCGCCGGAACCCGGGGCCGCGGGGTCCCGAGCCGAGGCGCGGCGAGCTCCTGCGGCAGGCCGGTCAGGTAGGCGAACCCCGGAGCGAATCCCAGGAAGGCGACCCGGTAGAGGGCGGAGGCGTGCCGCCGCGCGACCTCATCGAGGGTCAAGCCCGCCCGGCGCGCCACGGACGCGAGATCCGGACCGCCGTACGCGACACGCAGGACGTGTTCCTTCCCGGATCCCGTGTCCGCGGGCGCAGCGTCGGCGGCGAGCACCGCGATTTTCTCCGCGAGCTCCCGGTGGGAGATCCGACCGGGGTCGAAGGCGCAGAAGAGCGTGCGGGCGCCCGGGACCGCGTCGTCGGGCGCCCTCTCGGGTGAAAGAGCGAGCGCGCGGCCGAGCGCGACCGCCGATCGGTTCGCTTCGTCGTCCGAAGCTTCGGGAAACTCGACGAGGATCGCGCCGTCGGAGACGTGCCGCACCTCGAGGCGCAATGTCAACGCTTCCGCCGCCAGAGGAAATAGACCGGGATCCCGCTCGCGACGATCGCGTATCCCGGCCAGGTCGTCGCCGGGTTTCCCGCGAGCAGAATCACGATGAGAAGGATCCCGGCGGCCGCGTACAGAAGAGGCAGCGCCGGATATCCGGGCGCGCGAAAGGGCCGAGGCCACTCCGGCCTGCGGCGGCGCAGCACGATCACGGCGAGCACGACCATCACGTAAAAGAGGATGTCGACTGAGATGACGTACTTCAAGAGCCGGCCGTAGTCGCCCGAGAGCACGAGCACTCCCGACCAGATTCCCTGCGCCACGAGCGCGCTCGCCGGGACCGAGGCGCGGTTCACGGTGGCGAGACGCCGGAAGAAGAGGCCGTCCCTCGCCATGGCGAACGTGACCCGCGCGCCCGAGAGGATCAGCCCGTTGACGCATCCGAACGTCGAGACCATGATGGCCGCCGCCGCCGCCGCCGCGGCGCCCGGGCCGAACATCGCCATCGCCGCCGCCGTGCCCACCCGATCGGCGGGCGCGTGCTGGATCGCCGCAAGCGAGAGGACGTTCTCGTAGGCGAGGTTGGCGAGGACATACACCGCGGTCACGATGAGGCATCCGACGAGCAGCGCCAGCGGGAGCGTCCGCTCCGGCTGCCGGATCTCTTCGCCCGCGAACGTGACGTTGTTCCAGGCCGACTGCGAAAAGAGAGGTCCCACCATCGCGGTCCCGAGCGCCGCGACGAGCGCGGCTCCGGTGAGGGCGTGACCGCCCGGCGAAAAGGCGCTCCAGAAGCCCGGTGAGCGCAGCGCGGCTCCCGGGCTTCCGAGAAAGAGGCCGAGGCCGGTCAGCGCGAGGAGGGCGGCCAGCTTCGCGGTGGTGAAGACGTTCTGCGTGCGCGTGCCCGCCCGCAAGCCGGTCGCGTTCGTCGCCGTCAGCAGCGCGATGACGGCAAGCGCCACCGCCTGCGCGGGCGAGACGCGCAGGGGGCCCACCGCGAACAGCGGCGCCTCCGCAGAGACCGCGGGCCACAGGACGCCCAGGAACTTCGCGAACGCGACGGAGACCGCGGCGATCGTCCCCGATTGGATGACCAGAAAGAGCGCCCACCCGAACAGAAACCCGACGAGAGGGCCGTAGGCCTCGCGAAAGAAGACGTACTGGCCGCCCGCCTTTGGCAGCATCGCGGCGAGCTCCGAGCAGGAGAGCGCGGCCACCATCGTGAGGAGGCCGGCGATCCCCCACGCCGCGAGCAGCCAACCCGCCGAGCCCAGCACCCGGGAGCTCTCCGCCGACACGATGAAGATTCCCGAGCCGATCATCGAGCCGACGACGAGCGCCGTGGCGTCGAAGAGCCCGATGCCCCGGGCGAGCGCCGCGGGCCTCATCGGGAAAGCGTCGGCGACGTCATCGCGGGGCAGGGCGGGACGCGGCGTGCCCGCCGGAGCCGCTCCTCGAGCCGGCCCACCACGCGGAGCGTCAGCCAGCCGAGCGCGGTGACGCCGACGGCGAGCAGGATCTGTCTCAAAGCCACGCAGGTGCCGAGCGCGGCGACGAAGAGAAGAGAGGCGGCGGTCGTGAGTCCCTCCACGTGTTCTGCCGGGGAGGCCGGCGCGCTCGAAGAGCGGTGGAGGATCGTGCCGGCTCCGAGGAAGCCCACCGCGGTCACGACCGCCTGGATCACCACGACGGGGTCGACGCGGACGAGGGGATACTGCGCCGATCCCCCGAAGCGCCGCACGATCGTGAAGCCGAGGCCGACGAGGAGGGCCGCGGCGCCGGAGACGAGCATGTGGGTGCGCAGGCCGGCGGGCTTGCGCGCGAGCTCGCGCTCCGCCCCGATGACGGCGGAAAGCCCCATCGCGAGCGCCACCTCGGCGAGGATTTGAAGCTGCTCGCGCCAGTCCATCGAGCCGGCTAAAGGGATCGCGCCTGCCGCATCCTGCTCACGCTACGCGCGGCGCCGCCGTCCGCGGAGGACGCCCGCACCGAGCGCGAGCACGGCGGCGGCCGCTCCCGCGAGAAGGACCGCCGCTGTGCGCGCGGCGCGGGGCGGAACGGGCACCCGCTCGCGCTCGGACGAATTGGCCGCTCTCCGGCGGGCGAGCTCCAGGGCAATACTCTCTTCTCCCCTGGCCATCGCCCAGCGGTGGTTGGCCGCCAGTACGGGGGAAAAGAGGGGCGACAGAGCGCTCAACAGGGGCTTGCGCGCCGTGACGCTCCACTCGAAGGTGACCCACGTCCAGGCGCCGGCGGGCTCCAGGGTCCAGAGACCGCGGCCATCCAGATCCCCTTCGGCCTCGATCTCCAGCTCGAACGGCGGATCGGCCCGGGCGACGCGCAGTACCCACGCGAGGGTATAGGGCAGCCATCCCCGCGTCACCAGAGCGACTTCGCGTCCAACACCATCCGAGCCGCCGGGTTCGAGCTCCTGCACCGCGAGGTAGACGCTCGGCCACCAGCGGGGAAGCTCGGCCGGCGCCTCCAGCACGCGGAAGATCTCCTCGGCGGTCCCGTAGACACGCCACTGCGTTACCAGACGGTAGTCACGGCTCGACATGGAAAACCCCTCGGGAAAGCTTACCGCGCCGGGGCCGGCAACCTGACGAAATCCCCCGCGCGCCGTCTAAGAGATCCGAGGAACTTCCGCCGGGCAGGCGCGTAGAAGAGGGTTGAGACCGGGCGGTCGCGGTTCCTTCGTCGTTCGGGGGTCTTCGCATGCGGAAACTCTTCAAAACGCTGCTCTGGCTGGTGATCCTCGTCGCCGTCGCCGGCGGTCTGTACGCGTGGGCGCGGTCGAGCAAGGGGGACCAGCAGGGGAACAAGCTGGTCGCCGTCGAAAAGGGATCGATCACGGAAAAGGCGATCGCCGTCGGCCAGATTCAGCCGCGGCAGAAGTTCCAGGTCAAGTCGAAGATCTCCGGGATCGTGAAACGGTGCATGGTCAACGTCGGGGATTCGGTGAAGGCCGGCGATCCGCTCTTCGAGATCGGCCCGGACCCCACGCCCCAGGAGCTCACTGACGTCGACCGGACGGTCGACTCCGCCAACGCGTCTTACGCCAGGGCGAGGGCGGACTACGAGCGGGCCATCGAGCTTTCGAAGTCGGGCGTGCTGCCGAAGTCCGACATGGACTCGAAGCGCGAGGCGTTCGAGCTCGCCAAGATCGCGGTCGCGCGCGCCGAGCAGGGCCGCGACCTGACCCGAAAAGGCCGGGTCTCGACGGAGAAGGTGACGATCGAATCCATCATCCGCGCGCCCGCGGCGGGCACGATCCTGACGCGCGTCGTCAATCCCGGAGACCCGATCACCCCGCTGACGACCTATCAGCCCGGGACCGAGCTCGCGACGATCGCGGACATGAGAGACCTCATCTTCAAGGGGACGGTCGATGAGATCGACGTCGGCAAGCTCAAGGTCGGGCTGCCGGCGCGGATCAAGGTGGGAGCGCTCCCGACCGACGTCGTGACGGGCCGGGTCGCCCGAATCGCCCCCCAGGCCCAGCAGAAGGAAGGCGCGACCCTGTTCGACGTCGAAATCGAGCTCGATCCGTCGACGAAGATCGTTCTCCGCGCCGGCTACTCCGCCAACGCGGACCTCATCATCCGCGAGAAGAAGGACGTCCTGGTCCTGCCGGAGCGCGTTGTGATCTTCGAAGACGGCGGCAAGAAGGCGTTCGTCGAGCTGCCGGGCGGCGATCCGAAGGCGGACCCGAAGAAAACGGAAGTGAAGCTCGGGATCTCGGACGGAATGAACGTCGAGGTCGCCTCCGGCCTCCAGAAGGGCTCGAAGGTGGTCGAGCGGCCGCCGAAGAAGATCAGCTGAGCCAGTTATCAGTTATCAGTTATCAGTTATCAGTTATCAGTTATCAGAGGACGACGTGATACCGCCGGAGTCGGGACTCAGAACTGAAAACTGACGACTGAGAACTCCCATGAGCGACACCCTCCGCCAGCTGATCCGGGACGTTCGCAGTCAGAAGCTGCGGACGTTTCTGACGGTCTTCGGGATCGTCTGGGGCACGGTGGCCGTGACTCTTCTCCTCGCGTTCGGGCGAGGCCTCCACAAGCAGATGATCAAGAACTCGGCCGGACTCGGCGACCGCATCGCGATCGCGTGGCCGGCGCTGACGTCGATTCCGTTCGAGGGCCTGGGCCGCGGCCGGCGCATCCGGGTCCGCGAGGAGCACATCGAAGCGGTCCGCCGCCAGACGCCCGGGATCGTCGCGATCTCGAGCGAATACAACGAAACGCTCAAGCTGCACTACGGAATGAAAACCGTCGCCGTGGACGTCTCCGGCGTCGACTCCTCCTTCGGCGCCATGCGCAACCTGATACCGCAGGCGGGCGGACGGTTCCTCAATCCGATCGACGTCCGCGAGAACCGCCGCGCGCTCTTTCTCGGCGACAAGATCGCGAAGGACATCTTCGGAAAGTCTCCCGCCGTCGGAAAGACCGTCATCTTCGGGGGCTCGCCGTTCCTCATCGTCGGGGTGCTCCAGGAGAAGGTCCAGAACTCGAGCTACAACAGCCGCGACGAGGGGCGCGCCTACATGCCGGGCACGACGTTCCGGGCGCTCACCGGCGCCAAGTACGTGAACAATTTCATTTACCAGCCGGCTTCGCCGTCCGAGTCGGAGTCGGTCACCGCGGCGGTGCGGGCGTCGCTCGCCCGCGCACTCCGGTTCGACCCGAAGGACAAGGAAGCGCTGTCCGTCTGGGACACGGCCGAGCAGTTCAAGTTCCTGGACGTCTTCTTCCTGTCGTTCCGGCTCTTTCTCGGCATCGTCGGTTGTTTCACGCTCATCGTCGGAGGCATCGGCGTTTCCAACATCATGAACGTCGTGGTCGAGGAGAGAACGAAAGAGATCGGAATCAAGATGGCGCTGGGCGCCCGGCAGAAATGGATCATGCGGCAATTTCTGCTCGAGACGATTCTCATTACCGCGCTCGGCGGCGCCATCGGCTTCGCCATCTCGTTCGCCATCTGCTTCGCGGTTCCGAAGCTCGGCGCGACCGAGTTCGTCGGGGATCCGGAGATCTCGCTGTCGGTCGCCGCCCTGACGGCGCTCGTTCTTGGCGCGACCGGCCTGCTCGCGGGTTACTTCCCGGCCAGGGAAGCGTCGCGCCTCGATCCCGTCGTGGCGATGAAGCTGTGAGGCCGCCGCGATGAGCCGCCGCGACCTCTCGATCGTCCTTCACCTCTTCCTGGGGTCCGCGCGGCTCCAGAAGAAGCGCGCATTCCTGACGATCGCCTCGATCGCGTGGGGCACGGTCACGATCCTGCTGTTGCTCGCCTTCGGCGAAGGGTTGAAGCGCCAATTCGCGCGCAACGAGCAGGCGATGGGAACGAACCTCGCGATCAACTGGCCGGGCGAGACCTCGAAGGTCTGGAAGGGTCTGCCCGAAGGGCGCGCCATCAAGCCGCGGATCGACGACATCCCGCTGCTGCAGCAGCGGATGCCGGACGTTCAGGTGTGGGGCGAGATGACCAGCAGCCGCACACTCATGCAGTACGCGCGCAAGACCGTGAACTCGCGCGTGATCGGACCCAACTGGGTGTACGGAGATCCCCGACGGCACTACGCGATGCCGGGCGGCCGGTTCCTGGGGCCTCAGGACGAGGAGCAGAAGCGGCGCGTGGTCTTTCTCGGCAACGAGCTCGCCGAGGACCTCTTCGGAAAGGAAAATCCCGTCGGGAAAACGGTGCTCGTGAACAGCTCCCCTTTCACCGTGATCGGTGTCATGCAGCGCAAGACGCAGACGAGCGCGTACGGCGGCCAGGACAAGGACCACGCGGTGATCCCCATCACGACCTTCCGGGCGCTCTTCGGGCGCGACAAGCTGAACGTTGTCGTCCTCCACACGGAGACCGAGGACGAAATGGAATCCGCGCTCGAGCGGATGAAGACGTTCTTCGCCGGGCGCTACTCGTTCGACGCGAAAGACGAACGCGTCTTCGGGACGTGGAATACGGTGAAGGGTCAGCGGATCTCGGCGAAGATCTTTCTCGGCATGGAGATGTTCTTCGGGATCATCGGCGCGCTCACCCTCGTCATCGGATGCGTCGGTGTCGCGAACATCATGTACGCGGTCGTCAAGGAGCGCACCCGGGAGATCGGCGTGAAGATGGCTCTGGGCGCGCGGCGAGGATGGATCACCGGGCCCTTCATCCTGGAGGGGATCGTCTACACGCTTCTCGGCGGCCTGGCCGGCTCGGTCATCGCGATTCTGATCGTCACGGTCCTCGGCCTCCTTCCGCAGGAGGACATGAAGGTGCTGGAATTTCTCGGAAAACCGACGCTGTCCTGGCCGATCGGCGCGGCCACCGTCGCCATTCTCGGAACCGCGGGACTGCTCGCGGGCTACTTCCCCGCGCGGCGCGCCGCCGCGATCGACCCCGCCGCGACCCTGAGGTACGAATGAGCCGGCGCGGTGGAGAAGCCATGGGCGACCGAAATGGCGACCGGATCATCGACATGCAGGAGATCCGGAAGATCTACGACACCGGCAAGATCAAGGTCGAGGCCCTGAAGGGGATCAATCTCTCCGTCCAGGCGGGCGAGTTCGTCGCGATCGTGGGGCCTTCCGGATCCGGCAAGTCGACGCTCATGAACCTGATCGGTTGCCTCGACACTCCGACCGACGGCAGCTATCGCCTCGGCGGCGAAGACGTGGCGCGGCTGGATCGCGACGCGCTCGCCGACGTACGCAACCGCCGCGTCGGATTCGTCTTCCAGGGCTTCAACCTCCTGCCTCAGATCTCCGCGTTCGAGAATGTCGAGATGCCGCTCGTCTTCGGCGGCGTCGGCTTGCGGGAGAGGAGACAGCGCGTGACCGAGCTTCTGGATCGCGTCGGGCTCGGGGACCGGATGGAGCACAAGCCGACGGAACTCTCCGGCGGACAGATGCAGCGGGTCGCGATCGCGCGCGCGCTCGCGATGCAGCCGGACGTCGTCCTCGCGGACGAGCCGACGGGAAATCTCGACACGAGCGCCGGCGGCGACATCATGCAGCTCTTCACCGACCTTTGGAAGCAGGGGCGGACGCTCGTCGTGATTACGCACGACATGACGCTCGCCCGGCGGGCGGGGCGCATCGTCGAGGTCCGCGACGGAAGGGTCATCCGGGACGTCTCTCCGGCGGAGGTCGCGTAGCAAGAGCGGGCGGCCGCGCGGCGTCCCGACCCTCGACTTCTTCCCCTTTCTCGCGGGCCTTACCCGCAGCGGCACCTCGCTGCCCTTGCCGCGGGCGCCGGCCTTCCGGCGATTAACGGCGCATAAGCAGGAGAAGAGCGGCCGCCATGAGCGCCAGGCAAAGCGCTCCGAGCATGGGATAAGAGAGCGTCGGAACCACGGCCCCAACGCCGCCTATGGGCGTGGGCGTCGCGGTCGGAAGCACCGTCCCCTGGGGCGTGGGCGTCGCGGTCGGAAGCACCGTCCCCGTGGGCGTGGGGGTGGGCTGGGAGATGACCAGCTCTCCGAACACAGCCAGGCCGGCCAGGGAAGTAAGGGGCCCCGCAGAGAACGTGGTGATCGGCGGACCGACCGGGGCGAAATTGAACCGGTAAATATTGCCGCTGTTGAGTCCGCCCGACCAAAACGTGACCCCGTCGGGATCCCGGTTCAAGGCGAAGAAGAGGCTGTCGCCGGTGTAGGTCGAAGTGATCACGCCCGACGGGTCGAGCAGCTGCACCTGCGACCCGGCTGCGACGATGACTCCGCCGCCCGGGAGTATGCGCAAGGCGTAATGTGGCCCCGGGAGGTTCGACGCGAAGGTCGTCAATTGCGTGTTGGTGCACACGTTGAACCGGGAGATGTTGGCTCCCTCGTTGTCGTAGAGCATCGTGCACTGATCGGCCGCGAGATCGATCCAGTCGGAACCGGCGGTGACGTTGAAGGTCGCAATCGCCGCGCCCCCGGATGGCGCGAACTTACGGATGGGTTGTCCCGGGCCGCCGACGTAGAAGTTTCCGGCGGAATCCACAACGCAGGACTCCGGGGAGCTCAAGCCCGTCAGGAAGTTGGCGTTGACGAGATTTCCCGAGTTGTCGAACTTGCTGACCGTGGTGCCGACGAAATTGGTCACGTAGAGATTGCCGGCCGGATCGAAGCACATCCCGGTGATGAAGGTACTTCCCGTCGTGTCGTTGAGTGTCTGCACGAGCGTCCCGGTGGGCGTGAATTCCTTGACTTGCCCGTTGCCGACGCCCGCGAAGACGTGGCCCACGACGTAGGGCGTGCCGGCGCGCGCTGGAACGACGAAGAGGGCCGCAAGCGCTATTCCCAGCAGGAGCGCGCGGGAGAACCGAGTCTTCTTGCCTTGGAATGCGGCCGGGGCAGACAACTCACGCATATCTCTTCTCCTTCTTTACCACCTCAGCCCGGGAGGAAGTCCATCGCTCCGGATCGGAGCGGTTCTCAACTCGCCTCTCGGGCGTCCTCGCGCTTTCAGACTTTCTTCCGGGTCCGGTTCTGGCTGTAGGTTCCGGGCACTCCCGATGGATTGCGACCCGTTCCGGTGGCTGTGAGGCGATAGGTCTTCAGGAGAAGCACCGGCCGGTAGGGTATGGCGGCGGACCAACGCTGTCAACCGCGAAATCGCGCATCTTTTTTTGACCGGGACGCCCCGGGCGCACGCGAAAGAGGCCGCGGAGACCGAGGCCGTCGGCGACCCGGGAGAGAATCCGCGCGTGCGAAGAAGCCCGATTTCCTTTGCGGTGACGTTCGCTCTTGCGTCGGCGCTTTTTGGCC
>JBBRDK010000105.1:0-12515 GCA_038203955.1 Thermoanaerobaculia bacterium | reverse complement strand
GACGCGGGGATCTTCCCGAACATGGTCGTGCAGATGATCGGGGTCGGCGAGCAGACCGGCGCCCTGGACCAGATGCTGAACAAGATCGGCGACTTCTACGAGGACGAGGTCGACGCGGCTGTCGCCGGTCTCGTCAAGCTCCTCGAGCCCGTCATGATCTTCATCCTCGGCATCATCATCGGCGGCATCGTCATCGCGATGTACCTGCCGATGTTCACGCTGATCAACAAGATCGGGTGAAGAGAGTTCAGAGTTGAGAGTTCAGAGTTGAGAGTCCAGAGTTAAGGCTCGAGGAATAAGAGTTCAAAATCTCTAGGAGCTCGGAAGCCACTCGCCGATACTCGGACGGCGCCTTGAACTCTCAACTCTCAACGCTTAACTCTCAACTTCGCCAATTGCCCGACACCCTCAAGAGGTCCATCGGCTGGCTGACGGCGATCCGGATCGTCGTCTTGAGCCTCATCCTGCTCTCCGCGATCCTGGTTCAGGCGGGAGCGGGCATCCACATCGAGATCACGTTTCTCTATGCCCTGTTCGCCGCGGCGGTTCTTCTCGCGCTCTTCCACTGGACGGTCGGCCGTTATCTGGCCCCCCGGCTCTCGGCCTACATCCAGCTCCTCGCGGACGTCGGCATCGCAACCGTCCTGGTGTATTCCTCCGGCGGCCCGGACTCCGTCTTCAACTTTCTCTACCTCGTCGTCATCGGCGCCTCGGGGTTCCTCCTCTACCGGACGGGGGCCGTCATCGTCGCCACCGTCGCGGCGATCCTCTACGGCGCCATGGTCCAGCTCATGGCGTACGGGGTCCTGCCTCCCCCGCCTCTGGCGCCCGTCTCGGAATGGAGCACCGCGCGGATCCGCTTCAATCTGGCCATTACCGTCGGGGGGTTCTACGGCGTCGCCTTCATGGTCTCGTACCTGTCGGAGAAGCTCCTCGCGGCGCGTGTCGAGCTCGAGCTGCGGCAGCGGGCGCTCCAGCGCCTGCAGACGCTCTACGGCAACGTCATCGCCACCATGTCGTCCGGGCTCATGACGACCGACGCCGACCAGCGGATCACGTTCTTGAACCGGGCGGGAGGCGACCTCCTCGGCGTGGACCCGGCCGCGGCGCCGGGCCGGCCTATCGCGGAGTTCGGCTTCGTCCTTCCCGACGAGTGGACGGAAATCCGAAGCCGGGCACGGGGCCGGGAGACTTACCGGGGCGAGCTCGACATCGACGGGAAGAGCTCCCGCCGGGTGCTCGGGTTTTCCCTGCGCGTCTTGAAGGAATCCGACGGCGAGGAAGAGGGAACGCTCATCCTGTTCCAGGACCTGACCGAGATCAAGAAGCTCGAGCGGCGCGCCCGGTTCAACGAGCAGCTCGCGGCGGTCGGTGAGCTCGCCGCAGGCATCGCGCACGAGATCCGAAATCCGCTCGCCTCGATCTCGGGATCCGTGCAGGTGCTCTCCAAGGATCTTTCGGTCGGTTCCGCTGAGAAGCGGCTCATGGAGATCATCGTCTCGGAGTCGAACCGCCTCTCCAAGATCCTGGAAGATTTCCTGCGATTCGTCCGGCCGCAGGAGCGCCGCGTCGCGGAGTTCGACATGGCGGTCAACCTGTCGGAGGTGATGGACCTCTTCCGGCTTTCCGACGAGGTCTCCGATGGACACAAGATCGAGGTCGACGTCTTCCCGCCGTCGTCGCAGCTGTCGGGCGATCGAGACCAGATCCGCCAGATCGTCTACAACGTCGCGAAGAACGCCGTGCGCGCTATGGCCGCCGGCGGAAGTCTCCGCGTCGTCGGCCGCGAGGACGACGCCTGGTATAGCATC
Organism: Thermoanaerobaculia bacterium; assembly: GCA_038203955.1. Classification (GTDB taxonomy): domain Bacteria; phylum Acidobacteriota; class Thermoanaerobaculia; order UBA5066; family Gp7-AA6; genus JALYUA01. The sequence goes on along the minus strand of JBBRDK010000105.1, from coordinate 10,704 downwards.
CGATTCATCGACACCGGCCGCGGCATGAGCGAAGAGGAGCTGGCGCGTCTCTTCACGCCATTCTCGACGGCGTTCGACGGCGGCACCGGCCTCGGAATGGCGATCGTTCGAAGGATCGTGGAGGACCATGGAGGGGCCATTGACGCCGAATCGATTCCGGGCGAAGGCACGACCGTGACGGTGCTCCTGCCGCGGCGCGCGATCGCCTCCGAGATCGGGAATCGCGAGCCCGTCACGGCGCCGCTCATCGAGCCCTGGCCGGTGAGAGACCATCGGACGGGGGCGGCATGAGCGGACCGCGCCTCCTGATCGTGGACGACGAGTCGTCGATCCGCGACATGCTCGCCATCTTCTTCCACAAGCGCGGATTCGAAGTCGTGACGGCCTCGTCCTTCGCCGAGGGAACTGCCGGGGCCGCGCGCTCCAACCCCGACCTGATCCTGTCCGACATCAAGATGCCGGACGGCAACGGGCTCGATCTGCTCCGAAAGGTCAAAGCAGAGAGTCCGAAAACGCCCGTCATCATGATCACGGCGCACACGTCGACGTCCGACGCGATCGAGGCGATGAAGGCGGGCGCCGTCGACTACATCGCAAAGCCCTTCAACATCGAAGAGCTGGCGATGATCGTGGACCGGGCGCTCGGAGAAAAGGCGCTCCACGACGAGAACGTCTATCTCAAGCAAGAGCTCGCCGCGCGGTACACGTTCGCGAACATCATCGGGAAGGGCTCGCGGATGCAGGAGATCTTCCGAACCGTCGAACGGATCGGGAAAGTCTCCTCCACGGTCCTCCTGACCGGCGAGAGCGGGACCGGCAAGGAGCTCATCGCCCGGGCGATCCACTACACGTCGATCCGCAAGGAGAAGAAGTTCGTCTCGATCAACTGCGGCGCGCTTCCGGAGACCCTTCTCGAGTCCGAGCTTTTCGGCCACGAGCGAGGCGCGTTCACGGGCGCCGTGAAGGAGAAGCGCGGGCTGTTCACGGAAGCGGACAACGGCACGCTTTTCTTAGACGAGATCTCCGAGACGACGCCGACGATGCAGGTCAAGCTCCTGCGCGCCATCCAGGAGAAGGTCATCCGCAAAGTCGGCGGAAACGAAGAGACCAGCGTCGACGTGCGGATCATCGCCGCCACCAACAAGGACTTAACCGAGCTCGTCAGCGAAGGAAAGTTCCGGGAGGATCTGTTCTACCGCATCAACGTGATCCCCATCGTGCTGCCCTCCCTGCGCTCCCGCATCGAGGACGTCGCGCCGCTGACCTCGCACTTCATCGTGAAGGTCTGCAAGGAACAGAAGATACCGGAAAAGAAGATCTCGACGGAAGCGATGAGGCTGCTGGAGGCGTATCCCTGGCCCGGCAACGTCCGCGAGCTCGAGAACACGCTCGAACGGACGGTGGCGCTCGAGGCCGGCCCGGTGATCACCGCGTCGAGCCTTCCGGAATCGATCGCGCTCGGGGTTCGGACGCGAGTCCCCGATTTCGAGAGCCTTCCCGCCGAGGGAATCAACCTCGAGGCGTACCTGGAAGCCGTCGGGAAACGCCTGATGCGCGAGGCGCTCGACCGCTCGGAAGGGGTGCAGACGAAGGCGGCGGAGCTCCTCCGCATGTCTTTCCGCTCGTTCCGCTACTACGCCAAGAAATACAACCTCATCCGCAAGGAAGATCTCTACGAGGAGGCCGGCGAGACCGCGCAGGAGGCCGACGCGCCGTGATTCGTTTCGGTCCCGGCGCATCGGCGGTCTTCCTCGCGCTCGCTCCCTTCCTCGCCCTTCCGGCAGCTTCCGGCTGCAACGGCGCTGGGCAGCCCGCGTCTCCGTCCGCGACCGGCGGGCCCGCATCGGCATCCCCCGCGCCTGCCGCCCCCGGGCCTCGCGTCGAAATGCCGTCGGGGTCGACCTACCAGCTGGAGCTCGCGAAGACTCCCGAGGAGCAGGCGCAGGGGCTCATGTATCGCGAGAGCCTGCCCGAGAAGACCGGGATGCTCTTTCTCTTTTCGGATCCGGGCGTGCACAAGTTCTGGATGAAGAACACGATGATCCCGCTCGACATGATCTGGCTCGACGGCAACGGCAAGGTCCTCTTCGTCAGCGCCGGGACCCCGCCGTGCAGGGCGGACCCGTGCGCGAACTACGGACCGGACGCGGAGGCGGCGAGCGTTCTCGAGATCGCGGGCGGGATGGCGGCGCGAGAGAAGGTCACGGTGGGAGCGAGGTTGAAAGTAGTTCTCAGTAATCAGTAATCAGTAATCAGTAATCAGTTGTCAGTTGAGCCCATCCGAACTGAAAACTGAGAACTGAAAACTGTCACGGCTCGAACAAAAACAGCCCGTCCCCCGTCGTCCCGACGTAGAGGCGTCCTCCCGGAGCGGACGCCGCGGTCGCGAGCGCGAGGCCCGGCCGGGGGCTCGAGACCGCCAGGCGCTTCCCGCCCTCTTCCCAGACGAGCGTGCCTTCCTTGTCCTCGAGCGAGCTGTACTGGGGGGCGGGGCCGGCCGATGCGGACGCCTGCAGGAACAGGCCGCCCTTCAAGACCCCCTGTTTGCGGTTATTCCAGCTCTGACCGTTCCACCGGAAGAGCCCGTCCGACGTCCGGACTTCGAGGAGCGGTCCGCCCGCCGCGTCCTGCAGTAGCTCGGCGCCGATGGGAGCGCCCGGCGACCCCGCGATCGGATGAAACGCGCGGCCGCCCTCGGAGATCCGGAAGACGCCCGCGGTGGTCACGAGAACCGGAGAGGAGAAGGGGGCGCCGAACAGCGAGAGGGGCACTCCGGGCGCCGGGACGGTCGGGGCGGTCCAGCGCTCACCGCCGTCCCGCGAGATCCGGACCCCGGACGAGGAGGAGAGGACCAGCACGGTTTTCCCGTCGCCGTCCCGAAACGCGGCGAGAGAGGCGGCGGCCGGCAGCGAGTCGCGGGACACCCGCCGCACGCGCACTCCCTGCGCCTCCCAGACGCCGCTTTCATCCCCGCCGTACGCGCGGAAGAAGAGCATCCGCGAGGGATCGTTGGGGTCGGCGACGAGGTCCGAGACGCGGCCTTCCGCGAGCCCGACGGACGCGGCCTTGAGAGTCGCGGCGCCGTCGTCCGAGTAGAAGACTCCTTCGCCCTCGGTGCCGACGTACAGGCGGCCCGAGCGGCGGTCGATCTCGAGGGCCGTCACGACGAGCGATTCGCGCGAGACCCGGGCCCAGGTCTCGCCGTCGTCCAGGGAGCGGTGGAGGCCCCCGACCGTCGCCGCGTACACGACGCCGGGGCGGTTCGGGTCGCGGCGGATGGTGTGCGATCTCCGGTTCGTGAACCCGTTCTTGAATCGCGCCCAGCGGTCGCCGCCGTCGCGCGTGCGGTAGACCCAGCCGCACGTCGAGACCCAGACGTCCTTCGTGTTCGCGGCGTCGAAGTCCCACGCGTACACGGTGGCGTCCAGGACCATGCCCTCCGCGATCCGCGCCCAGGAAACCCCGCCATCGCGCGTGCGGAACGCCTGGCGCCACGTGCCGGCGTAGAGCGTGCGCGCGTCCGACGGATCGAAGGCGAGAGACTCGACCTGGAAAAGGCCCTCGGTCCCCTCGCCCGTCCGGACCCAGGTCGCCCCGCCGTCCCGCGAAAGGTGCACCCCGTCGTCGCCCCCCACGGCGAGGACCGGCGGGTTGGCTTCGCCGGGGGAAACGGCGAGCGCGCGCGTGGCCACCACCGTCTTCCAGATCGCGAGCACCGTCCAGTTTTCTCCGCGGTCGTCGCTGCGCACGACGAGGCCCCCCGCGTACTGCCCGGCGAGGGAGGCCCACAGGCGGCCCGCGACGCGGCGGTCCGCGACGAGCCCGGTGACGACGTACCCCGGAAAAGCCGGTCCCGCCCGGAGAGATTTCCACGTCGCTCCGCCGTCGGCCGAGCCGTAGAAGTTCCCCCGGGAGGTTCCGCAATACACGGTGCGGCTCTCGAACGGATCGGACGTCAGGACGCGGACCTCCGCGCCCCAGACGGGGAGGCGCCACCACGTCGCGGCCGCGCCGCTTCGCGAGAGCGCGGCGAAAAGAAAAAGGGCGGCGAGAAAACGGAAGCCGGAGGCCCGGGACATTCTCAAACGGATTTTCCCTCCCGCGCTAGGCGCCCGCGGGCCTTGCCCGTCGGCGACTCTCCAGCCCCGCGGCGAACGGCGATCATCTCCGCCAGGATGGCGACCGCGATCTCTTCCGGCGTCACGGCGCCGATCGCCAGCCCGATGGGGGCATGGATCCGCGAAAGCGTCTCTTCCGAAATACCCTCTTCCCGCAGCTTTTCGAAGACTCCGCGCACCTTGCGCGCCGAACCGATGAGCCCGAGGTAGCGCGCCGCGGGGGCGCCGGCGGACAGCCACGGTCGAAGAGCGGCCAGATCCGTTTCCCAGCAGCGCGAAACGACCGCGACGTAGCGATCCCGGCCCCGCCCAACCGATTCCTCCGGCAGGGTGTAGTCCCGGCCGGTCCGCACGACCGCGGCATCGGCCGGGAAGCGCTCGGGTCGCGAATACTCCTCGCGATCGTCGGCGACGGTGACCTGGTAGCCCAATGGTGCCGCCAGAAGAGCAAGCGCCAGGCCAACGTGCCCTCCCCCCAGGATGAGGAGCGCCGGCGCGGCGCGCAGGAGTTCCACGGACACGCGCGCGGATCCTCCGCAGATCATGTTGGTCATCTCGCGTTCCTGCCCGGGCGCAATCTCCCGCTCGAAGAAGTCGTACCACTTGAGAAACCGGCCCGGCCCTTCTTCCTGGCGGAACAGCGCCGCCGCATCGGCGATCACAACGGCCTCGAACGGGCCGCCGCCGATTGTGCCCGAAAAAGTCCCGTCCTCGAACACGAGGAAGCGGCGCCCCACGCGGGATGGCCCGGATCCCCGCGTCTCCGTCACCGTGGCCAGTGCGATGCGCCCTCGAGCCTCGAGCTCGGAAGTCAGCTGCCGGAAGAAAGCCGCGTCGCTGCTCATGGAACTGTTCATTTTACGCGCGAACAGTTTTCAGCTGTCAGTTTTCAGTCTTCAGTTCGGACCCGGAACGCCGCTTCCCTCGGGACGGCCCGATTTCTGTCGATTGTCCTCTCCCGGAACGGAACCGAAAACTGAGAACTGAGAACTGAGAACTGACGACTTCCTGATACCTTCCCCCGCCATGAGCTCCGTCCGCGTCGCCGTCTTTCCCGCCGCCGGGCTCGGCACGCGGTTTCTTCCGGCGACGAAGGCTCAGCCGAAGGAAATGCTTCCGCTCGTCGACAAGCCGCTCGTCCAGTACGTCGTCGAGGAGGCCGTCGCGGCGGGGATCGAGCGCATCGTGCTCGTGACCAGCCGCGGCAAGAGCGCGCTGGAGGACCACTTCGACCTCTCGTACGAGCTCGAGCGGACGCTCGAAGAGCGCGGCAAGCAGGACATGCTCAAACAGGTGCGCGCGGTGTCCTCTCTCGCGCGGATCTCCTCCGTCCGGCAGGCGCAGGCGCTCGGTCTCGGCCACGCCGTCCTCCAGGCGCGCGATCAGGTCGGCGACGAGCCGTTCGCGGTCCTGCTTTCGGACGACATCGTCGTCGCGGATGACCCGTGCATCGGGCAGATGATCCGGCTTTACGAGCGGCGCGGCAATCCCGTCATCGCCCTGCAGGAGGTCCCGCGGTCGCAGACGCACCAGTACGGGATCGCGGCCGGAGAACGCGCGGAGGAGCGCGTCGTCGTCCTTTCCGACATGGTGGAGAAGCCTCCCGCCGACCGCGCGCCGAGCAATCTGGCGATCATCGGCCGGTACCTTCTCCCCCCGGAGATCTTCGGGATCCTCGAGAGCACGCGCTCGGACGTCGGCGGAGAGATCCAGCTGACGTCCGGGTTGAAGGCGCTCCTTCAGAAGAGACCGATCGACGGGTATCTCTTTTCCGGCACCCGATACGACGCGGGAGACAAGCTCGGCTTCCTGAAAGCCACCGTCGAGATCGCGCTCTCGCGGCCGGATCTGGGAGCGGAGTTCCGGGAGTACCTGAAGGGCCTCGCGCTCTAGCGACCGGCGGGGCGGCCGTCAATCGCCCGGCTTGCGCGCTTCCTTTTTCTTCTCGGACGGCTTGGAAGAGGATGAGGGTCCCGACTCCTTCTTCGAAGACTTGCCGCCCTTCTCCGCCCCGTCTCCTCCACCGGCCGCGGCCGCCGCCGGTTCCGACTTTCCGGCTTTTTCGGTCTTTTCCGACTTCTCTGTCTTTTCCGACTTGTCGCCTTTTTCAGCGCCCGACTTCTCGGAGCCGTCGCCCTGGGTGGCGGCCATGTCGCCCTTGCCGTAGTCCGTGATGTAGAAGCCGCTCCCCTTGAACTGGATGGCGGGCGCCGAAAATGCCTTCTTCACGGCCCCGCCGCAGTGGGGGCATTTCTTCGGCGGAGGGTCGGAGTGATTCTGGATTACCTCAGTCTTCCGGCCACACTTCTGGCAGAGGTATTCGTAAATCGGCATGCGAGAGAAGTTTACACGGCCGAAAGTCCACAGCCCGCTCGCTGAGAGCTGACAGCTGAGAGCTGACAGCTAGTTCCCCAGCGACCCGCCTTCCGTCTTGTACTGGATCCGGCGGGCGCCGGCGCCCGACCCGCGAACCTTTCGGACGAGGCCGAGGCAGAAGAACGCGTAGAGGATCCGCGCGTTCTCGGAGACCGCGCCCGGCCCCCGCCCGGCGAGGTGCTGCAGCGGCGTCCGCCCGTCGATCCCCTCGTAGTACTGGCGCTCCGGGCCGCTGAAGAGATCGAGAAGGGCGTTGCGCGTCCGCTCGAGAACGGTGCTCGAGCTTCCGAGCCTCAGGATGAGCCGGCGCACGTCCGCCGAACGCCGCACCCCTTCGAGAATGACTCGCGGGATGGGGGCGTCGATCCGGACGAACTCGCCCGTTCTCTTTCCCCCGATCTCGAAGAGGACGTCGCCCGTGTCCCATTCGAAGGCGCCCCACAGGATCTCGCGGATCTGACCGTCGACCGCCTCGTTCAGTTTTTCCGGCGTCAGGAATCCCATCTGCAAGAGGACCTGCCCCAGGCGGAGTCCGTCCCGCGTCCTCCGCTCCTCCGCCTCCTTCGCGGATTCGGGCTTCAAGAGGCCGCGCTTCAAGAGGTACATGCCGAGGCTGACCTCCCGCTCGTTGGACGTCGCGAACACGACCAGGCCGTCGTCGAGGTAGATCCGCCGCACCCGGCCCTCCCGCGAAACGGTCACGACTCCGGGGACGCGATACCGATGGATCGTGGCGAGGATCTCGGCGAGCGGCGTGACGGCCAGGTCACCCCGGTACTCGAACTTCTTATCCATAAGAGGGGTGGACGCGATGGTACCAAACGCAGGGGCCGGGGAATGGCTCACGGCGGCGGGGCGATCTCGCGCGGCATCTACAATCCGAACCGTGCTCACCGTCGCGCAGGCTCTGTCGGTTCTCGCCGCCGCGGTCTCTCCCGCGAGCGTCGAGGATGTTCCGCTCGAGCGGGCCGCCGGCCGGGTTCTCGCGAGGGAGGTCCACTCCGACGTCGACTGGCCGCCGTTCGACACCTCCGCGATGGACGGATACGCCGTGCGGGTGGCCGACGTGGAATCCGGACGCGAGATCCCCGAACGCGCCGGGCTCGTGGGCGCCGGGTCCGCGCCACCCGCTCCCCTGTCCCCGGGGGAGGCCGTCCGCGTCATGACCGGAGCGCCGCTGCCTCCGGGAACCGAGGCGATCGTGCCGGTCGAGCGGGCGGCCCGCGGCGCCGGGACCGTTCGATTCGAGATCGTCCCCAGGGCCGGCGCGCACGTCCGGCGCCGCGGCGAGAGTGTGCGCGCGGAAACGGCGCTCCTGGCCGCGGGCCGGCGGCTGCGGCCGGGAGACGTGGCCCTCGCCGCGCTCGCCGGACGCGAGCCGGTCGAGGTCTTCCGCGCGCCACGGGTGACGATCGCGGCCACCGGCGACGAAATCGTGCGGGGCGCAGACACGCCGGCTCCGGGCCGGCTGCGGGACTCCAACGGCCCGATGCTCCTCGCCGAATGCGCCGCGCTCGGTTGGACCGCCCGCCGGGCGCCGGCCGTGCCGGACGATCCGGCGCACGTCGCGCGGCTCTTCGCCGAGGCGGGCGAGAGCGAGGACTTCCTGATCACGACGGGCGGCGTCTCCGCGGGGGACCTGGACCTGTTGCCCCCCGCCGCCGCGGTCGCGGGCTTCGACATCCTCTTCCACCGCGTCGCCATGCAGCCCGGGAAGCCCATCGCGGTGGGCCGGCGGGGACGCGTCTTCTGGATCGGCCTCCCCGGCAACCCGGTCTCGGCCGCGGTCGGCTTTCACGTCTTCGCGCGCGAGGCTCTCGCCCGTTTCGAGGGCGAGACCGATCCCGCCGCGCCCCGGGTGACGGCGATTCTGAAACGAGCCCTGGAGTCGTCGGGCGAACGCGATCGATTCCTCGATGCCACGCTCGACTTTTCCGACAGCGTCCTGCGGGTGGAGCCTCTGCGGTCCTCGGGGAGCCACGACCTCGCGGCGCACGGACGGGCGAACGCCCTCATTCACGTTCCCGCGGGCTCTCCCCGTCTCCCGGAAGGGGACTCCGTCTCCTGCCTGCTTCTGTCGCGATGAGCGCCGGTCCGCGCGCGGCCGGAGAAGTGCTGCAGCGGCGGGTTCGTGCCGCGGACGACACCCCCATCGCCTACACGTGGTGGCGCCGCCCTTCTTCGGAGCTCCTGGTCATCGCTCCCGGTTTCTGGCGGGTGCGGCTCGCCCGCGAGAACCTCTTCCTCGCGACGCACTACGCGCGGCGGGGGTACGACGTCGCCGTCCTCGATTTCCGGGGGCACGGGGACAGCGGCGGCGCGTATTCGTTCGGCGCGTTCGAGGCGCTCGACTTGAAAGCCGTCGTCGACCAGCTCGTCGGAGACGGGCGTCCCTACAGCCGCTTCGCCATTCTCGGGCTTTCTCTCGGAGGGTCGATCGCCGCGGGAACGCTCGGGCTCTTCCCGCATCTGCCGTGCCGCGCGCTCGCGATGATCTCCTCGCCCGCGGACCTGAAGACGCTGCGCCCGCGGCCCTGGACCGCGGCGGCGCGGAAGCAGGTCAGCCTCCGCAAGGCCGTGCAGATGCCGCGGATGTCGGCGGGCGCTCCGTTTGCCCGCCGTCCGGACGTCGCGGAATCTCTCGGCCGGCTCTCGATCCCGAAGCTGATCATCACCGCCGAAGGCGACTGGCTCGTCGCGCCGTCCCACGGCGAGCTCCTGGCGCAGGCGGCGGCGCCTCCCGTCGACTACGTGCACTTCGATCTCCCAGGGGAAATGCACGCGGACGCCCTCGTGAAATACGTCCCGCTCCGCCTTCTCCGCGTGCTCGACGGATGGTTCGCGAAGAACGCGGGGGCGGAATGAGTTGTCAGTCTTCAGTTTTCAGTTCTCGGTTGTCGGTTCGTCATCGGGAGCGGTCGTCTTAGGAACGCCTCAGGGAAAAATCCAAAAATGACTCAAAATTGAGAACTGAGAACTGACTACCGCTTAGTATCCCGACTGTGTCTGCCCGCCGCGTCGCCATCACCGGAATCGGTTGTCTCTCTCCGAACGGAAACGATCGGGAGGCGTACGCGCGGGCGCTCCGGGAAGGGCGAAGCGGTGTCGGACGCATCTCGCTCTTCGATCCCGAGGGCCTGCCGGCCACCATCGCGGGCGAGGTCAAGGGGCTCGACATCGCGGCGTGGGTCGGCGCGAAAGACATCCGGCACGTCTCCCGCGCGGTTCCCATGTCGATCGCCGCGGCGTCTGAAGCGCTCGACGATGCAGGGATCGATACCGGGGCGCTCACCCTCGCGGAGCGCCGCGCCATCGGGGTCGTCCTCGGGACGGGCGGAGGGGGAATCGAGTTCTCGGAGCGCATGTACCACCTGTACTACACGAACCAGATCAAGAAGGCCTCCGTCTACTCGATCCCGTCGGGGACGATCGGGAGCCTGTCGTCCGAGCTCTCGATGCACTTCGGCCTGCGAGGGCTGTCGCACGTCCTCTCGACGGGGTGCGCGTCGTCGACGGATGCTCTCGGGCACGCGTTTCGCGCGATCAAGTTCGGAACCGGCGACGTGTTCCTGGCCGGGGGGGTGGACGCGACGATCGTCCGGGGAATCATGGAAGGGTTCGCGATGATGCGGATCGTCTCGACCGCGCGCGAGGGCGATCCCCCCCGGGCGTCGCGGCCGTTCTCCTCCGACCGCGACGGGTTCGTCCTCGGAGAGGGATCCTGGATGTTCGTGCTGGAGGAGCTCGATCGCGCCCGGGCCAGAGGGGCGCGCGTATACGGCGAGATCCGAGGCTACGGGTCCACGTGCGACGCCCACCACCGGGTGCGGCTCGACGAAACGGGCGAGGAGCCGGCGCGTGCCATGGCGCTGGCCCTCGAAGAAGCCGGGCTTCCGCCCGAGGCGATTGGCTACCTCGCGTATCACGGGACCTCGACCGAGTTGAACGACCGCGTGGAGACCCGGGCGGTCCGACTCGCGTTCGGCGGCGCCGCGGAGAAGATTCCCGGCTCCTCCATCAAGTCGATGATCGGGCACCCCCAGGGCGCGTGTGGCGCGGCGGGAGTCGCGGCCACGCTCCTCGCGATGCGCGACGGGTTCCTCCCGCCCACGATCAACCTGGACCGCCCGGACCCGGAGTGCGACCTCGACTACGTGGCGAACGAGGCGCGTACCGCTTCCGTCGAGCACGCCCTCTGCAACTGCATCGG
>JBBRDK010000104.1:0-12992 GCA_038203955.1 Thermoanaerobaculia bacterium | reverse complement strand
GGTCCCGCCGCGGCGGGGGCGCCGCCGCGTTCGCGGTCGGGCCGGTTCGAAGGACGCGCTCCGCGGGCTCCGTCCCGGCGCTGTCCACCGGCTCCCCCGCGCCCGGGGGCCGGGCGGCCCTGGGCGGCCGGGTCGCGAGGGGGCGCAGCCCGGCCGGGCCCCCGGGCGGCATCGCGTCCTCCCGCCGGCGTCTCTCGCCCGCCGCCGCGCCCTTCGCGGCCTCCGCGGCGTCCTCGCCGCTTCTCCTTGCGCGGCTCCGGCGTGTCCACCCAGCCGTCCTCGAGATGGCGGAACGTGACGACGATCTCAGTGCGGGCCGCGCGCGCCTGCAGAAACGCCAGCACGCGCGAGCGCAGCGGCGAGATCGGGTTCTCGACGAGGGATGGCAGCCGCTCGGCGTCGAAAAGCACCATGCGCGTCCACCCGACGGTCTTCTTCCGGCCGTCCGCAGCCTCGAGGGTCATGACGAAGAGGTCGCGCTCGTGATCGAGGCCGTGCTCCCGGTACGTGAAGTCGGGAAACGCCTCGCGGCAGAGCCCCTTCAGGAACTCGAGGTTCTTCTCTCCCCCCTCGAGGGTCTGTTCCATCGAGACCACGCGGTCCCGGAACATCCGTGTCTGCGGCATGCCGGTTATCCGATCGCGAGCCCGGCGTCCCGGAAGATCTCGCGGGCGATGATCAACCGGTGAATCTCGCTCGTCCCTTCGTAGATCTCGGTGATCCTGGCGTCGCGAAAGTTCCGCTCCACCGGGTACTCCTTGGTGTATCCGTATCCCCCGTGGATCTGGAGGGCCTTCGTCGTGACGCGTTGCGCCATTTCCGCCGCGAATAGCTTCGCCTCCGCCGCTTCCAGGCCGTAACGGCCGCCATTCTTCTTCGTCATGTCCTTGACCGCCGCGGCGCGCCGGGTCAGCAGCCGCGCCGCGTCGACGTCGGTCGCCATGTCGGCGAGGTAGAACCGGATCACCTGGAACTCCGCGATCGCCTTGCCGAACGCGCGCCGCGCCTTCGCGTACCGGACCGCCGCCTCCATCGCCTCGGTCGCGATCCCGACCGCCTGCGCGGCGATGCCGATGCGGCCGCCGTCGAGCGTCGACATCGCGATCTTGAAACCGTCGCCCTCGTTGCCGAGCATGTTCTCGGCCGGGACGAGCACGTCCGTCAAGAAGATCTCGACCGTCCCTGAGGCGTTAACCCCGAGCTTCACCTGGTGGCGCGACCGGTCGAATCCGGGGGAGGCGGCGTCGATCAGGAACGCTGAGATTCCGCGAGATTTCTTCTCCGGGGTGGTCATCGCAAACAGGAGGCAGACGTCCGCGTCCGACCCGCACGTGATGAAAACCTTCTGGCCGGAGATCCGCCATTGAGCGCCCTCGCGCACCGCGCGCGTCTGCTGATTGGCGGCGTCCGATCCGGCATTGGGCTCCGTCAGGGCGAAGCAGCCGAGCTTCTCCCCTCTGGCGAGCGGCTCTAGGAATCGCGTCTTCTGCTCGGCGTTCCCGAATTTCTCGATCGGGTCGCAGACCAGAGAGTTGTTCACCGAGAGGATGACCCCGAGATTGGCGCAGACGCGCGAAATCTCCTCGATGACGATCGAGTACGCCACGACGTCCATCCCGGAGCCCCCGTGCTCGACGGGAACCGACACGCCCGCCAGGCCGAGCTGGCCGGCCTGATGGAACAGGTCCTTCGGGAATTCCCCCGACTGGTCGATGACGGCGGCGCGGGGCCGAACGACGTCCTCGGCGAACTCCCGGACGGCCGACTGGAGGAGGCTCTGGTCCTCCGTGAGGTCGAAATTCATGGGAGCCGGAGTATAGGCCGGGGGAACGGTAACGGGGGCCGGGAATCGGGAATCGGGAATCGACCAGGGAGTCCCTCCGGGATCGAGGGATGAACAACTGAAGGCTGAGAGCTGACAGCTGACAGCTTCTCTCCTCCCGCCTACCGCCTTCCCCCTTCCGTCTTCATCATCCACATCCCCTTCAGGTACTCCCCCTCCGGGCAGTCGATCGAGACGGGATGATCGGGTCCGGCGCCCTGACGCGCAATCAGCGAAAGCTCGGAACCCGACTCGAGCTCCGCGGCGAAGACGATCTGCTGGAAGAGCGTCGCATCGATCGCGCCGGAACAGGAACAGGTCAGGAGGATCCCGCCCGGGGCGACGAGCCGCATCGCGAGACGGTTGATGTCCTTGTAGCCGCGCGCCGCGCGGTCGACATCCGCGCGCTTCTTCGCGAACGCGGGCGGGTCGCACACGACCGCGTCCCAGGTCTCGCCGGCGGCGACTCGCCGCCGAAGGTCCTCGAACACGTCGGCGCGAACGAACTCGTCGCCGCCCGCGTCGAACCCGTTGGCGCGGCGGTGCTCCGCGGCGAGCTCGAGCGCTCGCTCCGAGGCATCGACATCCACCGCGCGAGAAGCGCCTCCCGCGAGCGCGGCGACGGAGAATCCTCCCGAGTAGGAGAAGAGGTTCAGAACGCGTCGGCCGGCGGCGAGGGCTCTCAGCCGGGACCGGTTTTCCCGCTGGTCGAGGAAGAACCCGGTCTTCTGCCCGGAGGCGAGGTCCGCTAAGAAGCGCAGCCCGTTCTCGCGGAAAGGGACGCGGGCAGGCGGCTCGTCGGGCGCCGGGACGGAGGCTCCGGGGGAGCTGCCGTCGCGCACGGGTCCGGTCCGGCGGACGATCACTCTTTCGAGCTCGAACGCGCGCCGCGCCTCCCGCTCGAGAAGCGATTCCCAGTTTTCGACTCCCCCGGCCGACAGCTCGAGGACGCCCGTCGCTCCGTAGACGTCGAGGGTGACGCCCGGACACCGGTCTCCTTCGGAATTGACCGCCCGGAATCCCGTCGTCTCGGGAGGAATCACCGCCGCACGCAACCTCCGCGCCGAATCGAACCGCTCCGCGAAGAGACCCGGATCCGGTGGCGCCTCACCGAAGACCCAGAGCCTCGCGAGGATCTGCGACTCCGGCGAATAAGCGCCGGCGGCGAGCCGCTCTCCGCCCCCCGAGACGACCTCCGCCCACCCGTCGCCGCCGTCGCCCTCCCGGCGGGCGACGGCACCCGAAAAGAGCCAGGGATGCCGCCGCCGGACCGAGGCGTCCCGCCCGGCCTTCAGAACGAGCCGGATCACCGCGGGCGGTCGCAGGCGGGACCGCGATCGAAGACCCTCAACGAACGGGCCGGGAGGTCCGTATCAACGGGGGAACACACCTGATCTCCTCCTCGGCCCCTCGCAAGAGGGGCCTTCTTTTTCTGGGCGTTCGGGAGACTACGGCTGGTTGAGGCTCCAGTCGTACTCCAGGAACTCCGGGTCGGAGGCGAAGCTCGCCAGCCAGGCCGCGGTCGCGGAGTCGGAGAGAAATTTCGCCACTTCCTTCACGAGGGAGCCTCCGCCGTCGCGCTCGAACTCCTTACGGTTCCAGAAGAAGATCTTCGACAGAGAGACCTTTCCCTTCTGACGGTCGATCGAGTTCTTCGAAGCGTCGTTCACGAATGCCCGCCCCTGCCGATCGAGCTCCGCGGACAACCCGGCCGCCGTGTAGGCCTTGCCGGCCAGCGGCGGGCAGGACCTGGAGGCGCAGACGATCGCGAAATGGATTCGCGCGTCCTTGTCCTCGCGGAGCTTGTTCTCGATCCCGTCGAGCGTCAGCATTTCCCCGCCCACCTTGTGAGTCACCTTCTTGAACGCGCCGTCGATGTCGAGGATGCTCTTCGTCGGGTAACGGTCGAGGACCGTTGCGACGGCGCACGCGTTGTAGGCGTTGATGTAGAACGCCTTCTTCTCTTCCGGCGACATCTTCGACGGATCGGCGTCGCCGACGTTGGCGAGATACGCCGCGAGCCGCTTCTTGTCCTGGCCCGTCGCCCCCGCGTAATCAAACCCCCCGTTCCGCGCCCGCGCCTGGAGGATGGCGTCGAACACGGCGTTGTCCGGGGCCGCGGCGGCCGCGATCGCGGAGAGACCCCATGCGGCCAGAAACCGGCAGACCATGGAGGCGCGCGTCGTGTTTGTGCTCATGTGATCTCCTCGTCGAATCGTATACGGACGGCCGCCCGCCGTGGATTCCGGGAGGCGGCGGTCAGAACGCGGAGAGGATGCCGTACGAGAGCGCTCCGATCGCGCCCGCCATGGGAATGGTGAGGACCCACGCGTAGACGATCTGGGACGCGACCCCCCATCGGACAGCGGAAAAGCGCTGGGTCGCGCCGACGCCGATGATCGACCCGGTAATGGTGTGCGTCGTGGACACGGGAATGCCCCAGATCGAGGCGATCAGAACGGTAAGCGCCCCTCCGGTCTCGGCGCAGAACCCCGAGAAGGGCTTCAACTTCGTGAGCCGGCTGCCCATCGTTCGCACGATCCTCCAGCCGCCGGTCAGCGTCCCGAGCGCGATCGCCGCGTGGGCGGCGAGCACGATCCAGATCGGAATGGTCTTCACGTTCGGCAGATACATGAAGTGAAGGGATGACGACGGGTCCGCGAACACGGTCCTGTTGGCCACGAGAAGCCCGGCGATGATCCCCATCGTCTTCTGGGCGTCGTTCGTTCCGTGCGACAGCGAAAAGAACGCCGCGGAGACGAGCTGCGCCCGGCGAAACCAGCGGTCGACCGACGCGTAGGCGGCGCGCCGGAACGTCCAGGATACCGCGACCATCAGGCCGAACCCGAAGATCATCCCGATGAGCGGCGAGAGAACGATGAAGGAGAGCGTCTTCACCCACGCCGCGCCCGGCACGATCGCTTTGATGCCGACGCGCGCGATCGCGGCGCCGGAATATCCGCCGATCAGGGCGTGCGACGAGGACGATGGAATGCCGAAGTACCAGGTGATGAGGTTCCAGAGAATGGCGCCGATGAGGCCGCCGAGCACGACGTTCGAGTTGACGACGTTCACGTCGATCAAGCCGGACCCGATTGTCTTCGCGACTGCCGTTCCGAAGACGAAGGCCGCGACGAAGTTGAAGAATGCGGCCCAGAAGACCGCCATCAGCGGCGAGAGAACGCGCGTCGACACGACCGTTGCGATGGAGTTGGCCGAGTCGTGCATCCCGTTGATGAAGTCGAAGACGAGCGCCACCCCGATGATGGCGAGGATGAAGATCATGGGCGCCCCGGCGGGCGCGCGCCGGCGCGGGAGGGAGACGACGTCATCGCGCGGGTATCACGAATGCTTGAGAACGACGCTCTCGAGAACGTGCGCGACTCCCTCGCACTGGTCGATGCACGCCTCCATGTTCTCGTAGACGTCCTTCCACTTGATGACCTCGATGGGGTCGATCCCGCCGCGAAAAAGGGAAGCGACGGCCTCGTGGTACGCGACGTCTCCCTCGTTCTCGAGCTGCTTGATCCGTATGCAGTGCTCGATCACGCCCTTCTGGGTCCTGAGATCGGCGACCGCCTCGACGAGCTCGCCCGTGACGGTCACGATCACCTGTGCGAGACGCTTGGAGATGGGCGTCGGCTCGCTGATGTTGTAGAGCACCAGCCGGCGGACGGTGCCGTCGATCAGGTCGATGACGTCGTCGAGCCGGACCGCGAGGCGGTGGATGTCTTCCCGGTCGATCGGCGTGATGAACGTCCGGTCGATACCGCGGAGAATCTGGTGCGAGATCTCGTCGCACTCATGTTCGAGCCTCTTGATCTGGTCGGCGACTCCGGCGACCTCGGACTCGCCGCTGAAGAACCGCGCCAACATGCGGGCGCTCTCGTGAATGCGCCGCGCCAGCTCCGAGAACTGGTCGAAGTACTTCTCCTCGCGGGGAAGGATATTGAACACATGGCCTCCGGAAAAGTCGGCGGCATGCTATCGCAGCCTTAACACCGTTCTTACTTTCGGGGAGGTCGCCGCCCTCGAACCGGCGTGACCACGAATTCGTTCGGAGCGTGTCTGCCGCGCGTCTCTCTATGAAAGGGGGGCGGATTTTGAACCCGAAGCGGGCAGGTGGATCCGGAACGTGCTTCCGCGGCCCAGCGCGCTCTCGACTTCGATGGACCCGCCGTGGAGCTGGATGATGTGCTTGACGATCGCAAGGCCGAGGCCTGTCCCGGGGCGCGACTTCGAGCGGGAGCGGTCGACCTGGTAGAACCGCTGAAAGATCTTGTCCTGCTCGGACCGCGGAATCCCAGGCCCGTTATCGGAGACCGACAGGCTGGCTCCGCCGGGCTCGAGCGCTGCCTGAAGCGTGACGACACCCGCCTCCGGCGAGAACTTGATGGCGTTGTCGATCAGGTTGCGCGCCACCTGAGACAGCCGGCGCCGGTCGCCCGCGATCGAGAGGCCGCCCTCCGCCTGCACGTGGATCTCGATCTTCTTCTCCGCCGCGGCGGCGGCGAAGTCTGCCGCCGTCTCCCGCAACAGCTCTTCCAACCCGACTTCCGAACTCGCCAGCTCGACCGCGCCGCTTTCGATCTGGGCCAGGTCCATCAGGTCGTCGATGAGCTCCCGCATCCGGTCCGATTGCCGCTGAATGAGGTCGAGCAGGTGCGCGGCTTCGGCCGGATCGGGGTCGGCGTCCGCCAGCGTCTCGGCCGCGGCCGCGATCGACGCGATCGGCGTCCGAAGCTCGTGCGACACGTCGGCTACGAAGGTCCGACGCATCGATTCCGTCCTTTCGACTCGCGTCACATCGCGAAGCACTCCGACCGCCGCCGCCCTGGACCCGGGCGGCAGGGCGACCACCGTGACGTGCCAGACGATCTCGTCCCCCAGGCGAACCGTTCTCTCGCGGATCTCGTTTGCCGCGAGCGTCTCTCCGAAGACGTCGTACAGATCGCGGCGCCGCAGGAGGTCATACAGCGCCCGCCCGGCCGGCGCGGGGACTCCGATCATGCGGGCAAAGCGAACGTTCGATTCCAGGACATGGAGGCGTTCGTCCACGACCACGAGGCCGTCCGGGAGCCGCTCGAGAACAGTCGCCGTGAGACGCCTTTCGGCTTCCGCCTTTTCCACCGCACGCGCCAGGGAGTTCTTCATCCTCTGAAAGGCCGCGGCGAGGAGCTGGACTTCCTCGCTCCCCGCGCCCGGCAGGTCCCGTCCATGGTCGCCGGCCGCGATGGCATGGGCCGCCGCCGTCAGCGACGCGATCGGCTCGGAGAATCTCCGCGCGGCCGTCGCGCCAATCAGAAAGAGGAGAAGGCAGGTTGCGAGAATCGCCAGGCGCGTCGTCCAGATATAAGCCTGTTCGATCGCTTCGACCCCCGCCACCGAGACGGACACACGAATCACGTCTCCTCCCGGGATCGCCTTCGCGAAGTAAATGCGGTTTTCGTTCTCCGTGGTCGAGAAGCGGCGCGCCACGCCGGTCCCGTTCTGGCGGGCGCCCTGGATTTCGGGCCGGGCGGCATGGTTCTCCATCGCGGGTACCTTGTCGACTGGCAGGTCGGTATCGTGAAGAACGCGTCCGTCGACGGCCACGATCGTGATCCTGCAGTTCAGGCGCGCCGCGGCTTCGCGGAGCAGCGTGTCGGCATCCGCCGGATTCTGAGACGCCCAGCGCTGCCAGTCCTGCGCGACATGGTCGGCCTCGCGGGAGACGCGCTCGAGCACCCGGTCCTCGGTGGCCCTGCGGACCGTCGCGTCGAGGAGGACGATCAGAAGGATCGCAGCGGCTCCGGCCAGAACACCGAAGAGCGTCGTGAATCGGGAGCCGAGCCTCATGGAGAGAAGAGCGACACTCTCTGGCGGAAGCGTGCCGGAACGCTCGTCCGCCTACGCCGTGCCGCCCTCCTTCCCCGCGTCGCCGTACCGGTATCCGAGCCCGACGACGGTCTCGATCCGCTGGTCGCCCAGCTTGCGGCGCAGCGAGCGGATGTGGACGTCCACGGTCCGCGTCTCGACGTCCGCGTCGTAGTCCCACAGCCGGGCGAGAATCGAGTCCCGCGTGACGACGCGGCCGCGATTGACGATGAGCATCCAGAGCAGGTCGAATTCCTTCTTGGTCAGGTGGACGCGCTCTCCGTCGAGACGGGCCTCGAAGCGCGCGCGGTCGACCGTGAGCGCCCCGTCCGTGTAGACCTCGTCCTCCGAGGTCTCGAAGGAAGCGACGCGGCGAAGGTGCGCGTGAATGCGGGCCAGAAGCTCGCGCATCGAAAACGGCTTGGTGATGTAGTCGTCCGCCCCGATCTCGAAGCCGAGCAGCTTGTCTCGCTCCTCGACGCGCGCCGTCAGCATGATGATCGGCACCTTGCGTGTCTCGTTTCCGCGGCGCAGCTCCCGGCAGACCGCGAGCCCGTCGATATCGGGCAGGTTCAGATCGAGAATCACGAGGTCGAAGGGCTTCTCCTCCATAGCCGCCAGAGCCGCCAGTCCGGAGACGTAGTGCTCAACCTGGTAACGCTTCTCTTTCCGGAGATTGAGCCGGATCGTGTACGCGATGTCGGCGTCGTCTTCGACGAGAGCGATCCGCTTGATGGTCGCGGGTCCGCCGTCCTGGGCCGGCCGGGCGGCCGCTTTGCGAGAGGTGGTCGTACGCATGAGATCTCCTTCGAGGTTAACCGAACCGGCCGGTGATGTAGTCCTCCGTGATCTTCTGGCCGGGGTTCGTGAAGATCTTCTCCGTCCTGTCGTGCTCCACCAGGCGCCCGAGCATGAAAAAGGCGGTCCGCTCGGAGACCCGTGCGGCCTGCTGCATGTTGTGGGTGACGATGACGATCGTGTAGTCCCGCTTCAGCGTGTAGATGAGCTCTTCGATCTTCTGGGTCGCGATCGGGTCGAGAGCCGACGCCGGCTCGTCCATCAGGAGCACCTCGGGCTCGACGGCGAGGGCCCGCGCGATACAGAGGCGCTGCTGCTGTCCTCCGGAGAGCCCCAGGGCAGACGTGTGCAGGCGGTCCTTGACCTCGTCCCACAGTGCGGAGCCGCGGAGCGCCTTCTCGACCCGCTCCGGCATTTCGGACCGCTTGCCGATCCCGTTGACCTTGAGCCCGTATGCGACGTTCTCGAAAATGGACTTGGGGAAGGGATTGGACTTCTGGAAAACCATGCCTACCCGGCGTCGAAGGCCTACCACGTCGGTCCCGCCTCGATAGATGTCCTCCCCGTCCAGCAGAACTTCCCCTTCAACCCGCGTGTCCGGGATGATGTCGTTCATGCGGTTTAAGCAGCGCAGATACGTGGACTTTCCGCACCCCGACGGTCCGATGAAGGCCGTGACGGACTTCTCGGGAATCCGGAGCGAAATCTCGTAGAGCGCCTGTTTGGCGCCGTAGAAAAAGTCGAGGTTTCTGGTCTCCATGCGCACGGGGTCCGAAGTCTTCGAGGGAACCATCGGTTCGTGGGGCGTGGGAAAGGAGCCGGGCCGGATCACGGTGTCCGGCGGCCGAGGAGCCATCGTTTCGCTCATGTGCGGTGCATCCTTTCGAGCCTCCTCGTGACGATTCGGGCGAGCACGGAAAAGACGAAGACCACCCCCACCAGGACGAGGGCGCCCGCCCACGCCTGACGGTGCCAGTCGTCGTAGGGCGAGATGGCGTAGGTGTAGACCTGAACGGTCAGCGAAGCAATCGGCTGGTCGAGGCGGGTGGTGAAGAAGCGGTTATTGAATGCGGTGAAGAGAAGAGGCGCGGTCTCGCCCGCGATACGAGCGAGTGCGACCAGGATGCCCGTCATGATTCCGGGCAGCGCCGCCGGGACCATGACCGAAAAGGACGCCCGGGCGCGGCTCGCGCCGAGCGCGAGGGCGCCTTCGCGGAGACTCGAGGGAACGAGCTTCAGAAGCTCTTCGGTCGTTCGGGCGATGATCGGAATCATCATGAATCCGAGAGCCATTCCGCCGGCCAGCGCGCTGAACCGCTTGAAGGGCATGACCGCCAGACCGTAGGCAAAAATTCCGATGACGATCGAGGGCACACCGTTCAGGACGTCGGCCGTGAATCGGACGACGCTCGCGAATTTTCCGCCGGAATATTCCGCGAGATAGATTCCGGAGAGCATCCCGACGGGAATCGCGAGGGACGACGCGATTCCTATCAGCATCAGCGTCCCTACGATCGCGTTGGCCATTCCGCCGCCGGTCTCCCCGACCGGTTTCGGCATCTTCGTAAAGAAGTCCCAGTTGAGAGACGAAAACCCCTGTTTGATGACGTAGAAGAAGATGAAGGCGAGCGGTATGAGAGCGACGACCACGGCGGAAGCGCAGAGAAAGACCACGAGGTTGGAGAAGAGCTTCCGGCGGCGCGAGCGGCTCAAACGGGCACTCCCGCCGGCGCGACCGGGGCGACGACCGTTTCGTTCGCGACGACGACTCGTCCGGTTCGCCAGATCAGGAACCGCGAGATCCCGTTGATGACGACCGTCAGCACGAAGAGAACGAGACCGATCTCGACGAGCGCGGAGAGATAGAGATCGTCCGCCGCCTCCGTGAACTCGTTGGCGATCACGGCAGCCATCGTGTGCTGCGGCGCGAACAGCGAGGCGCTGACCTGCGGATTGTTTCCTATGACCATCGTCACGGCCATGGTCTCTCCCAGGGCTCGCCCGAATCCCAGCATGATTGCCCCGAGAATTCCGGTGCGGCCGAAGTAGAGAGCGGCTCTGATCGCTTCCCATCGCGTGGCGCCGAGCGCGTAGGCCGCCTCACGCTGAGTTGCGGGGACTGCCCTCAGCACCTCTCTCGCGACCGAGGACGAGAACGGAATCACCATGATCGCGAGGATGAGAGCCGCCGACAGCATCCCCACCCCGAGCGGAGGACCCGAGAAAAGAGGGACCTTCTTCAGCCACGCCGGGGTGAAGGTTTCGAGGCTCCTCACGAGAGGGACAAGCACGAAGATTCCCCAGAGTCCGTAAACGATCGAAGGAATCGCCGCGAGGAGCTCCGTCAGAAACGTCAGCGGCGTCCGGAGGCGCCCCGGGGAGAGCTCAGAGAGGAAGATCGCGATGCCGATCGCGATCGGCGTCGACAGGATCATGGCGAGAATGGACGAGTAGAGGGTTCCCCAGATGAAGGGCAGCGCCCCGAACTCCCCCGAGACAGGGTCCCAGGTCTTCGTGCGCCAGAAGTTGAATCCAAACTTCGCGATCGTCAGATGGGACGTGCGGAACAGCTCGAAGCCGATGCCGGCGACGAGCAGCACCACCAGAAACGCGAAGAATCCCGTCCCCACACGGAAGCCGCGATCGTCGGCCGACCTCCGGGGGGGCGGGATCTTGCTGGCGACCAAGCGATCAGGCCTTGATGCGGTCGAGGGCCTTGAGCTCGAGCTGCACGACGCCCTCAGGAAGCGGCGAATAGCCCAGCTCGGCGGCGTATTTCTGTCCGTCGGTGAGCGCCCACCGCGTGAAGTCTTTCATGATCTTCGCGCGCTGCCTGTCCTTCGGGCTTTCGTAGAACAGCAGCCAGGTAAAAGACGAGATCGGATAGACGCCCGGGCCGGGCGCATTGGTGATGGAGACGCGAAAGTCCGGCGGCATCTTGGCCGAGGCGGCTGCGGCGGCGGCCGTCACCGACTCCACCGAGGCGCGAACGAACTCCCCGGCCATGTTCTGTACGGAACCGTAGTCGATCTTGTTCTGGATGGCGTAAATCAGCTCGACGTAGCCGATGGAACCCGGGGTCTGTTTCACGAGTCCGGCGACGCCCTCGTTGCCCTTCCCACCCACGCCCACCGGCCAGTTGACCGACGTCGCCACACCCACGGTCTTCTTGAAGTCGGGAGATACTTTCGAGAGGTAGTCGACGAAAATGTAGGTCGTCCCGGACCCGTCCGAGCGGTGGCACACGGTGATGTCGGTGGCCGGCAGTTTGACTCCGGGGTTCAAAGCCGTGATAGCGCCGTCGTTCCACTTGTTGACCTTGCCGAGGATGATGTCCGCCAGTACTTTGCCGGAGAATTTCAGCTGGGCGTCCACGCCGGGGATGTTGTAGACGGGAACCACACCCCCGAGCACGGTCGGAAGGTGAACCACCTTGCCGCCTGCCTGCTGCAGCTGGTCGGGAGTCATCGGTCCGTCGGTCGCCCCGAAGAAAACAGTCTGGTTCGTCAGCTGGCGAATTCCCCCGCCGGAACCGATCGACTGATAGTTGATCTGGACTTCCGGGTGGAGCTTGTTGTACTCGGAAAACCACTTGGAATAGATGGGGAAAGGGAAGGTCGCCCCCGCCCCGTTGATCCGAACGTTCTGCGCGGATGCCGGAAGAATCGCCGTTGCGAGGGCGATCGCCGAGAGGGTCAGGAGTCTGAAGATTTTCATTTGCTCACCTCAGAATGGAATATGAATTTTGGACGTTAAATCCAAGTGAATTCGACGTGAACTAGAAGTTGAAGAGCGTGTGGAGCGCGTAGCGCTTCTCCTCCGGCTTGTTGTTCGCGTTGGACGGGGCGAACTTCTCGTACTTGACGTTCTCGTAGTCGGCGAGCAGGGCCGCGGCGATACCCGCCTTGGGGACGGGAAACCAGTAGGCGAGTCCTCCGATGAAACGCTTCTTCTTCCCATTCGGGTCGAGCGTGTTGTTGTCCTTGTTGGGCTTCAGCTCGTCGTACCGGAGCAGCGCTTCGAGACCAAACGGGGTTCTCGGAGTGACCCATGCCGACCAGCCCGCCGCATGCGTCGAGAACGCTTTCGTCCGCGACGTCCGGTCTTTCGCATCCAGGTAGTGAACTCCGACGTTGAAGTACGGGTGCTCGAACGTGACCGCCCCGATCGCTCGTTTCCGTTCGGCGTCCTTCTGGTAGTGATCCCCGTCGTAGAAACCGGTGATCCGGAGACCACGCACGACCGCGACTCCGGGCGCCGGTCGAACCGTGACGCGCGCCTGGAACGCCTTCTGATCGTTCGCCTCCGGAGCGGTATAGGTGTCGCCGTTGTAGACACCGACGTGCACATCGCCGTAATTCATCGGCATGTTCCAGTGGACCGAAAGGCCCAGATCCGACGAGGACAGAAAAGTCTCCCGATCTTCGAACGTCGTGCCCTGAAACCGGTATCGGTAGATTCCGTCGATGAAATCCACCCAGGGCGTCTGCTGCGCCCCGATTCGCAGCCAGGATCC
>JBBRDK010000103.1:0-12996 GCA_038203955.1 Thermoanaerobaculia bacterium | reverse complement strand
TTCCCCGCCGCCCGCCCGCGGCCCGCCCGGGACGGATTATTCTTCGCAGCCTCCGGTTTGAGGAGGCGGCATGCGGACCCGGCGGCTCCTTTCGGCGCTCCTGATCGTCACCGGCCTCGCCCTCTGCGGCGTGGCGGCGCGCCACTACGTGCGCGGGTGGCAGGCCCAGGCCCAGGGAAAGCGGCAGCTCGCCGGTCGCGGCCGCCGCGAGAATCCCGGAGTCGAGCGCGCCTCGGACAGGCTCGGCCTCGATTCGGACGACATCCCGCACTCGGGCGCGATCCCCCCCGACTATCCCTACGGCGAGCCGATCGCCCGCCTGAAAGTCCCGATCGCCCGGATCGACGCGGTCGTCTTCGCGGGCGCCGACCAGGACACGCTGGAGAAGGGGCCCGGGCACGTCCCCGGGACGGAGATGCCGGGAGCGGCGGGACCCCTCAACAACTGCGTGATCACCGGCCATCGAGACTCCCACTTCCGGCGCCTCGGCTGGCTGACGGCGGGCACCGAGATCGAGCTCGACGCTCCCCCGGGAAACCGCCGCTACCGGGTCGTCTCCCGGGAGATCGTCAAGCCGGACGCGGTCCGCGTCCTCGAGCCCTCCGCGAGCCCGCGCCTGACGCTCATCACCTGCTACCCGTTCAACTACATCGGACCCGCGCCGAGGCGCCTGGTCGTGGTCGCGGTCCCCGTCCCGAAGTGAGCCGGGACGTGCGCGCCGATCAACCCATGACGACGTGGATGCGGTGCGCCTGGCCGTCGTCGACCAGCGGGATCTCGCGGGCGCCCTTCGGCTGCAGGGTGCCGTCGATCTCGACGGACGCGATCCCGCGCGTCGCGCCGTTCGGGTTCCTGACGGAGAGCTCGTAGCGCGCGGAGTGGTACCGGAAGGCGATCTCGAATCCCTCCCACGACCGCGGGATGCAGGGATCGAGATGGAGCGAGGTCCCCCGCAGGCGGAACCCCAGGATCCATTCGACTCCCGCGCGATACATCCACCCTGCGGAGCCCGTGTACCAGGTCCAGCCGCCCCGTCCGATGTGGGGCACCTCGTTGTAGATGTCGGCCGCCGCGACGTACGGCTCGACCTTGTAGCGGTGGAGGCCGGCGCGGGTCGACGCATGGTTGACGGGGTTCAGGATCGAGAAGAGCTCGGTCGCCTTGTCCCCTTCGCCGAGTGCCGCGAACGCGATGACGCACCACAGCGCGGCGTGCGTGTACTGGCCCCCGTTCTCCCGGACGCCGGGGAGATACCCCTTGATGTAGCCAGGATCGACCGGCGCGCGGTCGAAGGGCGGCGTGAAGAGGAGGACGAGCCCGTCGCCGCGGCGCACCAGGTATTCCTCGACGGCGGCCATCGCCCGGCGCACGCGCTCGGGATCGCCGGCTCCCGAGATCGCGGCCCACGACTGCGCGATCGAGTCGATCCGGCATTCTTCGTTCACCGCGGATCCGACCGGCGTTCCGTCGTCGAAATACGCCCGCCGGTACCAGTTGCCGTCCCACCCCGCGCCCTCGAGCGCTTTCTTGAGCTCTGCGACGCGCGTGCGCCAGCGTTCCGCCCGCTCCGTCTCGCCCCGCTTCTCCGCGATCGAGGTGAACTCCCAGAGGGCCGTGTGGAGGAACCATCCGAGCCAGATGCTCTCCCCCTTTCCGTGCTCTCCGATCCGGTTCATCCCGTCGTTCCAGTCCCCCGTCCCCATGAGCGGGAGCCCGCGCTCGCCGGCCGCGAGGCTCACGTCGAGAGCGCGCGCGCAATGCTCGTAGAGCGTCGCGTCCTCCAGCGAGATCTCCGGCTGGAAGAACCGCTCGGCTTCTCCGGGGGCTAAGGGCGCGCCCTTTAAAAATGGAAGGCGCTCGTCCAAGATCGCCCGGTCCTCCGTCACGTCGAGGTAGTGAATGACGCAGTACGGCAGCCAGATGCGGTCGTCCGAGATGCGCGTGCGAACGCCCTTTCCGGAGGGGACGTGCCACCAGTGCTGGACGTCGCCCTCGGGAAACTGCCGCGACGCGGCTCCGAGGATCTGTTCGCGCGTCAGGTCCCGCCGCGAGACCGTCAGGGCCAGGACGTCCTGGAGCTGGTCGCGGAAGCCGAACGCGCCGCCCGCCTGGTAGAACGCGGACCGGCCCCACACCCGGCAGGCGAGCGTCTGGTAGAGCAGCCAGCGGTTCAGCATGAGGTCCATCGAGCGGTCCGGGGTCGAGACTTTGAGAGCGCCTAAGACGTCGTCCCACTGCCGCTGGACGGCCCCGAACGCGGCGTCGATGCCGTCGGAGCGGAAACGCCTCACGAGCGATCGCGCTGCAGCCTCGTCCCGGGCGTGCCCGAGGAGGAAGACGACCGAGCGCTTCTCTCCGGGGGCGAGGCGGATCTTCGTCTGGAGCGCGGCGCACGGGTCGAAGCCCGCGCCGACGCGGCCGGACAGCCGCGCGCCCCGGGCGAGGCCGGAAGCGGTTTCGAGACGCCCGTTGCGGCCGAGGAATTCCGTTCGGTCGGTCGTCCAGGCGCTCACGGCCGCGCCGAGGTCCGCGAAGGCGACCCCCTGGAAATCCTCGTTCCAGGCGTTTCGCGCCAGCAGGGCTCCCGTCTCGCCGTCGCGCTCGGTGACGATGAAGGGCGCCATCGCGCTGCGCGAAGTCCCGAGCGTCCACTCCGCATACGCGTTCACCGAGAGAATGCGCGTCTCCGACGAACGGTTTTCCAGAGTGAGCCGGGAAATCTTGACGCTCTCGTCGACCGGCACGAACTGGAGGAGCTCGAGCCGGAGTCCCGACACGTCGTGCTCGAAGCGGCTATATCCCTGCCCGTGCCGGGCGACATAGGGAGCGTCGTCGCGGACGGGCAGCGCCGTCACGCCGAACACTTCTCCCGTCTCCTCGTCGCGCACGAGGATGGCCTCGCCGGGAGGATCGCTCACCGGGTCGTTCGACCAGGGCGTCAACTGGTTCTCGCGGCTGTTGCCCGCCCACGTGTAACCGCTTCCCGAGTCGGAGACCAGGAAGCCGAAATTCGGGTTCGCGACGACGTTGATCCAGGGCGCGGGAGTCCACTGCCGCTCGCCGAGGATGGTCACGTATTCGCGGCCGTCCTGATCGAAGCCGCCCAGCCCGTTGAAGAACTCCAGTCCCTGCTGCGAAGGGGGCGTCGTCTCCGCGGCGACCCGTCTCAACGGCACCGCCCGCGGGGCCGGGGGGGCCGGAGTCGCGCGAAGCAGACGCACGATCTGCTCGGAGAGGCTCCCGTGGCGGGAGAGCAGAACGACGCGCGCCGCCGTCAGGAGGAGGTCCCGGTCTTCGTCGGTCAGGCGGTCGCCTCGGAGGACGAAGATCCCGCCGGTGTCTCCGGCCTCTCCGGAGATGCGCTGGCGCGTCCGCACGAGCGCCTCGAGCGCGCCCTGCAGATCCTCTCCGTAGGACGTGGCCTGCTCGTTGATGACGGCGAGATCGACGACCAGGCGCTTCAGGCGGAAGTATTCGTGGGCCCGGAGGAGCTGGCGGACGATGTCCTGATCGTCCTCGCTGTCGATCCGAAGCAGGACGATGGGATGGTCTCCGGAGATCCCGTGGCGCCAGAGGCCCGACTTTCCTTTCCGATTCCGCGCGAGCACTTCGCCCGGCGCGCGAAGGCTCGGGTCGAAATAGACCAACCGGGTCGCGAGTCTCTGGAAGAGGTGCGCTTCGTCGGGCGTGATCGAGAGGTGGCGCAGCTGGATCTGAGCCTGTGTCCATGCGAGCATCGTGGTTCGGTCGAAGGCGGCTCCTTCCCGGTATTTGTCGACGAGCCCGATCGCTTCCTCGCGGCTGTCGGCCGCCAGGGTGACGTACTGGATGCGCGCCGTCTCGCCCGGACGGATGAGGACGCGACGCCGCAGCGAGAACACGGGGTCCAGGACCGGCCCCGTCGTATTCGAAAGAAGACGGCCCGCTTCGAGCGACGCCGGGTTTCGGACCGTCCGCCCGCGGCCGAGAAACCGCGCCCGATCGGTCTCGTACTCGAGAGTGCCCACCGTCTCGCCGTCGACGCGCGCGGCGTGCGCCGCCCAGATCGGCGCCTCCGACGCTTCACGGGGCCGCCGGTGCGCGAGCAGCGCCTCCGGGCCCGGGAGAAACTCGGTCTGGACGAACAGCTTCGAAAATGCGGGATGCGAGGAATCGCCGGCCGGGGACGCCAGCGCCAGCTCGAGATAGGAGGTCACTTCGATCTCCCTGGGGCGGGTCCCGTAGTTCGTCAGCGAGAGCTGGCGCACCTCGGCGTCGGCCTCCGGAGAGACCACGATCAGGAGAGCGGTCGCGATCGGGCCGTCTTTGCGGTGGATCTCGACGCGGTCTTCGTAGAAAACGGCCTCGTAGGAATCCGCCTCCACGCCCGACGGCTGATAACCCGCGGACCAGACACGAAGGCTCTGCGTATCGCGCAGGAAGACGTAAGTTCCCCAGTCGTCGCGGGTGACGTCCTCTCGCCACCGCGAGATGTCCCGATCCTTCCAGCGGCTGTACCCGGACCCGGCCGCGGTCGTCATCACGCTGTAGCGGCCGTTTGAGAGGATGTGGCCGCGCGGAATCGGATCGTGGGGGGACCGGAACCGGCGGAGCACCGGGGGAACGAAATCGCGGACATGAAGGGGCGAGCGCACTTCTTCGGCTCGGGGGCGGGCGACCGCGACCGCGCGAGGCGTGCGCTCCTGGAGGAGCATCTCCGTCGCCTGGACGGACGGCTCGGAGTGGAACCGCCGGCGCATGACGCCCTCGAGGAGCACGTTGGCCACCGCGACGATCGTCATCCCCTGGTGATGGGCCATGAAGGCCCGGACGATCGCGATTTTTTCTCCGGCGGGCAGCCGGGACGGTGTCGCGTCGATCGACTCGTAAAATCCGTACCGGCCGCGCGCGCCAATCTCCGCGAAACGGCGGAAATTCTTCGCCGCTGCGGACGGGTCGATCATCGCGGCGAGGCCGGTCGCGTACGGCGCGACCACGAGATCTTCGGAGAGCCCCCGCTTCAGGCCGAGCCCGCTGACGCCGAAGTTCGAGTACTGGTACGTGAAATCGAGATCGCGCGCGTTGTAGGCGGCCTCGGAGACGCCCCAGGGAACGCCCCGCTCCTCCCCGAAACGGATCTGACGCGCGACGACGAGCCGGCTCGTCTGGTCGAGCAGGCTCCCTCCGGGAACGTCGAGAACGAGGTCGGGCATCAGGTACTCGAACATCGAACCGGACCATGAGATGAGCGCCGACCCCTTCCCCACCGGCGTCAACGCCCGGCCGAGGCGATACCAGTGCGAAGCGGGCACGTCGCCGCGCGCGATCGCGAGGAAGCTCGCGAGACGCGCCTCGGAGGCCAGGAGGTCGTAGTAGCCGGAGTCGAGGCGCCCGTCCGCGGCGCGGTACCCGATCGAGAAGAGCTTGCGCTCGGGGTCGAAGAGGAACCGGAAGTCCATCTCTTCGAGGTATCGCGAGGCGTCGCGCGCCGTGTCGAGAAACCTCTGCGCGAGCGCCCGCGCGGCGTCGGCGCAACGCTCGAGCGAAGAGATCCGGGAGACGAGCCCCGGAGACCGGTCGGCCACCTCCCGCAGCGCCAGAGCCGCCGTCTCGAAGCGGTCTCCCGCGGCGGCGAGCGAGATCTCCTCGCGCTCGAGCTCCTCGAGAATCGCCCGCGCCGGGTCGCCGAGCTCGCCTGCGGGGGACGCCCACCCGAAGAGCGCCGTGGCGTCTTTCCGGGCGCTCGCGATCGTTCCGCGTGCCGCCCGAGCCCAGTCGACCGCCTCTTCCGAGACCGCTCCAGGCTCCTCGAGCGCCAGCGCGTGCGCCGTGTCGAGGAGCGTGTCGGCGTGCCGCGCGAGGACCTCCCACCGGCCGAGCCATTCGGACGCGGTTCCCGGCGCCGGAGCGAGAAGGGTCGAGAGCTCCGCGGCCGGCGACTCGAGCTGGCGCCGCGTGACGGCTCCTTCCCGCCGCGCCGTCAGCCCCTCCATGCTCTCCCGCAGGAGCACGACGGAATCGGCCACCCCGAGGAGTCCCTCGGGCGACCAGAGCGGCCGCTCCCGGCGGGAGAGGCAGGCGTGGCGCAGCGCGATCAGGAAGCCCGCGAGGTTGCCGCTGTCCACCGTCGACACGTATCGCGGCTCGAGGGGAGCGAGGCTCGCGACGTCATACCAGTTGAAAAAATGGCCGCGGTGGCGTTCCAGCTTTTCGAGCGTCGAGAACGCCCTCTGGAGTCTCTCGCTCATCTCGAGGCTCCCGATCCATTCGAAGTCGGCGGCGGCCGCGGTCGAGAGAAAGCCGAGCCCGATGTTGGTCGGAGACGTCCGACGCGCGACGACCGGCGCGGGCGTCTCCTGGAAGTTGTCCGCGGGCAGGAAGTTCTCCTGCGGTCCGGCGAAGTCCTCGAAGTACCGCCAGGTCCGGCGCGCGACGAGACGGAGCTCTCCCGCGTCGGCGGCGGAGAGCGGCGCCTCCTCGATGACGCGGGGAGGCAGGGAAACGGTGCGGGCGATGAGCGGAGACAACGCCCAGAGAAGGCCGAACCCGAACGCCCATGGCAGCGCGGACGGGACCATCCACGGCGCGAGAAGGACGGCGCCGGCGATCGCGACGGCCCCGATCATCCGGCGGTAGAAGCCCGACACCTTCAGGTCCAGAACGAGATGCGCTTTGGCCGCCGGCGTCCACTCGAGCAGGTGGCGGCGCGTCAACACGAGGCGAACGAGAGTGCGGAGGATCGCGTCCGAAAACATCCACGCCTGGTGCGCGAGAAACGCCACGCGAAGGGCCGTCTGGCCGCCCCACTGCAGGACGTCGGCCCCCAGCCCGCGGAGAAAGCTGCGCTTGGCGATGCCCCGCCGCCGCGGCATCAGCTCCGCGAGGAAGGCGAAGACGCCGGGCAACGCGATCGTCCCGAGAACGAAGGCCGCCCACACCGGGGGCCGCGCGCCGGCCGCGAGCCAGCTCGTGATCAGCAGGGCGACGGCGGCGGGCGCGAACAGGGAACGCCGGAGGTTGTCCAGGATCTTCCAGCGCGCGATCGAAGGAAGGGGATTCGGGACCCGCTGCCGCGCGGCGTCGGGAACGTGCGGGCGGAGCCAGGGAAGAAGCTGCCAGTCGCCACGCGTCCACCGGTGCTGCCGGGAAGCAGCCACCTCGTAGTGCCCGGGGAACTCTTCGAACAGGAGGATGTCGGAGACGAGGCCCGCCCGCGCGTAGAGCCCCTCGAACAGGTCGTGAGAGAGGAGCGCGTTCTGGGGAACGCGATTCGAAAGCGCCCGCTCGAAGGCGGCGACGTCGTAGATGCCTTTGCCCGTGTAAATACCCTCTCCGAACAGGTCCTGGTAGACGTCGGAGACCGCGAACGCGTAGGGATCGATCCCTCTCGGCCCGGAGAAGAGGCGCTGATACAGAGTCCCGGCTCCGATCGCGGGCAGCATCGGCGTGACACCCGGCTGGAGAACCCCGTAGCCTTCGACGACGCGCCCGGTTGGGCGATCGAAGACCGGCTCGTTCAAGGGGTGCGCCATCGTCCCCGCCAGCCACGCGACGTCGTCGCGCGCCAGACGCGTGTCCGCGTCGAGCGTCACGACGTAGCGCACACGATCGGGGGCCTCGACGAAGGCGCCGGCGGTCGGGAGGAATGTCGTATCGCGGGCGCCCCTCAGGAGCCGGTCCAGCTCGTGGAGCTTGCCGCGCTTCCTCTCCCAGCCCATCCAGACGCCCTCGGCGGGATTCCACACGCGCTTGCGGTGGAAGAGATAGAACCGCGGCAGATCGCCCGGGCCCGGTCCGTACCTCTCGTTGAGATCGGCCATGGCGGAGACGGCCGCCGCCAGAAGCGCTTCGTCTTCTTCGGCCGCTTCGGAGGAAGAGTCCTCCCAGTCGGAGAGCAGCGCGAAGAAAACCTCTCCCTCTCCATTGCCGAGGTAATGGACCTCCAGCCGTTCGATCGCCTCCAGAATCCCCGACTCCTCCGTCAGCAGCACGGGGACCGCGACCAGCGTCCGGGCTTCGAGCGGGACCCCGCGGAGAAATTCGAGCTTCGGGAGGCGGCGCGGGCCGAGGATCTCCGTCACGTCCCGGTTCACGACGGCGATCGCAAGCTCCGAGGCGGGGACGAGCGCGAGCAACGCGAGAAGCCACAGGAGGGGGACCGGAGCGGAGCCGTACCCCGCGAGGACGAGCGGCACGGCGACCATCGCCGCGGTCAGGACGAAGATGCTTCCGAGATAGCCGGGCGTCGCCCACCGGACGAACGCGCGCCGAATCCTCTGCGCGAGGGGCACGCGGCAGGCGAGCTCCTTCTCGAATGCCTCCCGACCGGAAGAGATCAGAAAGTGTCCGGGGTCCCGAAGGCGGCCCGGCGCCTCCGGGTCCGGCGCTTCCCGGGCATGCGCGGCCGCGCGGCGGGCGACCTGCGTCTCCGTGAACTCGCTCGTCTTCGCCAGCTCTTCCACGGCGTGCCGGTACCGGTCGCGCGTCGCAAAATCCATCTCGCCGACGCGGGTTCCCTCCCGAAGCGCGGCCTCGACGACGCTGACGCTTTCGAAGAACGCGTTCCAGTCGACGGCGGAGAGCAGGCGCATCGTCGTGATCACGTTGCGGACGCTGACGTGCGTCGCGACCTGGGCCTGCTGTTCCAGCCGCACGAGCTCATCCGCGTTCAGGCCCTCCGACGACAATCGGGTATCGAGCCACTGGAGCGCGGGAGTTACCGCGGGGTCCTGTTCCCGGAGGCGCGCGAGAAGCCGAACGACAAATTCCCGCCGGAGGGGGACGCGGTCGAGGGCCGCGAGACGCGACGCCGCGCTGGGGCCCGAGGCGGGAGCGGAGCCTCCGAGGAGGAACACGTCGGCGAGGATGTCGGCCTTCTCCCGCGCACCGTGGCGCTCGTCCATTTCCTCGATCAGGCGGCGAAGATTCTCGACGAGGACGAGCCGGAGCGAGATCGCGAGCGCCCAGAGCTCGCCGATCTTCAAGGTCTGGACGCGCTGATAGGCGGAGATGAAACGGCGGAGCGTTTCGATCTCGAAGTAGCTGTCGGTGTGCGCGACGAAGGCCCATGCGATGGTGTACACGCGCGGGAGTCCGGCGAAGGGACCGGATCCGAGCTTCGGCAGCTCCGTGTAGAAGCGGGACGGGAGGTCCTGGCGGATCTCCCGGATCTGCTCTTCGACGAGATGGAAGTTGTCGACGAGCCATTCGGCCGCAGGCGTAATCCCGCCTTCCCGTCGCATCGAGTCCGCGATGGATCGATAGGAAGTCAGGAGGACGCGGCTGTTCTCCTCCAGCCGTTTCAAGACGCCGCGTCCCCGCCGCCTTCCGGGAAGAACGGAATGCGATGCGGCAAGCGCCTCGGCGAACTGTTCGAGCCTCTCGGTCGAGAAGATCTCGGCCCGGATTGGCGCGGCCGAGTCGGGAGAGAGCACGGCGGCCTCTTTTCCCGGAGCGATCATCGGATGAATTCCGCGTCGAGAGGCCTCAGGATCTCGGAGAGGCCGAGGCGGGAGCCCGATGGAAAGGCCAAGATGGGGATTCTATTCCGGGCGCGAGAGGTCGCGTTTGGAACGCGGCGGCCTTCGATGAACGATTCCGCGAGCCAGCTCCCCACACCCCAGCCCCTCTCCCCGCGCGTGGCGAGGGAGCAAAGGGGGGGGCCCTTCGCCTTCCCGGCCGATCCCTGGCAGCTCGACCAGACCACCGCCCGGGCATTGTTCTTGCGGGCTCGGCCGTCATGACACACACAGCCCGCGCCCTCCTCTGTCTCTTCGTTGCCGTCGGAGCGATTCCCGCGTCGGCGAGCCCGCGCCGCGCGCCGACTCGAAAGCCGCGGGCCTCGCGGCCGGCGAAAACGGCATCCGTCGGGATCCACGCCGCCACCGTCAACAATCCGGCGCTGGCCGCGCCGGTGCGGCCTGGCGCCAGCCACGGCGCGGTCCTGCGGGCGCAGGTGCTTCTGGCGCGCGCCCACTTCTCTCCGGGGGAAATAGACGCGAAGTACGGGAGCAGCCTGAAAAAAGCGATCGCCGCTTTTCAGAAAGCGAAGAGCCTCCCGGAAACCGGCGAAGTGGACGCGGCGACCTGGGCCGTACTCAACTCCGACACGGCGCCCGCGCTCGTGCAGGCGCCGATCTCGCCCGAAGACGTGGCCGGCCCGTTTCTGCCGATTCCCCAGGACATGGCGGAGAAGGCGAAGCTGCCCGCCATGAATTACTCCTCTCCGCTCGAGGGTCTCGCGGAGAAATACCACGCGAGCCCGAGCCTGCTGAAAGCGTTGAACCCGGGCGCGACATTCGACCAGGCGGGGCAGACGCTGATCGTGCCCGGAGTGGCCGTTCCGCTCCCCGGCCGGGCCGCGCGCATCCGCGTCTCGAAAAACGAGCGATCGGTGACCGCCTACGACGACCAGGGAAACGCGCTCGCCTGGTACCCTGCCACGATCGGAAGCGAGCACGACCCCCTGCCGCTCGGGGAGTGGAAGATCCGGGGCGTGTCCCGGAACCCGCGCTTTCGCTACAACCCGGAGCTCTTCTGGGACGCGCGGCCCGGGGAGGGGAAGGAGTGGATTCCGGCCGGACCCAACAACCCGGTCGGAGTCGCCTGGATCGACCTGTCCAAGCCTCACTATGGAATCCACGGGACGCCGGAGCCTGCGAACGTGGGCAAGACCGAGTCGCACGGGTGCATCCGGCTGACGAACTGGGACGTGTGGGAGCTGCAGCAGATGGTCTCGCCGGGCACGCCCGCTCTCCTCGAGGAGTGACGGTGCGCGCTCGAGGGGCGCTGCTCTTTGTCGCCGGATTCCTCGCCGGAGCGCTGGCGTTCTACTCCGTCGCGTGGAGAACGGGAGCGCTCGCGCCGGGACACTGGCTTTCGCGAACCAGCCGCGACGTTTCCAGTTCCGCCGGAGAGAGCTCTGCGCCGTCGGCGCCGGCGCCTCTTCCGACGATTCCGTTTCCCGCGCCCACCGCTCACGCGGCCGCCGGGGCCGCCGCCGCTCCCCTCGCGGCGCCGCTGGAGACTCCGCGGCCCTCTTCGCCGCTGGCGGGAGCCCTCGCGATCTCGGACATGGGCCGGCTTCTCCTGCCGGTGCACGGAGCCCGGATTGCCGCCTTGAAGGACAATTTCTTGGAGACGCGAAGCAACGGGTCCCGGCCGCACGACGCGATCGATATCCTCGCTCCGCGCGGCACGCCGGTGCTCGCGGCGGCCACCGGAACGGTCGCCAAGCTCTTCACGAGCCAGCAGGGGGGGCTGACGGTCTACCAGTTCGACCCCACCGGCACCTGGGCGTACTACTACGCCCACCTCGACCGCTACGCGCCGGGGCTGGCGGAAGGAGTGACTCTCTCGCGGGGCGAACGCGTCGGCGACGTGGGATCGACGGGCAACGCGTCCCCGGAGGCGCCCCACCTTCATTTCGCGATCTTCCGCCTGGGCCCCGAAAAACACTGGTGGAAGGGGGAGCCCGTGAATCCCTACCCCCTGCTGCTGAAAGGCGAGGAGAGGTAGAAAAGCCGTCAGCTGTCAGCTCTCAGCTGTCGGCTGCCCCCGGGGGCCCTCCCCGGGTACGTCGATGGCGGAACTTGCTTCAGAATTCGAAAACTCCGCTATTCTTAGTCGTCGGCTGTCGGAGGATCGATCGGCCAGACTTCGAGGTTGATCCCGCGGCCCTTCCGAGACTTGATCGCTGAAAGCTGAAAGCTGAGAGCTGACAGCTGATAGCTACTTTATGAACGATCGCAAATACGGCCATCGCGGCTACATGGAGTCCGACCGCGGCGAGTCGGGTCCGCGGCGCCCGTCGGGACCCCGGCCCGACCGTCCCGAGGGACCTCGAGGCCGCGGGGCGGACCAGAACAAGCCTTTCGTCTTCGCCTGCCGCGCCTGCGGCGAGAAACACCGGGACGTCACCGGCCTGCGTCCGGACACGACGTGCGCCCGGTGCGGGGCCGACCTGCACGCCTGCGCCCAGTGCTCGAACTTCGACACGGGCGCGCGCTGGGAGTGCGCCCGGTGGAAGGAGATTCCGGCGCGCGTGCCTTCGAAGAAGCTCCGCAACGAGTGCCCTCTCTTCTCACCGACTCGCTCCTTCGACCTGACCGGCACGCGGGCCGCGGAGACGCCCGACACGTCCCGCGCGGCGTTCGACGCTCTGTTCAAGAAGTAACTCTCGAGTTTGTAAGTCCCGTCTCGCCTCCCGCCGGAGTCTTCTCCAGGCCATAGTCAGGACGCGAGCCGGCGCGGTCCTCCCCTCTCCACCCGCGACAGCGGGGGAAAGCAGGAGAGGAAGGGTGAGGGGGGCGACCCGCAGCGGCTCAGTCACCAGAGGAACTGCCCCTCGACCCAACTTCTCCCCGGGCGCGGGGAGAGGGGGATAGACCCGAGCGGGAACGGATCCTGCACTCAACTCAGCCTTTCAAGGAGGCGCCATGAAGGCACAGGATTTGATGACGAAGGATCCCGAGACGTGCGAGGCGAGCGACACCCTGCGGGACGTCGTCGAGATCATGCGGGAAGAGGACTGCGGGCTCGTGCCCATCACGGGCGGCAACGGAGAGGCGCGGGTGATCGGCGTCGTCACGGACCGCGACGTCGCCCTCTACCTGGGCGAGGAGGACCGCAAGCCGTCCGACGTCCGGGCGGAGGACGTCATGAAGTCCGACATCGTCCGGTGCGATCCCGATACGGACGTTTCCGAGGTCACGCGGATGATGGAAAAAGCGCAGGTCCGCCGGATCCTCGTCTGCGACGGGCCGCGACTCGTCGGCGTCATCTCGACGGCGGACGTGGCGCGCGCGACCGGGAGGAGCGAGGCCGGCCGGGTCCTCGAAGGAGTTTCTCAGCCGGGACATACGCAGGGGCACTGACGCCGGAATCCTCCGGCGCCGCGCTCCGCTTCGCCCGCGCGAGGACGGCCTGAAGCATGTCCTGGGTGAGCTTGCCCGTGAAGGTGTTCTGCTGGCTCGGGTGATAACTCGCGAAGAGCCGGTAGCCGCCGATCTCGACTTC